>JBBREA010000255.1:0-1506 GCA_038203385.1 Acidimicrobiales bacterium | reverse complement strand
TCGTGAGCGCATTCATCAAGTCCATGCGCGGCAGCGACCCGGACGCAGCGGTCTACTGGCTGGCCCGGATGCTCGAAGCCGGCGAAGACGCCCGGTTCATTGCTCGGCGGATGGTGATCTTCGCGAGCGAGGACGTGGGCCTTGCCGACAGCCGCGGGCTCGAGATCGCCGTCGCAGCAGCGCACGCGCTCGAACACGTCGGCCTGCCCGAAGCACAACTCAACCTGGCCCAAGCAGCGATCTACCTCGCTGCGGCACCCAAGAGCAACCGTGCGGCGCTCGCGATCTGGAATGCGCGTACTGCGGTGAGCAACGGAGCCACGGGTGAGGTGCCGCCCCACCTGCGCGACAGCCACTACCAGGGCGCAGCGACGCTCGGCCACGGCATCGACTACATGTCACCGCACAACAGTCCTGGCGGATGGATCGACCAGGACTACCTCCCCGAGGCGCAGCGTGGGCAACACTGGTACGAGCCGAGTCCGTATGGCGACGAAGTGGACGTCCAGCGACGAATGGCAGCGCGCGTGAGAAAGCACCAGCAGACCAGTACCGACCACAACACCCGACAGCACAACGAACAGGGGAACTCACGATGACCGCCGGCGAACTCGTCCTGATCCTCCTCGCGCTGCTCCTGGTGATCGGATTCACGGCACTGATCGTCGTGCTCCTGCGGGTCCACGACACGTTGCGGGACCTGCGCCAGGATGTCGTGCAACTACGCGCCGAGACCGGCCCGCTGCTCGATGAGATGCGCACCACGACCGACGCGGCAAAGCACACCGTCGACGAGGCGCGTACCGATCTCGAACGATTCGACAAAGTGCTCGGATCAGCCGAGGCCATCGGGGATGCAGTCGGCGGGCGAGTGGCTCGAACTGCGTTCTCCTCACCGGCGATCAAGGCTGCCGGCCTCGCCAAGGGAAGTGCGCGAGTCTGGAATCGACTGCGCGGTCGGCCCGTGCCCCGTACGATTGCATTTTCGAACTCAGAGGCCACCGATCGAGCCGGTGGCAACGTCATCGACGTCCGTGACCGGAATTCTGACCGTACACCAACGAATGAACGACGGAGACGACGAGCATGATGAAGCGAATCACGTGGTTTGCCGGCGGTGTCGCCGCAGGACTCACCGGTGCCGGGTACGCCAAGAAGAAAGTGAAGGAGGCAGCATCGAACGTCGCCCCGGCACAGGTCGCCAGGACAGCTGTGGCCAAGGCCCGTTCCAAGACGCGCGAGGTCGCAGAGGCCGTCCGTGAAGGACGAGCGGTCATGAACCAGCACGAAGACGAACTGCGCGCCAAGCGCGAAGGTCGGCTCGAATCGCTCGAAGACCACGTCGAGCCCGGTGACAAAGTGTTCGTCGATGGCCAACCTGTCGACAGCGGCCGGGTCATCGTGATGCGCCAACGAGGCAAGTGAGCCGGTGATCGCACTCGCCACCGTCGCCGATGCACTTCGTGCGCGACTTCGCGACGATCAGGTCCGCGACTCGGCGACACT
>JBBREA010000254.1:0-1510 GCA_038203385.1 Acidimicrobiales bacterium | reverse complement strand
TGGTGAATGCGATTTCAGCGGCGCTCAGCACGGAGGAACTCACCGAGCTCAATCGTCAGTTCGGCATCGACAAGGAAGACGCCGACGCTGTGGCCACCGCGTGGCTCACCACCAAAGGCCTGATCTGAACCCATCAGACTGAACTCATCAGTGCGTGCGGTCCAGTCGCACGATCACCGATTTTGACGTAGGTGTGCCAGAGCGATCGGCGACGCTGTCGAGTGGCACCAGCACATTCGTCTCGGGAAAGTATGCGGCGCACGATCCACTCGGCACGTCGTACGCCACCAGTCTGAAACGCGGCGCCCGCCGTTCGATGCCGTCATGCCACACCCCGACGATGTCGACGTGGTCTCCGTCGGTCAAGCCCTGCGCTGCCAGGTCGTCGGCATTGACGAACAGCACCCGGCGGCCCTGACGCACACCTCGATATCGGTCGTCGAGGCCGTAGATCGTGGTGTTGTATTGGTCGTGCGATCGGATCGTCTGGAGCACGAGGTGCCCAGCGGGGACGACGGTCTCGACGAAGTCGTTGACCATCAGTTGCGCGCGGCTGGCAGCGGTTGCAAACCGACGTTCGTCGCGAGGTGGGTTCGGCAACACGAATCCGCCGGGCTGCCGGATGCGCTCGTTGAACCGCTCGAACCCGGGAATCACGCGCTCGATGTGGTCGCGAACCGCGTCGTAGTCGTCTGACAGAGACGTCCAGTCGACCCGCTTCGCTGCAGCGGCGTCGAGCCGACTGCCGATCCCACTGACGATCTCCACCTCGCTGCGCAGGTGCTGAGACGCTGGCTCATTGCGGCCGGTGCTGGCGTGCACTGCGCTCATGGAATCTTCGACCGTGACGGACCGGGCCCGGCCCGATGCATCGAGGTCGACTTCGGTCCGACCGAGAGTGGGCAGGATCAGTGCGGTCTCGCCGCACTCCACGTGGGAACGGTTCAGTTTTGTCGACACCTGCACCGTCAACCCGCAGTTGCGCATCGCAGACGCCGTGATGTCGGTGTCTGGGGCCGCCGAGACGAAATTGCCGCCCATGCCGATGAACACGTCGACGTCGCCGCGGGCCATGGCCGAGATGGCAGCGACGGTGTCGTAGCCGTGGTTGCGAGGCGTGATGATGCCGAACTCAGCATCGAGCGAATCGAGAAGTTCTGTCGAGGGCTTCTCGTAGATTCCCATCGTTCGGTCGCCCTGAACGTTGCTGTGACCCCGCACTGGGCACAGACCAGCGCCCGGAACACCGATTGCGCCGCGAATCAGCGCCGTGTTGGCGACCTCTTGAATCGTCGCCACGCCTTGCCGGTGCTGCGTCAGCCCCATCGCCCAGCAGAAGATGATGCGCCGGGCCGGGGCCAGGATGTCGGCTGTCTGCTCGACCAGCGAGCGCGCCAGACCGCACTGCTCTAGCAAAGGCTCCCATGCAGAGGCTTCCAGGTCGGCTAGAAAGGCGGCGAAGCCTTCGGTCTTCGAATTGATAAAGTGGTGGTCGAACACGCTCCCGGGC
>JBBREA010000253.1:0-1513 GCA_038203385.1 Acidimicrobiales bacterium | reverse complement strand
GGGTGCTGACGGTACGGACCTGGAGTACCGGCTGTATCGACCCGATTCGGAGGGGCCGCACCCGGTCGTCGTCTACTTCCACGGTGGCGGCTGGGTGTTGGGCAGTCACGAGTCCGACGATCCGATGTGCCGCGATCTGTGCGTCCGGTCCGGTGCCGCGATCCTGTCGGTGAACTATCGCCATGCACCCGAGGCTCGCTTCCCCGCTGCGGCCGACGATGGCTTCGCTGCAGTGCAGTGGGTCGCGGCGAATGCGGATGAGTTGGGTTTGCGCGCCGATCACCTGGCGGTGGCGGGATGGAGTGCGGGCGGCAACGTGGCTGCGGTTGCGTGTCAGCAGGCTCGCGATGCGGGTGGTCCGGCGATCGTCGGGCAGCTGTTGCTGAACCCGGCGACCGACTGCGACTTCTCTCGGCCGTCGTATTCCGAGAACGGTGATGGGTACGTGCTGACGACGTCCTTGATGCACTGGTTCTGGGATCACTACTGCGACCCGGAGCAGCGCACCGACCCGAAGGCCTCACCACTGCGGGCGGAGTCGCTGGAGGGGTTGCCGCGGGCGATGATCGTGACGTGCCAGTTCGATCCGCTGCGCGACGAGGGCGATGCCTACGCCGCTGCGTTGGCAGCGGCCGGCGTGGAGGTCGAGCATCTGCAGGCCGAGGGCCAGACGCACACGTCGACTGGCGCGGTCGACGTGTTGATCACGCCGAACGTGACACGCGAAGCCATGGGCAACGCTCTGCGCGGGTTCTTCGGAGCACACGTCCCGGCCTGAGCAATGCTAGAACTTTGACGATGTTGCTAGCATCCGAACATGGCCTTCAGCATCAAGAGCGATCGTGCGGACGAATTGGCCCGAGAGTTGGCCGAGGCGACAGGAGAATCGTTGACCGAAGCGGTGACGCAGGCGCTCGAGTTCCGGTTGAAGTTCGAGCACCGTCGCCAACGGGATGTCGCTGGCAGGTTGCGGTCCGTCCGTGAGGAGATGCAGGCCGTTCCCGTGCTCGATGACCGCTCCGACGAGGAGATCCTGGGCTACGACGAGCACGGGTTGCCGTCGTGACGTTGGTGGTCGACAGCTCGGCGATCATGGCGCTCCTGTTGGACGAGCCGGAGGCCGCGGCGATCGAGTTCGCTCTCGCAGAATCACATCCGGTGGTGATCAGTGCAGCGACCTTGGTGGAGGTCTCGATCGTGGCCGAAGCTCGGTTGGGACCTGCGGGAGCACTCGCCGTCGACCGGATCGTGCGCTATGCCGAGATGGACGTGCTGCCGTTGACCGATGAGGCAGCGCGTGAGGCAATCGATGGCTGGCGACGCTTCGGCAAGAGTCGACACTCCGCTGCGTTGAATCTCGGCGACTGCTACGCCTATGGCCTCGTTCGCAGTCTCGATGCTGCACTGCTGTGCGTCGGCAACGACTTCGCCCAGACCGACATCGAGATCCTCCCTCTCTGACAGGCGCGCCGACTGGTCAGTTCGTGGTCGCGTGCTGACGAGCGCGCGCTTG
>JBBREA010000252.1:0-1517 GCA_038203385.1 Acidimicrobiales bacterium | reverse complement strand
ATCCACCCGGTCGTCTGTCATCTCGCAACCATACGCCTCACCAAAGGCACTGGACAGGAAGGCTCGATGACTCGAACGTGTTGGCCTCCTCGGACACGCTTTGTGCCAGGCACAAAGCGTGTCCGTTTGCAGATTCGGTCGTCGACCGTCATGAGTATCCTGTTCCTCACCCCGGGCGAACCTGGACATGCTGCGGCCCTGCACCACCACCTCGTCACCAAGCATCTCGTCCCCTGACCATCTCGGCACGATCAACCCCTTCACCAAACCCTTCGCCCGGCAACGACGCGACGACGCGGTCGTGTTCGCGTGTGTAGCGGTGCGCTTCGCCCAGTCAGACGTCTCGAACCTTCGTTGAGACACCACGGAGACGGGGCGCGAATCCTGCGAGTCCAGACTATTTCTGAAATTTCTTGGTGCGCTGACGGGCTGTGATTGGTGGCTGTGGTCGCTCATGCGGGTTGCCCGCGCGGCCCGGTCGGTCGACCGTTCCGACTCGACGATCGGCCGACGCGGGGCCTTGCAGACACCGCTCGCCCAGCGCTCCCTTCCGATCGAACAACAGTTCGCCTGCGGGTACATCAGCCCAGCTAGAGGACTGTTTTTTGCGACACCCACCTGCTACGATTCGGGTATGGAAACGGGGGCGTTCGCCACGAGAATCGAGGAGTTGGTCGACCTGTCCGACGACGATCTCAACGCCACCCTCCGCGCCGCCGAGCTCGCCCGACGCGAGGCCGAATCCGAACTCGCCGCCACCATCGCCGTAGCCGAGCAACGCCAACTGCATCAACGCGACGGGCACCGAACGATGAAGGGCTACCTGCGCGCCAACTGCAACTGGTCGTCACCCGAAGCAACCAGATGGCGCAGCATCGCCCGCGCCGTCGAATGGTTGCCAGGTCTCGGTGACTCATGGATGGCCGGACGAATTGGTCACGCCCAAGTCGAAGTGTTCGGCCGTCTCTTCGGCAACCGGCGGGTGCGCGACCAACTGCCAGAGTTCACACCGATCCTGCTCGACAACGCCGAACAGCTCAGCTTCGACAACTTCGACGCGTGTGTCGCGTCGTTCGTATCGCAAGCCGACGAAGATGGCACCCACGAAGACCGAGACACCGCAGTCGAGCATCGCAGCGCACACATGGTGCTCAACGGTGCCGAGCTCGACATCTCAGCAGTGGGTGGCGACCCTGTCACCGCCACCGAAGTGCAAGGCATTGGCCGAGAGTTCGAACAACTCGAGTTCGATGCCGATGTTGCCACCCGCGCCGCTCAGTACGGCGACGACGCAGCCGCACACGATCTTCCACGCACCGCACCGCAACGCAAGTTCGATGCCCTCATCGCCATCTTTCGCCTCGCAGCGGCAGCCCTACGCGCTCAAGCCGAAGGGGGTGCCGCACCCACCCTGGCAAACGCTCCGGTCGTGGTCAATGTGGTCATCGACGACGCCACCTTCCAGCGCATGCTCGCCGAAGCCGGGCTGCTGCCAAGCCTGAACGACCTGCGCGGCG
>JBBREA010000251.1:0-1529 GCA_038203385.1 Acidimicrobiales bacterium | reverse complement strand
CGTGGGGCGAAACCCGAGTGACTGCAACCCTCGACCCGTTCGTGCCTGTCGGTTGGCATGTGGAACCCGTCGCTGCCACGATCTACCGCGGTTTCAGCCATCCGCTGCCAACGTTTTCGATCCGCCCCGGCACACCGCTGTGACGGTTGCCTCAACCACCGCACGTGGTCGACGCGTCACAGCTCGGTTGGTTGCGGGCCCATCGAGCCGATCGGACAGTCAGACTCGGCGGGCACCCTACGAAAAACGCCGGCTCCGAACTGCATTCGACCTACACCGTCGTGGGCGCGCCCGTGAATCTTGCAGCCAGGCTGTGCAGTTTGGCGGCGTGGGGCGAAACCCGAGTGACTGCAACCCTCGACCCGTTCGTGCCTGTCGGTTGGCATGTGGAACCCGTCGCTGCCACGATCTACCGCGGTTTCAGCTATCCGCTGCCAACGTTTTCGATCCGCCCCAACACCGGGCGATGAGGTTGCCTCGACTACCAGACTCGATTGGACTGCGGCAGCTCCGTTCGGTGCGTGCAGATCGCACCGATCGGTCAGCCGGACTCGGCCGGAACCCCAGGCGCTGATCGACAACCGTCAGTCGTCGACTGACCAATCTGGCGACGTGACTGTCGTGGTTCGAGCCCCGATCATTGGTGCATCCGAACCTGGGGCCTCGTCGTCGACGCTCCAATCCGACGGTGCCGCGCCGACTTGGGTTGCCTCCACCGGACGACGCACCACGTACCGACGAGCATTGGACGCCGTGCGTTCTACGACCTCTTCCTCGAGCACCGTGACCCGCACCCCGCCCACGATGTCGCTGACCAGGTTGAACAACGTGGCCAAGAGCACCAGCCCGCCGGTCATCGCAACCACACCGAACAGCCCGATGGTCCAAGCGTTGCGGAACAACTCGCCACCTTTGAACTCGAACGTCTCCCAACCGAACTGTGTGAACCAGCGCTCGACGTTGTCGATGCTCCCGGTGGACTCGGCGACGCGCCACAGCAGCACACCCGATGTGAGCAGCACGGCATAGGTGACGAGGCTGAAGATGAGACCGACTTTGAACACACTCCACGGATCGACGTGACGAATCACACGGGTAACACGTCGTACTCGCGGCCGACGGCCAGCGGCTCGCAGCTCGCCAGCGCCTGGAACGTTGACCACCGGCATGTGATCGCCCCACCCCTGAGACGCAGCGACAGGCGGCGTGGGCGCACTGGAAACAGCTCTGGGCACGAGGGGCATGGCTTCGGTCGCCGGGGACACCTGCGGTTCGGCGGTGGGTTCGGTTGCCGGAACGATGGCTGGCAGCACATACGACGAAGCGCCGAGAGCAATCTCATCCGACGCACGACTGGTCGAACCGGTCTCGTTGGCTGTGCTGGCGTCAGCGGACCGACCGACGGAAGAACCAGGACTGACGGGGTTGACCGGCGGGTTCTGCCGAGCCGGATCACCTGGACTGCCCGAAACGGCTGGTGTGCGCATGCTCCCCGGGCTCGCGGAACTGGCGTCAGCGGACGACACCCC
>JBBREA010000250.1:0-1610 GCA_038203385.1 Acidimicrobiales bacterium | reverse complement strand
GTTGCCTACGTCGGTATGGAGCCGCGTTCTCTGGCGAGAAAGCTGATGTTCTCGGAGATCGATTGCGCAATCCACTTCGTGCTCCTCCTGGCCGAGCCGGAAGACTGTGCCGAGGAGCTCCGATGCTCGACAGTGACCACTTCGATTCTGTCCGGTTCGCACCGTTAGTTTCCGCCCATGGCCGAGCATTCCCTAAGCGTCAGGCTCAGCTGCATCGACGAGTTCGAGACCGGACTCACGACCAACGTGCGCAGCGACGTTTGACTCTCGATCGAGTATGCGGTGACCAACATGCCGGTTGAGGCGCGCAGCGGTTTTCGGTCGGTCTTGCGCAACAAGCAATTCAGGCGGGTGCTGACGAGCGATGCCTTTTCGGGAATGGGCGACGTCCTCTATTGGATTGCGCTCATCGTGCTGCTCCTCGATCGTGACCCCAAGGGATCGCTCGTTGCCGCAGCAGTGGCTATGCGTCTGATCCCTCGGGTTGCCTTCGGAGCGTTCGGAGGCGTCGTCGCTGATCGCTTTGACCGCCGCCTGCTGTTGATGTTCCTCGATGGTTCGCGTGGGGTCCTGATGTTGGTGCTCGCGGCCGTGGCGGCCATGGATGGTCCGAGCGCTTTGGTGCTCGCCCTGGTCTTCGTGACGTGTTCGCTGTCGACGCCCTACCGGCCTGCAATCTCTTCCGGATACCCCCTGCTCCTGCCCGAACGTGATCTCGCTGCGGCGAATGCCCTGAGCAGCACGGTTGGGCAGATGAGCGCGCTCTCGGGTCCGTTGCTTGGGGCATTGCTGTTGTTGGTTGGTCCGCCGTCCTGGTCGTTCGTCGCCAATGGCGTCACGTACGTCGTATCGATCGTGCTCCTCGCAGGCGTGCGTGGACTCGGCCGCGGCGCCGACCAGGGCGCGGCTCCGGGCAGCTCGACATCCTGGTTCGCACAACTGACGATCGGGGTGCGATCCGTGCGATCACAACCCGGGGTCGCTGTCCTCTCGATGCTCATTGCGTCGGTGATGCTGCTGCGCGGGTTCGAGTTGGTGCTTCACGTCAAGGTCGCCGAGGACGTCCTGGGTCTCGGCGCATCCGGGTATGGCCTGATCTCCGCGGCACTCGGTGCGGGAGCAATGTCCGCAGCACCGTTCACGAGTCGGCTCGCCGGGTCGAGGCGCCCCGGCCACGTCGTGGTCGCTTCCGCGCTCGTCGGATGTGTTCCGTTGGTGCTCTTGTCGGTCAGCAACAGCACCACGTTCGCGATGATCGCGCTCGCCATGCAGGGTGCATCGATCGTCTGCTTCGAGGTCGTCGCACTCACGATGCTGCAGCGCGCATGCGATTCAGCGGTTCTCGGACGGATACTCGGGATGCAGAACACGTTCAGCGGATCCGCGAAGCTCGTCGGGTCCTTTCTCGCTCCGGCTCTGGTGGTCGCGGTGGGTCTACGAGGCACATTGTTCACCGCAGCTGCGATCACGGCGGTCCTGACCACGCTGTTGGCCCCGCGTGCGTTCGAAGCCGGACGCGCCTCGCGAGCAATCCGTGCACAGCTCGAACCGTTCGTGGCACTTCTCTCGAGGCTCGACATCTTCGACGGTGCTGCACGCCCGGCGATGGA
>JBBREA010000249.1:0-1674 GCA_038203385.1 Acidimicrobiales bacterium | reverse complement strand
ACCGTGGGCATCACTCGGTCGTGCACCAAGCACAACGACCTGGTCATGTCGGCCGACGACCTGCCGCTCGCCATCCGTCAGGCGTTCCACATCGCCACGACGGGCCGACCCGGCCCCACCCTGATCGACATTCCCAAGGACGTGCTCACGAACGAGATGAGCTGGCACTGGCCCACCGACGAAGAGGTCGTCGAGTCGTTGCCGGGCTATCGACCCAACACCAAGGGCCATCCTCGGATGATCAAGGAAGCGGCCAAGCTCATCATGGCCGCCGAGCGGCCGGTGCTCTACGTGGGCGGCGGCATGCTCAAGGCGCGAGCCGCCGAGGCGTTGCGCGAACTGGTCGATCTCACTGGCATCCACGTCGTCACGACCCTGATGGCCCGTGGCGTGTTTCCCGACGACCACCCGCTCAACCTGCACATGCCCGGCATGCACGGCACCGCCACCGCCACCACGGCCATGCAGAAGAGCGACCTGCTGATCAACCTGGGTGCCCGATTCGACGACCGCATCACCGGTCGCGTCGACAGCTTCGCGCCCGACGCCAAGATCATCCACGTCGACATCGACCCGGCCGAGCAGGGCAAGGTGCGCAAGCCCGACGTGCCGATCGTGGGCGACTGCCGCTTGGTCACGATGGAACTCATCCGTGCCATCCGCGAGTTGCTCGACGGCGGCGCGGTCCGTCCCGATCAACAGCCGTGGCAGTCACGTGTGTCCGGCTGGCAGGAACAGTTCCCGCTCACCTACGAGCAGTCGGAACCGGGCGGAGCGTTGAAGCCCCAGTACTGCCTCGAGCAGCTGCGGGATCGGGCGCCGGAAGGCACGATCCTCACGTCGGGAGTCGGCCAGCATCAGATGTGGTCGTCGCTGCACTGGAAGTTCAACGAGCCGTACACCTGGGTGAACTCCGGTGGTCTCGGCACCATGGGGTTCTCGATCCCGGCCGCCATCGGCGCCAAGATGGGCCGTCCCGACCGCACCGTGTGGGCGGTCGACGGCGACGGTTGCTTCCAGATGACCGCGCAGGAGCTGGTCACCGCCACCGTCGAGCGCATCCCCATCAAGGTGGCCTTGTTGAACAACAGCTACCTCGGCATGGTGCGTCAGTGGCAGGAGATGTTCTACGACGAGCGGTACAGCGAGGTGTATCTCTCCACCGACACGCCGAACTACGTGCAGTGGGCCGAGTCGATGGGTTGTGTCGGTATCCGTGTGGAGTCACCCGAAGAGGTCGGCCCGGCGATCGACCTGGCCAACTCCATCAACGACCGCAGCGTCGTCGTCGAGTTCCGCACCGATTGGCAGGAGAAGGTGTTCCCGATGGTGCCCGCGGGCGCCTCGAACAGCGATCTGCTCGTGCACCCCACGCAGCAGCACCTGCGGGGGCGCCTGTCGTGAACAACCATCACTTCGTGTCGGTGGTGGTGCAGAACAAACCCGGCGTGCTGGCGCGCGTCGCCAGCCTGTTCGCCCGTCGCGGCGACAACAACTTCACGTTGGCCGTCGCCCCCGCTGAAGACGAAGGCATGAGTCGCATCACGGTCGTCGTCGATCTCGAGTCGGCGCCGCTCGAACAGATGGTCAAGCAGCTGTTCAAACTCATCGACGTGGTGAAGATCTCCGAACTCGATCCACGGCGTTGCGTGGAGCGCGAGCTGCTCCTCGCAA
>JBBREA010000248.1:0-1687 GCA_038203385.1 Acidimicrobiales bacterium | reverse complement strand
AACTTGGACCGCACTCCGACGGTTCCGCGGGACGTGGTTCCCCCGGCGAGGCGTCGGGCAAGGTAGAGGAAGTTCTGCGCGCCGCCGGACAGATGGAAACCGATGAGGTCGGCACCGAGCAGCCCTTCGACGATCTCGGTGCGCCACGGCATCTGCATGAACAGCTCGATCGGCGGGAACGGGATGTGCAGGAAGAACCCGATGGTCAGGTCGGGGCGCAGCATCCGCAGCATCTTCGGGACGAGCTGGAGCTGGTAGTCCTGGATCCAGACCGTCGCGCCCTGTGCTGCGGCCTCGGAGGTCTTCTCGGCGAAGCGGCGGTTGACTTCGACGTAGGCGTTCCACCAGTCGCGGTCGTACTCCGGCTTGACGATCACGTCGTGATAGAGCGGCCACAGCGTCGCGTTGGAGAAGCCCTCGTAGTACTGGGTGTATTCCTTCTCGCTGATCGTGACCGGACGCAGCTGCAAGCCGTCCTCGACGAAGGGTTCGACGTCGACGTCCGAGACGCCGACCCACCCCACCCACGCGCCCTTGTTGGCGCGCAGAATCGGTTCGAGAGCGGTGACCAACCCGCCAGGGCTTCGCTTCCATCGTGTGCTCCCGTCCGGGAGATTCTCCAGATCGACCGGCAACCGGTTGGCTACGACGACAAAATCCGAACCCTGCGAGGCGTCAGCCACAACTGTCCAATCCGCTTGTAGATCCTTGGGTAAACAGTCCTGCGAAGAGTGTCAGTCGGTCTTCGCTACGGGATCTATACCCAACATCGACAGCAACATGCGGCATTCGTCGGCATCGGTCGCGTAGGCCGCGACGACGCGCTGAGCCTGGCTGGCCGTCTCGTACTCGAGTGGGACGATGTCTTCGTCGGCGATGTCGTTGTCGGTGGAGGTCTTGGCAGGCATGGTGTTCTCCGTACTCTCTGCTGGGCTTACACGGTGTTCGTTGGTCCCGACTCTATGTAAATGTGGCGCCCCATCGCCAGTTCCCGATGCCATAGGCTGCAGCAAATGACCGATTCTGTGCCGCTCCGCCATGCTCGGACAGTGGTGGAGGTGCCTTCTCCGGCCACCGGCTCTGCGATTCTGCGCCGCACCGTACGACGGCATCGCACCCGCCTGATCGTCTCGTCGCTGCTGTTCGGGGTGCATCAACTGTGCGAAACGATGGTCCCGGTTGCGATCGGACTGATCGTCTCGCGGGCCATCGACACCGGTGATGTGACCGCGATGGTTGTCTCGTTGGTCGGTCTGGCGGCCTTGTTCGTCACCCTGTCGTACGCGTGGCGTATCGGTGCCCGCATCATCGTCGTCGCGATCGAGCGGGAGGCGCATCTGGTGCGCGTGGAGGTCGCCGGCCGCGTCCTCGATCCGCGGGGTGTGCGTACCGAGCTGTCGGCGGGGGAGCTGCTGACGGTCTCGACGTCCGACGCCGAGAAGGAGTCGTGGATCCTCGATCTGATCGCGCGGGTCTTCGCATCGGCCGTGGCGGTCGTCGCGTCTGCCGTCGCGCTGATCGTGATCGACGTTCCGCTCGGTCTCGCCGTGGTCATCGGGACGCCGGTCATCCTGATCGCGCTGCAACGTCTCGCTCCGTTGCTCACTCGTGCTGCCACCGCGCAGCAGGCCGAGGTGGCCACTGTGTCGGGTATGGCCACCGATCTGGTCAGCGGTGTTCGGCCGCT
>JBBREA010000247.1:0-1772 GCA_038203385.1 Acidimicrobiales bacterium | reverse complement strand
TCGAGATCGAACACGACGCGCTGGCCCTGGCGAAGCATCCGGAAGATCGAACCATCGAGCGCGTTCGCCGCCAACTCGTAGTCGGCGAAGTCGGTATCGCACATGACCAGACCATCGCCCGTGGCGGGGTCATATGCCTTGATGACGCCTTGCATGGAAGACAGCGTTGCAGCAATCGTCGTCGCTGGCCTCAGCCGGCCTTGACGACCTTGCCGGACTTGATGCAGCCGGTGCAGACGTTGACACGCTTCGTGCCACCGTTGATCGATGCGCGGATGCGCTGGATGTTCGGGTTCCAACGACGCTTCGTGCGACGATGCGAGTGGGAGACGGACATGCCCCACGACGGGCCCTTGCCACACATTTCACACTTCGATGCCATGATCTTCTCCTGCAGCTGTTGCGTTTGTCGGTTCGTTGCCCCCTGTGGGCAGAACTGAACGGCCACCAGATGCTAGCGGCCCGATCGATGCGTCCAACCGTGAGCCCTGGCGAGGACAGCCGGGCGTCACCTCACGCCCTACACTCCGGTCCCGTGCCCACACTCGAACGGATCGACACCGAAGCGTTGCGCGAGGTGGTGGCGGTGTTCCGTGACGCGGTCAAGGCGCATGCAGGTGCGTTGAACCGGCTCAACGTGTATCCCGTGCCCGATGGCGACACCGGGACCAACATGGCCCGCACGCTCGAAGCGGTCGTGGCAGAGATGGAGTCGGTCGCCGCCGACGACCTGGCCGCCACGTGCGATGCGATCAGTCACGGTTCGCTGATGGGCGCGCGGGGCAACAGCGGCGTGATCCTGAGCCAGGTGATGCGCGGGATCGCCTCGACGCTCAAGGCAGGCGCGCAGGGGGCTGACGGCAACCTGTTGGCAGCCGCACTCCAGGCCGCATCGGCCGGCGCGTACCAGGCGGTCCTCAAGCCGATCGAGGGCACGATCCTCACCGTCGTCCGTGAGAGCGCGGATGCCGCATCGGCCGTGGCCGAAGATGGCGCCACGCTCGTGGAGGTCGCACAGGCCGCACGGGCCGCCGGCCAGGTGTCGCTCGACAACACGCCCGAACTGCTGCCGGTTCTGAAGGACGCCGGTGTCGTCGACGCCGGTGGCGCGGGTTACCTCCTGTTGCTCGATGCACTGCTGTACGTCGTGGACGGTGTGCCGGTGCCCGAAGCCGAGGAGGACGACGGGTCCGGTGGCGCTGTCGCGGCCGCATTCGATGCGCCCTCCGCTCCGAGCCGATCGGGGAGTCGTCAGGTCGGCGGTGCCGATGAAGTCGACGTGGCGGATCAGCGCTACGAGGTCATGTACTTCATGGACCTCGACGACCCGCAGATCGACGCCTTCAAGCAGGGGTGGGGTGCCATCGGCGACTCGATCGTCGTCGTGGGCGGTGACGGGATCTGGAACTGCCATGTCCACACGAACGACATCGGGGCCGCCGTCGAAGTCGCTCTCGACCTGGGCGGGCGACCCAAGCAGATCCGGGTCAGCGACCTGTTCGAAGAGGTCGACGACGAACACGCCAAGCGAGAGGCGGCCATGACGGGCGGACGCCCGCCCGCTGGAGGGATGACCGGACTCCCACCGGTGACCACTGCGGTGGTCGGCGTCTGCACCGGCGAGGGCATGGTCGAGCTGTTTGCTCAGCTCGGTGTGCAGGGTGTGGTGACCGGCGGGCAGACGATGAACCCGTCGACTGCGGAACTGCTCGACACCGTGGAGCACGTCAACGCCGACCAGGTCATCATCCTGCCGAACAACAAGAACATCA
>JBBREA010000246.1:0-1776 GCA_038203385.1 Acidimicrobiales bacterium | reverse complement strand
GCTCGGTGACGAGCAGCTTGATGCGCGCAGCGTCGGACTCGGTGAGGCCCGGGATCGTGATGTTCGGGCCGGCCGAACTGACCTCGAGCGTTGCGAGGCCGAGTGCCCGTTCGACCGGACCTCGATTGATGTTGACGTGCTGGACCCGAGTGAAGGGCAGCGACTCGACCCGGTGGATGATGACACCACTGCGCAGCGACAGGTCGTGTTCACGGAGTTGATAGCCGAGCCGGCGAACTTCCAGCACGCGGAGGCACACACCGAGCAGCACCAGTGCCAGGATCCCCCCACCGATCGCGAATGGAACGACGGGTTCCTCCGCCTGCGTGGAGATGGCTGCGGTACCCAGCGCGATGACCGACGCGGCGACGAAGTAGCCGACGAGTGATGCTCGCAAGTCGCGAGGGTCGACCGACACGAAGGCCTCGTCCGCCAGCTGGGGGAGGTGATCGGTCGGTATCGGCTCGTTGGAGAACGGCACGCCCATTCCCTGTGTCTACCAACCGGATCGGCGGGTCACGCCGCGCGGACTGCTGATCGGAGCGCGTTGCTCGCCGTGCCGACCCTGTCATGCCAAGCTGCAGCCGTGACCGGACAACGGAGAGCAACGCAGGCCGATGGACCGCTGACTCGGCGTGTCGCACTGCTGCGGGGCATCAACGTCGGTGGGCACCGTCGGGTCCCGATGGCCGAACTGCGGAGCTTGCTGACTGACGGGGTCGGCCTCACGGACGTCGGCACGTACATCCAGAGCGGCAACGTCGTGTTCTCCGTCGGCGCTGCGACGACTGCCGACGACGCTTCGATCGGTGCATCCATCAGCAGGGCGATCGCCGATCACTTCGGGTTCGACGTGCCGGTCGTCGTGCGTGACGCGGAAGTGTTGTGGACCCTGTTGGACCGATCCGCCGAGCTCTACCCCGATGTTGATACCGGGTCAGACACTGGTTCAGATACCGAGTCAGCTGACGGTTCGCCGCGCACACCGGCACACGACAAACGGGTGATGGTCGGCTTCCTGACTGCGGAGCCGACGGCGGAGGCGACTGCATCGATCGACCCGCATCGTTCGTCTGGAGACTCGATCATCGTGGAGGGCGACCACGCACACATCCACTACGCAACCGGTCAGGGCACGACGAAGCTCACCGGCGACTATCTCGAACGGATCCTCGGCGTGGGGATGACGATCCGCAACCTCGCCACGATCCGCAAGCTCCGTGACCTCGTGTGACCTCGCTTGAGGTTGATCGATCCGGCGCTGCACCGGGATGCCACCTACCATCGACACATGAGCGTTCCAACTCGCAATTGGGCCGGCAATCAACGGTGTCACCCCTTGGCCGTCCACCAACCGGCATCAACCGCCGAAGTGGCCCGCATCGTCGCCGACGCGCACGCTGCAGGTGAGCGCGTCAAGGTCATCGCGAGTGGCCACTCCTTCACCGACACAGCGATGACGGATGGTCACCTGCTGTCGCTCGACAAGATGCAGCGGGTCCTCGGTGTCGACGATCACGACGTCACGGTGCAGGCCGGCATCCGCCTCCATCAGCTGAACGACGAACTCGCCGCACGGGGCCTCGCACTGCCGAACATGGGAGACATCGCCTACCAGTCGATCGCCGGCGCGATCGCCACCGCCACGCACGGCACGGGTGCCGGGCTCGGCAACATCGCCACCCAGCTCGTCGGCCGCGCACTGGTCGTCGGCGACGGTTCGATCGTCCGGGCCGACGAGGCGAATGATCCGGAACTGCTCCGTGTCGCCCGAGT
>JBBREA010000245.1:0-1792 GCA_038203385.1 Acidimicrobiales bacterium | reverse complement strand
GACCGGTCACCCCGTGCACGTGTCGCGGTGGGACGAGTCCACAGCGGTGCGTTGGCCTCCGTTCGTCGATCTGGCCCACGCGGCAGGGATCCGGGCGGTATCGGCCTACCCGTTGATGAACGAGGCAGCCGGCGTCGGGGTGTTGACCCTGTACCGTTCGAAGGAGGGCGATCTGAGCGACGCCCAGCAGGATGACAGTCTCGCGGTTGCCCGGGTGCTGACCGACACGTTGATGAGCTTGCAGACCCACGAGCAGCCAGCGGTGCTTGTCGAGGAGCGCATCACGTATCGCGCAGAGATCTATCAAGCGTCAGGGATGGTCGCCGTCCAGTTGGGCGTGATGCCCGCCGAGGCGCTCTTGCTGATGAGCGCTCACGGCGCCGCTCATGGCCTCTCCGTCAGCGATGTCGCAACCGAGATCGTCTCGCGTCGCCTGCGACTCGGGCACGACGCGCCCGAAGAGCGCCCATAGGGGGTCACTGTGGTGGACGACAAAACATCGGACCAACTGATCGGTCACCGCAACGACGCAGCAGCTGCGCTCGTGCGGCTCGTCAATGCCCTCGTCGGCGATTTCGATGTGATCGACATGCTCACGGTTCTCGCGTCCAGAAGCGTCGAGCTGCTCGGTGCAGCCGCGACCGGGATCTTGCTCGCGGATTCGGACGGAACGCTGCGCGTGATCGGCTCGTCAACTGACCAGGCGCATCTGCTTGAACTGCTGCAGGTCCAGAACGAAGAAGGGCCCTGCCTCGACAGTTGCCGCACCGGACAAGTCGTCACTCATCCGGATCTCACCGAAGATTCGCCGTGGCCGCGGTTCGCTGCGGTGAGCGTTGCCCAGGGCTACCCGGCGGTGTGTGCGGTCCCGCTGCGCCTCCAGGATTTCAGATTGGGTTGCCTCAACCTGTTCATGTCCGAGGCTGGGGCGCTGCCAGACTCTGACGTCGAGCTGGCACAGGCCCTTGCCGACGTCGCAAGTATCGCGATCATGCAGGACCAGTTGGCTCGCGATTCTGCTGTCCGTGAAGCCCAACTGCAGCATGCGTTGGACAGCCGGATCGTGATCGAGCAAGCCAAAGGCATGATCGCAGCGCACCATGATGTCTCGATGGACGAAGCGTTCGCGCGTCTGCGTTCACACGCCCGGAACAACAACTTGCGTGTGACCGACGTCGCCACGGCGCTCATCGACGGATCGCTCAGCCTGGACGTGTTGAAAACCCAACCGCCACCGCCACCGCCGGTGTCTCGGTCCAGGTGATCTGCGATGCAGACGTCGAACCCGTGGCGTTACCGAAGGAGGCAAATGTGCAAACTGTGCTGTCAACAAGCCCTCACAGCGTGAGGCAGGCTCGTCGCTTTGTCAGTGACTGCCTCGGCGACGCAGCCGATGACGAGGCGTCGGAGGTCGCCGTACTCCTGACCAGCGAATTGGTGACCAACGCGATCCAACACGGCGGCCCGCATTCGCCGTCGGCGTCGGTTCGCCTGTCGGTGCACGACCTTGTTGGACGATTCCGTGTGGAAGTCGAAGATGCCGGCCAGGACATGCCGGTGCTCGGTGACGGAGCCCCAACCGGCGTCGGCGGCCGTGGAATGCTTCTCGTGGAACGCCTCGCCGACCAGTGGGGTTGCGAACGGCTCGACGGAGGGAACAAAGTCGTGTGGATCGAAGTGGTGACATCCCCCACGACATCGAAGGTCGGTGGCGACGATGGGTGACGAGCTCGCGATTACCGTGGCGTTCGACGAGGGCCGTGCGGACGTTGTGATCGGCGGCGAACTCGAC
>JBBREA010000244.1:0-1810 GCA_038203385.1 Acidimicrobiales bacterium | reverse complement strand
ACTCGAAGGTCATCGCGGCCCTCGACGGAGCAACTCCGAAGAAGGTCATAGTCGTCCCAGGACGAATGATCAACATCGTCGTCTGACCCAACGGAAGTACCAGGCACCATCCGTGCGAGGGATACGGTGCTCCCATGACGGGTGCCGAGAACTGTGTGACCGATCGCTCCAACCCGCGCCAACGCGAGTGGGTAGCGACTGCGGTACGTGAAATCGAGGCCGATGCGAACCGTTCGGCCGACACACACCTCATTCGGCTGCCCCTGCCTGCGCTACCCGACGTGCAGCTGTACCTGAAGGACGAGTCGACCCACGTCACCGGGTCACTGAAGCACCGGCTCGCACGGTCCCTGTTCCTGTATGCGCTGTGCAACGGGTGGCTGCTGGAAGGAATGCCGGTCGTCGAGGCATCGAGCGGCTCGACGGCAGTGTCAGAGGCGTACTTCGCGCGGCTGATCGGGTGCGAGTTCGTCGCCGTCATGCCGGCATCGACGTCACGGCAAAAGATCGAACTGATCGAGCGCCAAGGCGGTCGATGCCACCTCGTCGACAACCCCGGCGAAATCTACGAGGCCGCCGAGCAGTTGGCCACAGAGCTCGGTGGGCACTACATCGATCAGTTCACCCACGCGGAACGCGCCACCGATTGGCGGGGCAACAACAACATCGCCGAATCAATCTTCGAACAGATGTCGGCCGAACCACACCCTGTCCCCGAATGGGTCGTCGTCGCCGCCGGCACCGGAGGAACCAGCGCAACGCTCGGTAGGTACATCCGCTATCGGGGTCATCTGACCAAGTTGTGCGTTCCCGATCCCGAGGGGTCGGCGTTCTACGCGGCGTGGTGCACCTCCGATCCTGCACGAACCGACAGCGGTTCGCGGATCGAAGGCATCGGGCGGCCGCGCGTCGAACCATCCTTCGTGGGCCAAGTCATCGACCGCATGACCACCGTCCGAGACGAATGCTCGGTCGCTGCGATGCGAGAAGCGGCTCCGCTGTTGGGCCGTCGCGTCGGCCCGTCAACCGGCACCAACCTCTGGGCCGCATTCGAGCTGGCGGCCGAGATGCATGCCGCTGGTACCGCCGGTTCGATCGTGACATTGCTGTGCGACGGGGGCGAGCGTTACGCGCACACGTATTACGACGATGAATGGGTGATGAAACAAGGTTGGTCACTCGACGCTCCCGCTGCCGAGGTCCGCAACTTTCTCGCCACCGGGTTGTGGACCTACCGTCCGCCGACAGTGGAGCCGCACATCTGACGCGCTAACGGGCTCCGATGGTGGTGCGGTGCAGCAGGCGTTCGTGGCCCTCGTAGCCACCGGTCGCGCGGTGCAGAACTGACCGGTTGTCCCACATCACCAACATGCCTGGCGCCCATTCGTGCCGGTACACGAACTCGTCTCGCGTTTGCCACTGGTGCAGGTCGGCGAGCAGCGCGCTCGATGCCTCGTCTGAGAGTCCGACGAAGCCGATGATGTATCCCGCGCACCCGTAGATGCCCGCGCGACCGGTCTCCGGGTGGGCGCGGATGACCGGATGTAGTTGGGTCGCCAGTGCAGTGTCTGAAGGCCGGATCGCCATGCTGCGGTCGCTGGCATGATCGGTCAGGCCGTACATTCCCGTGGGCGCATATGCACCACGCGCGGAGTGGATCGCCATCACGCCTTCGAGTCGGTCACGCAGCTCGGCAGGCATGGCATCGAGCGCAGCGTGCATGTCAGCGAACAACGTGTCGCCGCCGTAGGGAGGCACGACGATGGCGTTGAGGCACGTTCCCGCGGGCGGTCGTTCCTGAAAGCTCCAG
>JBBREA010000243.1:0-1844 GCA_038203385.1 Acidimicrobiales bacterium | reverse complement strand
CTCATGGGGCCCACTCTTCATTCTCGGAGCATCGCCCTGGAGGCGGTCGTCTGGGTAGGCATAGCTAGTGAGCGGGCCTAACCGTCCGATGACCGGAACTCCAGCCTGACTGGCAGCAACGGCCGCCGGTCGTACCACCGTGGTCGAGAAGCGCACATTGAACAATAGTAGGGGTTTGCGCCTCCCCCCTGTGCCAATATGACATGCGACACCTCCCGAAGTCGAATTAGTGAGTAGCGAGGTAGGCATGACAAACCATCATCAAGTCCCTGCAGCAACGAAGGCGCCGAACGGATTCTCCGATCCTGGCGCATTGGAAGGAGCCCGTAGGGCGACGGGAGATGCGCCAGGATCGGTGCCCTCGGCGAGTGCCACCGGCACCGACAGCGAGGTCGTGGCGCAGCCGGCGAAGCGCAATTTCCGATCGAACGCCGACAAGCGTCGCATTCTGGCTGCCGCGGACCGCTGCACCCGGCCAGGCGAACTGGGCGCGTTGCTGCGCAAGGAAGGCGTGTACTCCTCAAGCCTGCATACCTGGCGACAGCAGCGTGAGCGGGCTGAGCTCGAGGCGCTCGCGCCCAAGAGGCGCGGCCCGAAGGTTGACCCAAATCGTGGCGAGACGCTGCAGGTCACCAAGCTCACCCGCGACGTCGAGCGACTGCAGGGCGAACTCGAGAAGGCACTGCTCATCATCGGGGTCCAAAAAAAACTGGCCGGCTTGCTTGGTCGTCCGATCGACGACGAGACCGGGGACTCGTGATGGCCAGTATTCACGAACTGGCCCCGGTAGTCGGCATTCGGCGGGCGTGTCGGGCGATGGGCGTGGCTCGCGACGCCGTCGTGCGCGAGCGCCATCGGCTGCGTCGCGCGACGCTCGTTGGCCCGCCGGCACCGCGCCGGGCTCGATCCCGGCCGCACTTGGCGCTTGATGCGAAGGAAAACGAGTTGATCCTCGAGACGTTGAACAACGAGCGCTTCGTCGACGTCGCTCCGGCGGCTGTCCACGCGGTATTGCTCGATGAGGGCGTCTATCTCGGCTCGGTGCGAACAATGTACCGCCAACTCGCCAAGATTGGCGCCGTCAGCGAACGACGCCTGCTGCGACAGCATCCAAAGTACGCCAAGCCCGAACTGCTTGCGACTGCCCCGAATCAGATCTGGTCGTGGGATATAACGAAGCTCAAGGGGCCGGCCAAGTGGACCTGCTTTCATCTGTACGTGATTCTCGACATCTTCAGCCGCCACGTCGTCGGGTGGATGATCGCCGATCACGAGAGCGCGGTGCTGGCCACGCAACTCATCGAGGAAACCGTTACGCGCCATAGCATCGCACCGGGCAATCTCACCCTGCATGCCGATCGCGGTGCCAGCATGCGTAGCAAGCCCGTTGCCGATCTGCTCATCGATCTCGGTGTCGCAAAGAGCCACAGCCGTCCTCGTGTGTCCGACGACAACCCGTACTCCGAATCGCAGTTCAAGACGATGAAGTACCGCCCCAACTTCCCGGCACGCTTCGGTTGCATCGAGGATGCACGTGCTCATTGCCAAGCCTTCTTCGATTGGTACAACCACCAGCATCGCCACTCCGGCATCGGCTTCATGACGCCGCACGCCGTTCACTTCGGCAAAGCCGGCGCCATCAACCTCGTGCGCCAAGGTGCTCTGGACGACGCATTCCGTGCCAACCCGCAGCGATTCAAAGGTCGGCGCCCAAGGCCACCGCGCATGCCTGACGCTGCGTGGATAAACCCACCCATCACAAAGGAGAACATCACCGAGCAAACGACACAGTCTTGCGCAGTAAACTGATCAGAACCGGTGTCGCAAAGTCATTGACACGTTCC
>JBBREA010000242.1:0-1924 GCA_038203385.1 Acidimicrobiales bacterium | reverse complement strand
CCACGCCGACCCAGTCGCCGAGATCCAGATCCTTGATCGCGCCGAATTCGTCGTCACCGACCACGGCCTTGGAGATGAAGAGCTGGATCTCGTCAGATCGGTCCCGGATCGTGGCGAAGATCAGCTTCCCCGAGTCGCGTTTGAGCATGATGCGCCCGGCAACGGACACGGGATCCTCGGTCTCGATGCCGGGCTCCAGGTGGCCCCACCCGTCACGGATCTCGGCCAGCGTGTGGGTGCGGTCGAATCGATACGGGTACGGATTTCCACCGCTCTCGCGCATCGCGTCGACGAGGCCGAGTCGACGTTGCTTCTCCGCAGCGAGCCCACTGCCGGTTGCGGCGTCTCCGGATGCTGTTGCCCCGGACACTGATTCTGGAGTGGGGTCGGTCTGCTCGCTCACGGTGCGATGACCGTAGCGAAAACTCTGTGTCCTGACACCATACGTTCGTCTCCGTTTCGTAACATGCGTCCGATGCGCCGTCCCATCGTCATGCTCGTGGCGGCGCTGTCCGTCGCCGGAGCGATTCCGGTCCTGGCGCTCGGTGATCCGTCCGTCGACGGTCCCGCCGCTGTCGCGCAGCCCGCCGTGCGCATTCCTGCACCGAACGGTCCGGCGGTCGATGTGGTCAGTATCTTCAATTCGGGTGCGCTCCGCTCCGACGTCGCCGCGCGCGCGACCGCTGCAGCAGAGGCCGCAGGTGGCACCGCCGCGATCGGACGATCAGCGAGCACCGGGATGCGTCGGGTCCGTCGCGGGGCGGCGATCGTCCAGCAGGCACCCTCGGGCTACTCCTACCCGATGGCCACGACGATCCTGCCCACCCATGTCGTGTGGAACGTCATGGCTTGGAACGTGGCAGCGAAGATGACAGCGACCGACATCGTGATGGGGAAGCGCACCGCAGATCTGCGTGGTGCTCGGGCCGGCGACGTCGTCGAACTCGTGGCATCGAATGGTTGGGTCCTCGATTTCAGGATTGCCGAGGTCGTCCCCGACGAGATCATCGGTGGCACCGAGCTGCTGCTGTCGATCGAAGCCGGCGAGCGGCTGGGCATCACCCGGGACAGTCGAATCGTTCTCTGGGGGTTCGACTCGCAGTCAGCGCTGGATGCCGAACTCGTCCGCCAGGACTTGATCAGCACGTCGATCCGGGTTCGGCGCAGCTGGGACCCACCGGACCCCGACGAGACCATCGGCATGGCCGAGACGAAGGCCGCGCTCGGTGAGTTCGCCTATCGCGTCAATTCGAACGGGTCGGTCACCCTCGATTCTGCGTGGACGAGCGCCAACATCACGTACGGATCGATCGGCCAGCTCCGGTTGGGGTCGGGTTGTCACCGAGTGGTCCGTGCGTCACTCCGCAATGCGATCGACGAGATCACCGCCGCCGGCCTCCAGAACACGATCAACTATGGCGACGCCAACAGTGCTGGTGGTTGTTTCCTGGCGAGATTCAACCGCCTCACGCCTGACAGCAGTATCGGCTTCCTCTCGCGCCATTCGTGGGGCATGGCCATCGACACCAACACGATCGGGTCGTGCCAAGGGTGCGCTCCGCCGGACTTCGCGACAATCCGGGGTGGGTGCGACACCGTCCGGATCTTCCGCAAGCACGGTTTCGCCTGGGGCGGCAACTTTTTGACTCCTGATGGCATGCATTTCGAGTGGGTCGGCCAGCGCCGCGACATCGGGTTGTATCCGAGCCGCTACTGCCCGAACACGAACTCCGGCCAGCTTGCCCGGCTCGAAGCCGAGACCGCGCGGGACACGCTGTTCGCCAGCGACGGGCTGATCGTCGGCGACGGGTGATCGTCGGCACGGCCGTGTTGCTCGCGTAGCCTGATCGGCGTGAGCACACGATTCGTCATTCTCGGGGGCGGTCCCGCCGGCAACATGGCCGCGACTCATGCGGCCCGGATG
>JBBREA010000241.1:0-1927 GCA_038203385.1 Acidimicrobiales bacterium | reverse complement strand
CTGCAAGGCCGACCGCACAGGCTTCGAGACCCAGCAGGTCTGCGGTGTTTCGTGTACCGCAGGTGCATGTCTGAACGTGGTCGACGTATCGCTTGGCAGATATCACACGTGTGCCGCACTGACAGATGGGACCGCGCGGTGCTGGGGTCGAAACGATGACGGAAAGATTGGCGACGGCACGAAGATCGACCGCCTGACGCCGGTCGCGGTTATGGGTCTGTCGACGGTCGTTGAAGTAGCGGCTTCCGAAGTGCACAGTTGCGCACGACTGTCCGATAGCTCGGTGCGCTGTTGGGGGAGCAACGCCGCCGGGCAGCTCGGCAACTCGACGACGACCGACAGCCTGACTCAGGGCGAGCGCATCTTAAACCCTCGAAATCATGCTGAGGATCGTGAATGCATAATCCGGTTCCCAGCCTGCGATCTTCCGCTTCCTCGCGATGCTCTTGCCGGGACGGGACTCCTCCAGCTTGAGGAGGCTGAGTGCGAGCTTGCGTACTTGCGTGAGGTTCGCAGCGCCGTTGCGACTGCGAACCCGTGACTTGTCTTCGCTAAATACGACGTCGAGCATCCAGTGAAGGTTGTTTTCGATCGACCAGTGCGCGCGGATGCGTTTCTCCATCAAAGCGGCGCTCACGCTCAGGCTGCTGAGGTAGTAGGCCGTTTCGCGCGAGGTCTTGCCGCCGATCGTGCGTTCACGCTCCACCATCGCAATGCTGCGCAGCCCTTTCCAGTCGTCGGCTTCGGTGATGCAGTCGACGTTGCGGATTATCGTCACGCGACGGACTTCGTGGCGACCGTGTCCCTCGCTCTCGACCCGACACGTCTCGATCTCTTTCTTGCGCGCGCCGGTCGCTTTCGGGAACTCGAACGCGGCCTCGACCTCTGCGCGCAGCGTTGGGTGGTTGTCCTTCAGCGCGAGCGCGTAGTCGGCGCCACCGTCGATGATCGCGGCTGCGATGGTCTTCTGGCAGCCCATGGCGTCGAGCGTCACGGTCGCACCGCGGACGTCGATAGTCTTTAGGAGCTCGGGGATTGCGGTGATCTCGTTCGACTTCTCCTCGGTCACGACCTGACCCAGCGTGACGCCGCGCTCGGCGACCCACGCGCTGACTACATGCAGAGGACTGCGACCGCGCCGCCGATCGAACGACCCTCGAAGAGTCTTGCCGTCGATCGCTACGACTTTTCCCTGCAGGTCGGCGCTCAAGTCAGCGGTGATCTGCGCCAAGCACTCCCCGAAGATCCGCGGCTCGATCGCTTCGAACACCCGCCGGAACGTGTCCGGGCACGGGACACCACCAGGCAATTCAAGGAAGCCACGAAGCCAAACCTGCCGTACTTTGGCGAAATCCGAGATCTCCTCCCAACCGTCGGCGCCGTTGATCATCGCGAGCAACGCGATGACAAGGATGTCGACCAACCTGTGGACGCGGGTGCGCGCCACACGAGGATCCGGAACCGACGACATGATCGCGACGAGCCGTTTCGGCGACATCGCCGCCCAGACCACGACCGCTACAAAACGGCCAAATTAGATGCGCTCGCCCTGCAGCCTGACTCCGGCGTCCGCTGCAGTATCGGGTGCCCTCCAGATCACGGCGGGCTTTCTTCACACGTGCGCGCGCACCACAACGGGCGCCAAGTGCTGGGGATTCAACGGCTATGGCCAGCTGGGCGACGGCACTCTGATCAACCGGCCAACTGCGGTTGACGTTACAGACCTCGGCAGTGTTTCGTCGCTTGCGACGCTCGAGAACTCTGGGCATTCCTGTGCGATTGCAGCGAGCGCTGCAAAATGCTGGGGGATCAACATCGCGGGGCAGTTCGGAGACGGTACCAAGACCGACTCGAAGGTGCCGGTTCTCGTGACGATGCTCGGAAGTCCCAGTCAACTTGCCGGAGGGCGCCTGCACACGTGCGCAAG
>JBBREA010000240.1:0-1932 GCA_038203385.1 Acidimicrobiales bacterium | reverse complement strand
TTGACGATGACTATGACATCACGAATCACGGGCGGTGTCGACACCCACCTCGACGTTCATGTCGCCGCCGCGCTCGACGAACGTGGCGGCCTCTTGGGCGTCGAATCGTTCGAGACGACACCAACGGGCTACGCCGAACTGATGAGTTGGCTCAGCTCGTTCGGTGAGATCGAGCTGGTCGGAATCGAAGGCACCGGTTCCTATGGTGCCGGCCTGACACGTTTCCTGCACCGTCACGGTGTTGGGGTGGTTGAGGTTGATCGACCGAACCGGCAACGTCGCCGGCGGCGCGGCAAAAGCGATCCGCAAGACGCGATCAGTGCTGCCCGCGCCGCTCAGTCCGGTGACTCGTGCGGTCTTGCGAAGACCCGCGACGGCAACGTCGAAGCAATGCGAGTCCTGCGTGTCGCCCGTTTGTCGGCGCGCAAAGCACGCACCCAAGCGTTGAATCAGATGCGCTCACTGATCTCGACCGCACCCGACGAGATCCGCAGCGAACTGCGCGACTTGAACGCCTACCGGATGCTCGAACGCACCAGCGCCTACCGGCCCGGCCAACGACACGACATCCACGCCTCCACGAAATTCGCGTTACGAACCCTTGCTCGTCGAGCCATGTCGCTCGAAGAAGAAGTCATCGCGATCGACAAGATGTTGAAGACCCTCGTCGCTCAAACAGCGCCAGAGCTCGCCGCGATCAACGGGGTCGGCACCGACGTCGCGACCACCCTGCTCGTTGCTGCGGGAGACAACCCTGAACGCCTCCGCAGCGAAGCCACGTTCGCTCACCTGTGCGGCGTTGCACCGCTCGACGCGAGCAGCGGCAAACAAGAACGACACCGCCTCAACCGAGGAGGCGACCGCCAAGCGAACTCCGCGCTGTGGCACATCGTCATCACCCGCATGGTCTGCGACGAACGCACCCGCACCTACATCGCGCGACGCATGGAACAAGGCCGCACCAAGAAAGAAGCAATGAGATGCCTCAAACGCTTCATCGCCCGCGAGATCTACCAGCAACTCCCACGCCAACAACTCGCCCTTGACAGACCCTAGGAGCATCGGTTGGGGGCAGCTTGAAGCCTTCCGATGCCGTTCGGGTACACGGCCTCGAGTTCCACCACCACCTCCCCGTCACCGGTGTTCACGTCGTAGAAGAACAGCCGACC
The DNA here is from genome assembly GCA_038203385.1 of Acidimicrobiales bacterium. Taxonomy (GTDB): domain Bacteria; phylum Actinomycetota; class Acidimicrobiia; order Acidimicrobiales; family Ilumatobacteraceae; genus Ilumatobacter. The sequence goes on along the minus strand of JBBREA010000240.1, from coordinate 763 downwards.
AGGTAGGAGATTTGTGACAGCCGCGTCGCCTCGCGGGTCGGTGAACCACAACCGCCCGTCGGGTCCGAAGGCGAGGTCGTTCGGCGCGTCGAGTCGAACGCCGTCGATCTCTGTGGCCAGCATCGACACCGTTCCATCGGTTGCGATGCACTGCAAGCCCGGCGTCACCCGTTCGTCGCCAACACCGCCATTCGGTGTCACGTATATGCCGCCATCAGCGCCGAGCCGGCGTTTGGGGCACCCTGTTCCATGCCCACGAGTAGGCGATATGGGACACCCCTCGGCCGTCAGCCAGTTGTGCATTATGAGCCACTTCGGCTGTGGAAGAAGCGCCGGACCGCTCGGGTCCGAACGGTTCGATGGGTCAGTTGCATCCTTGCGGGAGTAGGTCGGGAGCGATGGACGGGAGCGGTGAGTTCGGGTCAATCTCGCCGGGCGGAACGGTCGTTCCGACCGCGTTCGGCTCGGGCAGGACCGACTCACCGCCCTCGTAGACGATGCACTCGTAGCCGGGAAGGACGAGGCGCACGCTCGGACGGTCTGGCGGTGGAGGCGGGTCCCAGTCTTGGATTGGGTCGTCGGCGAGCGCTGCGTCGGTGAATGCCTTCCAGATCTGGGCGGGGTACGTACCGCCCTGGACGCCTAGATACCCGTCGGCGTCGAATTCAGGAATGTTGATCATCGGGATCGAGTCGACCGGATCTCCCACCCAAACGGCTGTCGTCAGTTGTGGAGTGGCGCCGACGAACCATGCGTTGGTGTG
>JBBREA010000239.1:0-1935 GCA_038203385.1 Acidimicrobiales bacterium | reverse complement strand
AGCCTCGCTGGTCGACCTCAGCCAGGTTTGGGTTCGACTGCGAGCGCGTAGACCTGCTTCTTCGGGAGCGACAGTTGCTCGGCGACCATTGCCACTGCGTCACGTGTGGTCGCGCCAGTCGCAACCGCAGCGCGCAACGCCGCACGGACGTCGTCGTCTGACAAGTCCACAGCCGCCGGTACCGCACCGCCCAGGACGATCACATACTCGCCGCGCGGCTCGCCGATGTCGATGCTGCCGAGGGTGCCGCGAACCACTTCCTCGTAGAGCTTGGTGAGTTCTCGGCACACCGCCACGGGTCGGTCTGCTCCGCACACGGCGAACAGGTCGGCCATGGTGCGCTCCATCCGGTGCGGAGCCTCGTACAGCACAACCGTTCTCGTTTCGGCGGCGATGACTGCCAACCGGGCGGTTCGACCGCGTCCAGACCGGGGAATGAAACCTTCGTACACGTACCGAGTTGTAGGAAGTCCACTGATGGTGAGGGCCATGATCACGGCTGCCGGCCCTGGAACTGCTGACACGTTGTAGCCGGCGTCGAGCGCCGCCCGCACCAGCCGCTCGCCCGGGTCGGAGATGCCTGGCGTGCCGGCGTCGGTGACCACCGCCACGTCGTGCCCGTCGCCGAGTTCACCGAGCATGTCATCAACGCGGCTCATCTCGGTGTGGTCGTTCGCGACCGCGAGTCGTTCCACCCTGATGCCAGCATGAGCCAAGAGTTTCCCGGTGTGGCGAGTGTCTTCGCAGCACACCAACGAGCAAGCAGCGAGTACTTCGACTGCCCGAGGGGGTAGGTCGCCCAAGTTGCCTATCGGCGTAGCGACCAACCAGAGGGTGCCACTCACGATGTCTGGTTCACGATGTCTGGTTCACGGGGTGCCGCAGCGCTGCCAGTGAGCAGGGTCGTCATCGTTTCGTACGTGCACCACGTCGCCAACTCGCAGCCCCCACCGAGCGAACGCGCCCGCTTCGGCTTCGACGATCAGCCTCGCGTGCCACACCGGCACGCCGATCCGCCATTGGCGCATCTGCATCGTCTTCACCACGGTGCCTTCGTCGTTGAGAAAGGCAACGTCGATCGGGAACTGCATGCCCATGGTGTGCACCCAACGGCACGGCGACAACACGATGGCCCCTTCGAGGTGGTGCCGCCCGAGTAGCCCTTTGCGACGGGTGGCGCGATCGTCAGCCACCTCTGCCGAAGCGAGCACCCGAGCATCTTCGGTCACCAACCAAGCCACGACTGAAGTGTGCCACGGACACAGCAAGGAACGGAATCGCCAGCCATGATCGCCGCCAGACGCCGCCTAGCGGTGAGGACGTCGAGCGACCTGTCGCCCGCTCGGCTGGCCCGGTGACGACGACGGCCGGGCGCTCCTGTGGTCCAAGTTCGTGACCTTCTGGGGTACATGACCGTGCCGCGTTCGGTGGCGGCGGGCCTGCAGCCATGTGGCAGCCGGTCATGCCGGGGCTCTGCCTACGTGGCCGTCCCATCGCCACGTGAGTGATCGTCCGAGCGCTCTTCGGTAGCAAGGTCTACGGTTCCGGCCCGAGCCGAACAGCCGGGTGCTCCATTGCTCGGCTTCGGTCAGCTCGCTGGCGTGAGGCGGACGTCGGATTGGGTCGTGAACGAGCGCCTCGGCAAATCTCGACCGGTGGGGCAAAACTGACAACCGAGTAGTCACTCGCCGTGTCACGGACTTGGCATGTTGCCTGCGGGAGCTCCCCGGAGGTAGGTGGAACGTGACAGGCCGAGCAATTGGCGTCGAGGTCGATGGTGACGACGAGGTCTTCGGGGGTGCCGGGCACCCCGGCGCGTCGACGAGCGGAGTCCGCGAAGACTGTGCTAGACGTTGAAACGGAACTCCATGACGTCGCCGTCTTGGGCGACGTACTCCTTGCCTTCCACGCGAATCTTGCCGACATCCTTAGCGG
>JBBREA010000238.1:0-2011 GCA_038203385.1 Acidimicrobiales bacterium | reverse complement strand
GGGTTGGGGCTCACGGGTTGGGGCTCACGGGTTGGGGCCGTCTTTCTCCATCGTTGCCCAGAGACCGTGCTCATGCAGGCGGAAGACGTGCATCTCGGTCTGCTCGCGTGTTCCGTTCGACACGACCGATTTGCCTTCGTTGTGCACCTCGAGCATCAGTTCGGTGGCCTTCTCGAGCGAATACCCGAACAACTTCTGCAGTACGAACGTGACGTAACTCATGAGGTTGACAGGGTCGTTCCACACGATCACCACCCAAGGGTGGTCAGGCGCGACCTCCTCGTCGATGTCGGGTTGTTCAACCCGAATCGGCTGCAGGGTCGTTGGCATCAGCCCATTCTGCCCGCAAGGTCGACGTACCGTGCGACGGACGTTCGCTCGCCACTCCGGCAACTGCGTGGCGTTGAGACGAGTGTCACGAACGGCAGCGGTTGACGGCGGGTTGGTCGGGTTGCAGATGCGGCCGTACGATGGCCTCCTCATGGCCGTCGGCAGCCGCCCCCTCGTTCCTTCACGGCTCGCGCCGGGAGGCATCGCTCACGGGAACCGTCGCGCCGCGAAGTCGACGGTTGGTGCGTACGTGGCGCTCACGAAGCCGCGGATCATCGAACTGCTGCTGATCACCACGGTGCCCACGATGGTGTTGGCCCACGGTGGTTGGCCGTCTACTTGGCTGGTGGTGATCACCCTCTTCGGGGGCACCCTCGCCGCCGGCGGCGCAAATGCCATCAACATGTACGTCGATCGTGACATCGATCAACTGATGGAGCGCACCAAGAACCGTCCGCTCGTGACGGGTGTCATCGAGCCCCGCGACGCCCTCATCTTCGCCTTGTTGCTGGAGGCAGTGGCGTTTGCGGTGTTGTGGGCCGGCGCCAATCTGCTGTCGGCGATACTCGCGCTCTCGGCGACCGCTTTCTATGTGGGCGTGTACACCTTGTGGCTGAAGCGCACGAGCAAGCAGAACATAGTGATCGGCGGCGCTGCCGGCGCCGTGCCGGTGCTCGTGGGCTGGTCGGCTGTCCAGAACGACTTGAGCTTCACGCCTTGGTTGCTCTTCGCGGTGATGTTCTTCTGGACTCCGCCGCATTTCTGGGCGCTCGCCATCAAGTACGCCGACGACTATCGCGCCGCCAACGTTCCCATGCTTCCTGCGGTCGTGCCGTTCGAGCACGCAGTGCGCCAAATGATCGGCCACACCGTCGCCATGGTGGCCTGCACGTTGTGGCTGATCCCTGTCGCGAACCTCGGCCTGGTCTACTCGGTGCCGGCCGTCGTGCTCGGCGCCGGATTTGTCGGTGCCGTGCTGTGGTTGAGCAAGCACCCCACCCCGTCCACATCCATGCGCGTGTTCACATACTCCATCACGTACGTGACGTTGCTGTTCGGTGCGATGACGATCGATGTGTTGGTCGGCCAATGAGCGGTCGATCTGCCTGTCACGCCGGCGTCCGCGCCCATGGATTTCCTTCCGGCGAGGTACGGGCCAGTAGTGTCGGGTCGGTAGTGTCGTGCCGATTGTTCGGGCTTGCGTCTCGCCGCGACACCGAAAGTTTGAACGCTACGAATTCATACCTCACCACTTCATACGTGCCCATTTCATACGTGCAAGGAACCAGCCACGTCTCATGACGACGATCGACACACGTCCAGCAGCCTCAGATGCGGCCAGCGACGCTTCAACCGAGCCTGACGCTCTCGTTGGCGTGTCGACGTTTTTCAGCAATGTCGCCGTGTGGATCACCACCACAGATCACAAGAAGATCGGCCGCCTCTACGCCGGTGTCGGGATGCTCGTCCTCCTCGCAGCCTCGGTACTCGGCGCCCTCCTCGGCCTCGAAAAGGTGGACAACGCAGCGCTGCTCGACCAAGGCGCCCTCTTGCAGCTCATGCAGGGCTACCGGGTCGCCTTGGTCTTCGGCGCGCTGGTACCACTCACGCTGGGACTCTCGATCGCGGTCACCCCCTTGCAGCTCGGCGCCCGTGCCATTGCATTTCCCCGCGTTGCCCT
>JBBREA010000237.1:0-2043 GCA_038203385.1 Acidimicrobiales bacterium | reverse complement strand
CGACTTCGCGATGTACATCTCCACGGTCGCACCCGACCCGGCGTACATCTCGTCGACCTACGTCTGTAACCAGATTCCGAGCGAAGAGAACGACTTCCAGGGCCAGAACAGCTCCGGTTGGTGTAACGAGGAAGCCGACGCCGCATTGACGGCCGCCGACTCCGAACTCGACGAAGCGGCCCGTGCCGATCTCGTCAAGCTCGGCATCTCCAAGATGGTCGAAGACTATGTGTTGCTGCCGACGCTCCAGTTCCCGAACATCGGTGCCTACCGCACCGATCGGGTGAGCGGCACGCAGAACAACCTCGCCAACTACTGGGCGTTCAACGACTGGTACAACTTCGAAGACCTCGACGGTGACGGCACCGTGGTTCTCGGCGCCGAGCAATTCCCGACGCCCGACTGCGCCAACCCCATCACCGAGTGCGCCAACTCGTCGTGGTTCCAGTGGGTGGCCGGCTTCCCAACATTCCCAGGAATGTTGCTGCCGACGAACGAGCAGACGTTCGTTCCCAGCGAGTACCTCACCGGCGAACCGGTCGTCGAAGCCTTCTGACGGTCAGTTTGTTACAAGGTCGGGCGGCCCGAAGCCGCCTGAGCTAAGATCCGAAGACCGGGGCACCTGCTTGCGGGTGCCCCGGTTTGTGTCCGGGGGGACACTGGGATCGTTTTCTGTTCGAGTATCTGCTGAAGGGGGCTCATCTGATGGCTCGGTTCATTCTTCGACGATTGATGTGGTTGCCGGTCACACTCGTCATCGTGACGTTCATGGTGTACGTCGCGATTCGCATCGGTTGGGATCCGCTGCAGGGTTACCTGCGCGCCAATCCGAGAGCGAGCGCCGAGAAAAAGGCGCAGTTCATCGAATCGAACGGGTTGTACCCGGGTTTCGGCGGCATCGTGCGGGGCTACCGCGAATGGGTGTGGGACTTCGTCCGTGGTCCATCCAACTGGCCCCGCAGCATCAAGGGCAACTCTGAGGTCTGGCCCAACCTCAAGTACTCCATCGCCAACACGTTGCGGCTGTATGGCGTCGCCGCGATCATCGGCATCAGCCTTGGTGTGAGCCTCGGCATCGTCGCGTCGAACAAGCCTGGTGGTTGGCTCGACTCGCTCATCAACACCACCGCGTTCTACCTCGGAGCGATTCCGCCGTTCGTGTCGGCAGTGCTGCTCCAACTCATCTTCGCCGTTTCCCTCGGTTGGCTCCCGGCCGTCGGGGTATATCCGCCGGGTCACCAGGGCTTCGATCTCCTGTTGATGCTGAAACATTTGATATTGCCGGTGACCGTCGTGGCGATCCAGAGCGTGTCGCAGTACAGCCGTTACACCCGGGCATCGGTGCTCGATGTGTCGTCGTCCGACTTCTTGCGCACGGCGCGCTCAAAGGGCATCCCCGAGCGGCAGGTGCTGTTCAAGCACTCGGTACGTAACGCTCTGATCCCGGTTGTCACTCTGATCGCGATCGACATCGGTGCGGTGCTCGGCGGTCTGATCATCACCGAGAACATCTTCAACTATCCCGGTCTCGGGGTGTACTTCCTGTCGGCCATCGCAGATGCCGACACACCCAACCTGGTGCCGTTCAGGGTGCTCGTGGTGCTTGCGGTCTTGATCTTCAACCTGCTCGCCGACGTCGCCTACGCCATTCTCGACCCGAGGATCCGCCTTGAGTGACCTAACCGCATCAGCCATCGCTTCCCACAGCGGCATTGTCGACGAGATGTTGGCGCCCGACGATCTCAATGCCCAGGAGGGTCTCAACGTCAAGGGGATGTCGCCGACGCAGCAGGCCTGGCGTCGATTCTGGCGCCATCGTGGTGCCGCTGTCTCCACCGTCATCATGATGCTGCTCGTGATCGCGGTGCTGTTGACCCCAATCACCGCTCGATACGGGGTGAGTGAACAAGTCCGTGACATCCGCGATGGGAACAACGTGTTCTTGTCACCGCAGAAGATTGCCTGGATGGGTACCGACGACATCGGCCGTGACATCTACAGCCGGTTGCTCTACGGCATCCGCACCTCGCTGCTGATCGGGGT
>JBBREA010000236.1:0-2108 GCA_038203385.1 Acidimicrobiales bacterium | reverse complement strand
GACTTCGCCACGGCCCGTGGCTTGACGACACCACTCGAACGCACCGGAGACTGACGGCAATGGCCGATTGCAGAGAGACGATCCGCGAACTCGACGCCTTTCTCGACGACGAGCTATCGGGCGAAGTTCGCACGCACATTCACCTCCATCTCAACGGCTGCGTCGATTGTTTGCAGGCGTTCGATTTCCAAGCGGAGTTGAAGGCGGCAATCCGTAGGAAGTGTTCCACCGACACGCTTCCGGCCGGGTTGCTCAGCCGTATCGAGATGTGCTTCAACACCGACTTCGACGACGACGGCCTCATTGGCGCCGGCGAGACCGAATAAGGAGCCGAGTGGGTAGCGAGGCCTTGCCGGCTTGGCGACGCCAATTGATACGGGGGACATGAGCGGAATGAAAAGGAGCGCAGCGACCGATCCGCTCATCCCCTAAGCGAGGCCGACTAAGAAGGCACGAACCAGCCCAAGACTTGGGCCATGCGGCTCGGCGGCAGCTACGCTCACCTCATGCTTGCGGCCCCAATCTGGCACTGGTGGATCGGTTTGGTCATGTTGATCGCTGGCGTTGCCGCAGCAGTCGGCCTGCTCGGCTCGTACCTCAAGACAGTGTCGGCGCAGCGCTACCCCGGTGGTAAGCGCGGCAAAGAGCAAGAGCTCTGAACGCATCACCACCTGTTTCACCTTCGTCGGCTGCGGCGTTCCTCGAACACGTCGGGGGGTTGTGTAATTTTCCTCCTGCCGGCACGCCGGTCGACTGCGCCTTCTCTGGCGGCGCCGACTCCACTGCCCTCTTGGTGCTGGCCAAACGCCACCGCCTGGTGGTCACCGCTCACCACGTGGATCACGGGCTTCGACCCAGTTCGGTTGTCGAGGCGGAACTGGCTGGCTCTCTCGCACATCAGTTGGGCGTCGAATGCCAGATCTATCGCGCAACACTCGAGCCCGGTGCCAACCTCGAGGCTCGTGCACGAGCGGCACGCCGACAGTTGATCCCGGCGAACGCCATGACCGGCCACACCGCCGACGACCAAGCCGAAACCGTGCTCATGCGACTCCTGCGCGGTAGCGGCATGGATGGACTCTCCGCCATGGCACCCGGGCCTACGCATCCCATCTTGGCGCTGCGCCGGTCCGAGACCGAGCAAGTCTGTCAAGTCGCGGGATTGACACCCGTGAGCGACCCGTCGAACGACTCGTCGGCCATCTGGCGCAACCGGATTCGCGGCGAGTTGCTGCCTCTTGCCGGTGAGATCTTTCAACGCGATGTGATACCCATCCTCACTCGCACCGCCGACGTGTTGCGCGACGACGCCGCCCTGCTCGACGAACTCGCCGCCGTGCTCGACCCCACCGACGCTCAGGCGATCGCAGCTGCCCCCCTTCCCCTGGCGCGTCGGGCATTGCGGCGCTGGCTCACGGTTGGCGGGTACCCACCAGACGCCGCCGCCATCGAACGCGTGCTCGACGTGGCCAGCGGCAACCAGGTCGCGTGTGAAATCTCACCTGGAATTCGGGTGCAGCGAACCCAGCAACGGCTGCGGTTCGAACCGAGCTGATCGCCAGCCACAGCTTTCACGAAAAGCACGAAAGCGACCGATGCGCTTGGGTGTTGCGGCGCGGTAGCCTTGACCACCGGAATGATCAACGTCGGCCGCTCTTGGGAACTGAACTGATGCCACCGAAGCTTCGTGGCAAGTGGGCGTTGGGCATCACGCCGCGTCACTTCACGTGGATCCTCAAGGACAAGTTGGCCATTTGCGAGCGGCCGGGCGGCTACGGCGACAATCACCGCCGCGTGCGTCGCCAAGAGGAGATCATCTGGATGCGTGAGAACGGGTTCAGCATCGTGCTCTCCATCATCCAGGCCCCGCACAACCTGCACAACTACGACGAGCTCAACATGCCGTACCGGCACCGTCCGTTCAACGCAGACGACCGCAACGCATGGCTGAAGGCGTTTTATCTCGAGCTCGACGAACTGCTTCGCCAGGGCAACAAGGTCATCGTGCACGGCGAAGAACTCGGCGACCGGATCGTCGGCATCATGGGTGGATACATCCGTTGGGCCGGCTTGGTCGACGATGACACCAAGGCCATCGCAGTCACCGA
>JBBREA010000235.1:0-2152 GCA_038203385.1 Acidimicrobiales bacterium | reverse complement strand
GCGATCCCGGTGTGCAATTCACTGCGGAGCCCTGCGATTTCGGCGTGCAACTCACCGCGGAGCCCGGCGATCTCGCCACCGAACTCACTGCGGAGCCCGGCGATCTCGCCACGGAGCCCGGCGATCTCACCGCCGAGTTCATTGCGGAGGCCTGAGATCTCGGCGCGCACGACTGCTTCGAACGAGCGCAGATCGTCTTTGGTGGCGACGTCGTTCCATGTCACCGGTGGTAGATGAGCCATCAACGTGTCAGCCTCCTCGCTTCCGAGCACCGCTTCGAGCTTGCGATGCAGGTTGAGTCGTGTCCGGTCGTCGACCGTCATGGTGTTCCTCCAACTGATGTTCGAGATGGAGGGGAAGTCGGTTTGAACCACCGTACCACCGGGCTATGACACGGCATACGGGAGAGACGCTCCGTGCAACACGGCGGGGCAAGATTCGTCTCGAGGATCGTGAGTGTCCGCTGTCGTCCACACTCGGGCTGGTCGGCGATTGGTGGACGCTGTTGATTCTCCACGATGTGTTCGACGGGTACCGGCGATTCGACGAACTCCAGCAGAACCTCGGCATCTCGTCGAGCCTCCTCACCAGCCGGCTCAAACGGCTCGTTGCCGACGGTGTACTCGAACGCCACCAGTACCAGCCCAACCCGCCCCGCTACGAGTACGTACTGACACCGCTCGGCCACTCGCTGCGCCCGGTGCTCCTTGCGCTCGCAGCCTGGGGCAACAGCCGTCTCTCCCCCGAGCAGCGCAGCATGATCATGGTCGACGCCGAAACCGGCGAAGAGGTGGAACCGGTAGTCGTCTGCGCCAAGTCCGGGCGCCGGGTTGACGGCCCAGACTTCGTGTTCACGGCCGGACCGGCGGGCAGCGAGCCATTCCAACGACGATACGCCGGTGTCGTCTCGAACTTGGAAGAACAGGCGAGCGCAGAGTCGCGGCGCCGAACTTAGCGGCATCGAAGCCGGGGCGCGGTCGCTCTTCATTGGCTACGATCACGCCATGAGCAACCACGCGGACACACTGCTGGCGGAGGCACTTGGGCTTCCATTCGAGCAGCGCGTGATGGTCGCCTCGAGCCTGCTTGCCAGCCTGGACAGCGAGGTCACCGACGAGCGCGAGATCGACAGACTCTGGTCGATCGAGACGGAGCGACGCGCGGCGCTGCTTGAATCCGGCGAGGCCCGGACGTTCACTCGCGACGAAGTCCTCGAAGGGCTTGCTCAGCTCCGTGCCACGCGCCTGGCGTGAGCCTCCGTCCGGAGTACCACGAGCTGGCCCGTGCCGACCTGTATGCCGCCTGGACCTGGTACGAGGACAGGCAGCCGGGGCTCGGTGACAGATTTTCGGCGGCTGTCGATGCTGCGGTGCTGCGAGCGACTCGGTGGCCCGGCCACGGCGCGCCGACCCGCAGAGATTATGAGGAAGTCGTCGAGCCAACTCTCCACCCCCGGCTTTCCTTACGCCGTTCGCTACCGCGTCCTCGACGGCAAGCTTCTCGTGATGGCCGTGTCACATCAACACCGACGACCTGACCACGGTGCCGACCGCCAGCCTTGAACCCGCTATCCGGGCGGCTCGAGTCGAGCGACGAACCCTCCGACTGCGAGCGCGCGACACCTCAGGTCGCAGGTTTCAGCTCCTGGGCGATGCGAGCTGGAGCTGTGTCCACACTCGGTCTCCAAGTCGACGGATCACCTGGGCTGAGCACGGCGGTTCCTCGTCGTCGCCGACGATCAGCCAATCGCCTGGCTGCGGGTCAAACGCAGGTCATTCGCCCGGGGGCCGTGGCTGATCCACGTCTCGACCACCATCTCGGCGTCGACGCTGTTTACGTCGTACCACAGGTCGTAGACGAGCGAACTCATGCAGCCAGGTAGATCGACGGCTAGTCGATCAAGAGCGCACGCGCGCAGGTGTGGAACCACTGTTCGTACTTGCGGCGCGTCCAGCCTCGTTGTTGAGCGAGGCGCCACGGCTCGAGACCACCGAGCAGCCACAGCGATTCTTTGGCGTGCTGACGTGAGACGCCCTTGCGGAGCGCTCCGAGCTCGGCCAACCGGTCCACCGCCGCGCCCATCCCGAACAGGCGACCCTCTTCCTGGGATGCGATCAATTCCTGAGCATCGCTGTCGACTGACGCGGCATCG
>JBBREA010000234.1:0-2178 GCA_038203385.1 Acidimicrobiales bacterium | reverse complement strand
TCCGCCATCGGAATGGGGCCCCCACTGACGTGTGCAGCCACGTCGGGCTGGATCCGAGCCAGCACATCGGCGCCGACTGGCCGACTGGCCCCCGAGCGAGAGACGCCACCCGTGTGGGTCTTGACCCGGATGCCGCGATCGCGACACCACGTCAGGTATTGCAACGCCTCGGAGTCGCCAGCGGCGTTGTCGGCGAACGGGTAGAAGATGAACTTCGCGAAGCGGCACCCTGCATCGGCCAGTCGGTCGAAGTGAGATTCGGACATCCCTGGTACCAAGAGGACGGTCCCAGCGTGCACCCGAGCGCCGCTGTGGCGAACTCGCCCAGTTGTGTGTGCAGACACCACGGCGATCGACGTGACCAGTTCGGGCGTGAGGTTCTCGAAGTCCAGACCTGGGATGTGGAGTTCTCCCGCAGAGACCATGGTGGTGACACCGCCATGCAGGTAGTTGCCGATCCATCCAATCGCATTCTGCGCTGGCGTCCATTCGCCGAACGTCGGGTGCACGTGGCCGTCAATGAGCCCGGGAAGTACCGATCCGCCCCTGACGTCGATGACCCGATCAAAACCCGCTTCGTCGTCGACCGTGCCGACGCCGGTGATCAGTCCGTCGTCGATGCTCAACGACGTCGCTGCCGACACTGGCGCAGCGATGTCGCCCGTGAGCAGCTCACCGATGTTCGTGAGCAGGATCTTCATGATGATTCCTCGCGAAGCTGATCCCGTAGGTGCAACGCAGCGTCGACCAGCCCCTGATATCCAGTACAGCGACAGAGGTTGCCGCCCAATTCTTCGCGAATGTCGTCTTCGTCCATGTCCGCGAGTCGCCCGGTTGCGGCCATCTCGGTGATGGTCACCACAAATCCCGGCGTACAAAAACCGCACTGCAGACCATGATGGTCCGACATCGTCTGTTGGACGGGGCTCAGGCCCTCCGCTGGAGTCAAGCCCTCCACGGTGACGACTTCGGTGCCATCCGCCTGCGCTGCGAGGAACAGACACGATCTCGTCGACACGCCATTCACGAACACCGTGCAACTGCCACACACCCCTTGTTCGCAACCCACGTGTGTGCCGGTGAGGTGGAGATGGTCGCGCAGCAGATCCGCGAGCGAGGTACGAGCGGGAACATCCACAGCTCGCTGGTCGCCGTTGACACGCACTCGGACTTGCACCGTGAAACCATGGGCCTCGACGCTGTTCACGATGCGTTCCCTCCAACGGCGATGGCGGTCGAGTGGCTGTCCATTTGGAGCGCCCTCCGCATGGCTCTCACCGCCACCGTGACGGCCAACGATCGCTTGTCCGAATCTCCCCCGTGGCTGATGAACGCGTCATCAAAGAAACGGGCGGTGGCGTCGCGATCGGCCGGGTTTTCGGTACGGGTCTTCGTGAGTTCATCGAGGTTGCCGATGATGACCCGCGAGGGCTTCGGACTCGTGGCGAACCATGTCACCGCGAGTTCGTTCGCGCGTCCATTCGGCAACTGATCCGTTCGTTGATCGATGGTGACGATTGCGCCAGCGTGGGCAAAGTCGCCCGACCGGGGCGCGTACTCGTAGAAACCCCACGCCACGCCAGGAAGCGCACGCGGCACGCGAACCTGGATGATCAGCTCGTCGTCAGCGAGCGAGGTCTGGAAGTGGCCAACGAAGAGGTCGGCGGCGTGGACCTCGCGACGTCCCCGACGAGATGCCACGATGACCGACCCGCCCAAGGCAACCAACGCTGCGGGGAGTTCGGCAGATGGGTCAGCGTGTGCATTGCTCCCGCCGATCGTCCCGTGGTTGCGGATCGCACGGTGGCCGATGTGCGCCGCAGCGACAGCCAAGAGCGGCTGGGTCATCCGTACGAGATCGTCGTGCTCCAAGTAAGTGTGTCGCACCAGCGCCCCCAGATGCAGCGCCGAGTCCGTGACGCTCGATTCGGTGAGCTCGGTGATGTGGCCGATGTCGACAAGAGCCTCACACCGAGCGAGGCGGAGATTGAGCAGTGGCAGCAACGACTGACCACCGGCAATGATCTTGGAGTCTTTTTGGGCGGCGAGGAGGCTGACGGCCTCTTCGATCGTGGTTGGTGCGACGTAGGTGAATGGTGCCGGTTTCATGGCTCCGCACTCGTCGCTGCGGCGACCAGCTCGCGGACGGCCTGTGCGTTCATTGGTGTTTTCGAGACG
>JBBREA010000233.1:0-2192 GCA_038203385.1 Acidimicrobiales bacterium | reverse complement strand
TCGACGGTGATGATCTGCTCGTGTGGGCTGGTGAGGGGTGCGACGAGGACGCATCGCTCGCCGTCGCGAACGGCGAGGGGCAGCACGCACTTCGGCGACCGGAGGTTGTGAGCCGGAGCGAAGTCGAACGCTTCGTTGCGCCGGGCGACGACCGGCATCGCGAACTGGGTGAATGCGAAGCCGAGGAATTCGGCATCCGGCGACAGGTCGAGTTCGAGGTCGACCGCCACGTCGGAGCGGGCATACCCTCCGGTGGCGATCCCGTCGAGGTCGGCGTGGGCCGTCAGCGTCGCAGAGCGTGGACCGCTCGTGGAGGTGATGCCGTCGGGAAGCACCTGCGAACGGTAGCCCCGGCCAGCGAGGCTCAGCGGCTCAGTGCGAGTGATCGGTCAGTCGTTGCAGTCGAGGAGCACTACCTGCGAGCGTCCCACGATCGACAACGTCTCGGCACCGTCCATTGTGCGAAGCGGGCCGGAGGTCCGCATCCCACTGGCGGCGGCAATGTCGGTGATGGTCGGTCCCGGTTCAACAAGTCCGTTGAAGTCATCTGTGCGAACCGCATCCCATGCAGAACCGTTGTCGAAGTCGACCAGCACGTAGTCGATTTCTCCGGAGCCAAAGGGCAAGATGAGCGGCTCGGTGCAGGCAGTCAACACTCGCGAGGCCGTGGCGTCGGCAATCAATGTTCGCGAGTCACGGCGAATTGTTTCCGACGGATAGGGAGGCGCAAGTGGCGAGATCACCGGAAGGTTGTCGGGATCGAAGGAACTCGGAGGTCGCGGGTTCCTGTTGGGGTCGATGAGCTTCCCGCTGACGAAGAGTGCCCAGGCAACGATGGCTGCGGAGAAGATGGCGAACGTGCCTACGCCCAGCGCCCACAAGGCGACACGGCCCCGTCGTGACAACGGGACCGGCTTTACCGACCTCGATATCGAGGTGACGATCGCAGTGGCGTCTGCGGGACGGTTGTCAGGCATGCGTCCGACGTCGAGCCGTTTGGCAAGCAAAGTTGCTGGACTCGAAGCGCTGCCAAACGAGTCGACCTTCACCTCCACTCCGTGCGACGAGAGCAGACGCTTGACGCGCGTCAGCGACGGCATCGTTCTGTTCGACGGTTGTGGGAGTGCGACAACGGCAGCGAAGTGGGCAGTCCTCAGTCGGAGACGAGCGTTGTATCGGTCGTCTTCGATCGTCGCTGCCTCCACGTCCTGCCAAGTCGCAGTCTTCGCCCGGAGGTAGCCGTGCCATTGGACCCCGTTGTCGTCGATGACGAGGCGGCGCACCGTCGATCGGAGAGAGAGCAACATCCCGATGGCGGAACCAACCCAGAACATGAGCCAGCCGCGCCCTGCAATCTCGATCGCATCACCGTCACGTCCGGCGCCGATGAGCAGTGCAGTGCCCGAGGCCATTGCTGCCCCCATCGCTGTGCTGATCCCAGCACCGACCCGACGAAGCGGACGAGGGAGTGTGACCCGCTGATCGATCATCGAGTCTGCGGTTTGGTCGGAATCGACTCGCTCAGTGGCTCAGTAAGTCAGCGGATGCGGCGGAAGATGCCGGCGACGCGGGTGCCGAGGCGGCGCCACCACGCGGGAGCTGCTTCGATCACGGGGTCGGGAGGAGAGAGGTGCACGATGCTCGGCGGCATCCACGTCACGACGTGAATGATGGGAGGTGCCCAGACGTTGCTCCGCTTCAGGGTCGCGACGCTCGGCGCCGGCCACGGAGACCACACAGGGCCGATGGCGCTCGGCGGCGCGTCGGCCCAGCGGATCGTGCTGGGAGCAGGAAGAAGTTGGAACGGAGTACTCACTCGTCAGCCAGCTTCACACGTCCGAAATCGCCAGACGTGGATACCCGACGATCCCTGCGGAGTCATCCTGGCGGACAGAGAGTTACGAAAGGGGCCTGACCCCATGCGTAACCCCATGCGTAACTATTTGTCGGTGGTGAAGGTGAGGCCGTCGAAGTCTCCGCTGGAGCGCCACTGCTTGATGTACTCGAAGTACGCGACCGGGCCGGCCGGATACCCCATCGAGTTGCGGAGCTGCGCCTTGCTGATCTCGTGGCCCTCGTTGTTGTAGTAGCCGGGCGTGCACGTCGGGTCACCGCCGAACGTGCGCCCTCCCGCTTCGAGCAGGGCGACCCAGGCGTCTTCTGCTTCGAGCGTCACTTCCACTTCATCAGCA
>JBBREA010000232.1:0-2219 GCA_038203385.1 Acidimicrobiales bacterium | reverse complement strand
CGACTGAGTGCGCGGATTGGCACGGTTGAGTTCGTCGAAGACCACGATGTTCGAAAAGATCGGGCCTGGCCGGAAGTGCAGCTCGAACCCTTCCCCGTGGGGCATCATCGAGCCGACCACATCACTCGGCAGCAGGTCCGGCGTGCCCTGAATGCGATGGAAGGAGCCACCGACAGAAGCCGCCAGTGCCTGCGCCAACAGTGTCTTACCCACACCTGGGATGTCTTCGATGAGAAGGTGCCCGCCCGCCAGCAGGCAGGCAACCGACATGCTGATCGCTTCGCGCCGGCCGGCAACCACAGCATCCACTGCGTCGATGAGGCTGCCAGACAGGCTCCTGATCTCACCAGGTGCGCGGGTCATTCCGCCTACCACGTCTCGTTCGCGGTCACTCTCGCGCACATCCTGATCAGCCGTCATTCCGGAACCCATGCTTCCAGATCATCGGAACGTTGCGCGCTCACCTTGAGACCACCAGCCCGTGCTCACCTCGCCGTGAATCCGCCGTCGACGAGCAGCGAGTGTCCGGTGATGTACGAGCCGGCACGACTGGCGAGAAGCAGCAGTGCTCCGTCGAGTTCGTCAGCGCGTCCCATGCGGGGTATTGGCGAGTAGGTGGCGAGATAGTTCTCGCTTCCGGCGTCGCCGATCATCGGCTCGGTCATCTCCGACGGAAAGTATCCGGGACACAGGGCATTGACGCGCACATCCTTGCGAGCGAGTTGCACCGCGAGTTCGCGAGTGAGATTCACCACTGCCCCTTTGCTGGCACAGTAATTTGCCTGCTTCACCGGTGTCGATGCCACATGGCCCAACATGGACGCGATGTTTACGATGCTGCCGCCGCCGCGCTCGATCATGTGCGGCGCAGCCAACTTGCACAGATGCCACACCGCCGTGGCGTTGATGTTCATGACCTGCTCGAACTGGTCGAGGGTTTCGTTCTCGATGCCGCCCACGTGAGCGATACCGGCGTTGTTCACCAGCACATCCAGGCGACCAGCGCGCTCGATGGTGTCGGCGATCAGACGGACCCGGTCACCTGGCAGGGCTACGTCGGCAGCGATGGCGATCGCGCGAGGAAGCTCGGCAACCAGTGCTTCGAGACGTTCAGATCGGCGTGCCGATACGACGACAGTGGCACCGACTGCGTGGAGTACGCGAGCGAACCTCTCGCCAAGGCCAGCAGACGCACCAGTGACGAGAGCCACCTGCCCGTCGAGCCTGAACAGGTCGAGCGGCTGGGTCGGCGGGTTCGGGGTGTCCATGTGATTCATTCTGGCGACCCCAGTTCGACCGCGGCGAAACGCGGTGTCCCCCCGTTGAGTTCGCCGGGTTAAGTTCGTCGGAATGCGGATCGTGTCGCTCTTGCCGTCAGCCACCGAGATTCTGTTCGACCTCGGGCTCGGTGACGAGGTCGTCGGTGTCACGTTTGAATGCGACTTCCCGCCCGAGGCGAAGCGCAAGCGAATCGTCTCCACCTCGGCCCTGCCAGAAGGGCTGACTCCGGCCGAGATCGACGCCGTGGTGAAGGAGCGCATGGCGGCAGGCGAGGATCTCTACCGACTCGACCGTGGGGCCTTCGCGGACATCGATCCGACACTCGTGGTGACACAAGACTTGTGCGCGGTGTGCGCCGTAGACGTGTCGAAGGTGGACGACGCCATTTCCTACCTCGGTTGTTCGGCTGAGGTGCTCACTCTCGACCCGGTGACGCTCGACCAGGTCATCGATTCGATCGCCGCTGTGGGGGCGGTGACGGGTCGAACGGAACGGGCCACCGAAATCGTCGCCGCACTGCGCGCCCGACTCGCCGCTGTGGCTCAACAGGTGCAGGGCTGCGATCCGCGCACCACGTTGGTGCTGGAATGGACCGACCCGGCGTTCACTGCGGGCCATTGGGTTCCCGACATGGTCGCTGGCGCTGGCGGAACCTCCGTGCTGGGCTGGCAGGGCAAGAATTCGCAGGGCGTCGCTTGGGACGACATTCGAGCGGCGGACGTGGAGGTGGTGATCGTGTCACCGTGCGGATATCGGCTCGACGGCGCCGCCGAACTCGGTCAGCAAGTGATCGAACGCGGGCTGCTGCCCAACGATTCCGAGGTGTGGGCGATCGACGCCGACGCCGTCGTGGTGCGCCCCGGGCCGCGAGTCGTTGACGGGGTGGAAGTCATCGCTCAGATGCTGCACCCGAAGCGGTGCGGCACCCCGGACGCATC
>JBBREA010000231.1:0-2238 GCA_038203385.1 Acidimicrobiales bacterium | reverse complement strand
TCGATCGTGGCGCGTCCTGCGACGTCCAGTTCGAGCACGCTGCCGGCGGCACGCAGCCCAGTCCCGGCGAACGCTCCATCGATCGTCGACTGACCGGCACGGGTATCTGCGAGTCGTCGCGGCGCCGGCAGAGGCACGTAGCTGTCTTCCGGAAACCACCCCGACACGTCGACGACCAGATGAGTCGTTGCAAGCGTGAACAGGCAGACGGAGCCATTGTCGGCGAGGCCTGAGATCACTGCGTTCGGTACCGTTTGACCGGCCCGATAGTTCACATTCGACGCGGTCGGCACCGCCTCGCCGCACGGGAACACCGTGACAAATCCAACACCCACCGGCTCGGTGACGGTGACGTTCAATACCACCGCTCCGACCGATGTGGGAAGACCGACCCGGCCAGCAACGGGCAGAGTCAATATCGAGCGTGCCCCCACCAGGCCGCCACCCGCCGAGCCGCCATCGGCGGTCACAGCGCCTGGCCGCGTGTCGAGGATGCGCTGCGGTGCTGACAACGCCTCGAAACCGGGTGGCTCTGACGCTCGGGCGTGCTGAGCGGCCAACGGCAATCCGACGAGGCCCGCGAGCCAGACGATCAGGAGTGGAAGTACCACAGGCCGACGCCGTCCAAGCGCCGAGGAACGATTGGGCACGAGAATCCCCCTTGCGGCCCGTTGCCGTCACGCGCCGCAGCCGAAACCTAGCAGAGGGCTCCATGAGGTTGGGGCGCCCTCAGTGGCAGGGTATGACGAGCATGCCGGTGATTTCGAGCGAAGGTCAACGTTCTGGGTCTCACGCCCAAGGACTCCTGTCGCGCTCTCCAGTCCGAGACGACGTCGCCTAGGCCTCGTTGCCTCCCGAGCAGGTGAACGTGCCGAGTGATTTGTGAATTTTGGCGTCGCGCGCCCAGAACGACGGTTTCTCGCCGATCATCTTGGCCCAGACGGCGACTTGCTTTCCGTTCCCGACGGTGATCGTGTCAAACCACAACGCGAAGTAGGTGTAGTAGCTGAGGGCGTCGTCGGGAAATGAACCACCCGCGTACCAACTCGACTTCCACCAGGAGGGAAGGTAGCCGGGGTCGTACGGACCCCGAACTGCGAACTGTGTTCGCAGCCGTGTGATCCCGGATTTGCCGATCTCCATCGTCCACACTCTGGCCGTGGGTGTGCAGCTGAACGGCACGCGGACCGAACCATAGGAGGCCAGCGGTTGATTGATACCCCAAATGAATGCGGTTTGACCGCTCGTGGACGCCGGCAAGAGGCTCGCCACGGCAATCAGCAGCACTACAAGACCCGACCGTGGCTTCATCACAGGCGACCTCCTGCCTTCTCAGCAAAGTCCACTGCACCATCACGAAGCATCGATGAGGCTGTTCCGTCGCGGGCCGACATCTCGATGACGAGTTGCCCCGCCGACGTTGACACCACCAGCGTCGAACTTTCCGGCACTGGGTAGCCCAGCGCCCAGGAGCCTGAACCCAGACCACCGACGCCGACGTTCATCGTTGCCACACCATCGGGGATCCAAGGTTCCGACATGTCGATCACAGACAACGCCATCCGCAACGAATCCGCCGCCTCGAGATACCCGCAGGCAGTTCCGTACTCCAGTGGCATCGACGAGACAGCGGAACTGGCGACACCCAGCCATGCCGCCCACTCCGCTGTCGTCACCAGAGTGCACGGGTCCAGTTCAGCCGGATACGGCGGACTGCCGAGGCTGTCAGTGTCACTGGTTTGTTGCTCGCCTGCCGAGGTGCCTTCCCCCGGCGTCGGACCAGCGCTCGGGTCTGCTGGTTCGTCGGCGGTGGGGTACGGCGATAGTTCGGCAGCACCGAACGACCACGCCGGCAGGGCAGAATCGTCAGGACGAACGAATCCGTTCACATCCACGGCAACATCGGTTGCTGCCAACGTGTAGATGCAAATGGTCCCGGTCGACGACAGCTTGGCGAGCACCGCGTTCGGTGACACGTCACCACCCATGTAGTTCACGTGCGATGCCAACGGGCGAGGCTCGTCACACGGGAACACCGTCAAGAACCCCGGTGCTGAAGCGAAGATCGCTGTCACGTTCACGAATACCGCAGACGCTGCAACGGGCACCCCACCACGCCCCGCGACATCCAACTCGAACGTCGAACCAGCGGTCAACCGGCCCACACCCTCATCGAGACCATCAAACGTCTTCTCACCCGGCCGAGTGTCCAACAACCGCACCGGCGTCACCGGCTCC
>JBBREA010000230.1:0-2280 GCA_038203385.1 Acidimicrobiales bacterium | reverse complement strand
CAAGTTCTCGACCGGCACGCGGCAGTTTTCGAACACGAGCTCGCACATCGTCGACGCACGCATGCCGACCTTCGGGATCTTCGGGCTCGTCGAGAACCCGGCGAAGCCGCGCTCGACCACGAACGTGGTGATCCGGTTCTCGAGCTTCGCGTAGACGAGCGCCACGTGACACTCGGGCCCGTTGGTGATGAAGGTCTTGCGGCCGTCGAGGACGTAGAAGTCACCGTCGCGGCGCGCGGTGGTCTGCATGCCGAGCACGTCGGTACCGACGGCGGGCTCGGTCATGCCCATCGCACCGATGTGCTCGCCGCTGAGGACCTTGGGCAAGTACTTCGCGCGCTGCTTCTCGGTCGCTGCCCAGTAGAAGTTGTTGACGAACAGCAGCGCGTGGGCGAGGTAGCCGAGCGTGAAGCCCGGATCGCAGTAGGCGAGCTCGTCGTGGACGATGCACGACGCCGTGGCATCGAGCCCTGCCCCGCCATCGGCCTCCGGGATCGTGATCCCGATGAGGCCCATCCCACCAATCTCTCGCAACAGGGCGGTGTTGAATGTCGCCGACTCGTCGTGCGCGAGTGCCTGCGGCTCGACTTTGTTCTGCGCGAACTGGCGCACGGTTTGGCGAATCAGCTCGTGCTCTTCTGACACCATGCGGGCCGTACCGTACCATTGGTGAGCCGCATGTCTCGTCCAGGTATCGACCGTTGGCTGCAGGATCAGCCGGCTGTGCTCGTGGCAAACCCCACCGCGCAATCGGGCAAGGCCGCAGATTGGATTCGCCACGCGCGGGCGCGCCTCGACGAGGCGCAGATCGCCCATCGCTTCGTCGCGACCGAGCCCGAAGGTGCGACGATCAACCGCGTAACCGAAGTCGTCGAGGCGGGCGCGCGCGTCGTGATCTACATGGGCGGTGACGGCACATTCGCCGAGGTCGCCAAGGGCATCCTCGCCTCGCAGCACGCGCGCGATGTCGTGATGGGCATGCTCCCGACCGGCACCGCGAACGACCAAGGCAAGTCGTTCGGCCTCGACGCGGGCCCCGGCGCACTCGAGCGCAACGTCAGCGTGATCGCCGATGGCTACACGGTCGGCTGCGACGTCGGGAACCTCACGATCGACCGCGGCCTCAAGGAGATCCACCGCGACTCGTTCTTCGATTCGTTCTCGGTCGGCTTTGGTGCTGCCGGCCTCGCCACACGCAATCGCGATCGCGAGCGAGTCGGCCGCATCCCGATGCTGGGCCGGATCTATCGCGATCAGCTCGTCTATGCTGGCGCGCTCGCCCAGCGCCTGCTCGAGAGCTACGTCGTCGACAGCAAGTTCGACGTCGACGCGGTGATCGACGG
This sequence comes from Acidimicrobiales bacterium, assembly GCA_038203385.1. GTDB lineage: Bacteria > Actinomycetota > Acidimicrobiia > Acidimicrobiales > Ilumatobacteraceae > Ilumatobacter. The sequence goes on along the minus strand of JBBREA010000230.1, from coordinate 937 downwards.
CAAGGTCTATCAGTTCCCGAGCCTGTTCGACCTGATCGTCAAGAACACCAAGATCTTCGGCGGCGAGTGGATCTTCGATGCCGAGTCCGAGTCCGACGACGGTCTCGTCGAGCTGGTCCCGGTCACCGGCCGGCGCGACTTCATGACCAAGCTCGCAGGCACGATGCGCAAGAGCCCGATCGGCCTCGATGACCTCGAGAAGCTCGGCATCGAGCACGCTCCCGCCATCCCGGGCAGTAACCTCGAGCTCACGATCCGCACCGAAGGCGGCGTGTTGCCGGCGGCGCAGGTCGACGGCGAGGAGATTCCTGCCGGCGATCGCTATGTGATCAAGGTCCTCGCCCGCGCGCTCCGCCTCATCGTGCCCCGCGACCACGTCGACCCGTCGGCGACGGACTCGCTCAGCGGCGCTGTGCTGACTCCGTAGGCGACGGGGACTGTGCGCGGCGACGCGTCGGGCGCCCCAGCACCAGCGCGAGTGTTGGTCCCGCCCTTGCTCCTGAGCCAGTCATGTTTGATCTCGACTTGACCGACACCGAGCTAGAGTTCTTCGCCCAGGGCGAAGCCCAAGAATTCGCCGGTCCCGACACGTTTGCGGACCTGGACATCGGCTTCGAGAAGCCGTCGCTCTGGGAACGCCTGTTCGGCAAGCGCGACGAGCGCTGACGCCCGCGGCACGCGGACGGTGGTGTGAGCACACCGTAGGTTGCACTTGATGTGCAATCACCTCAGGCCGCCGGGTTCCGATCGTGTGAATGCGCCCAGTTGCGTCGCTGTACCCAGCGGCCCGTGACTTGCTGATACGTCACATCGGCTGACGCCACCCACGCTTCGCTCGCGCACGGTGCACGTATTCGGACCCTCATCATCAACCGGGTACGTGCACTCGCGTGGGCACCTTTTCGCTCGCGCACGTGCACGCACTCGATTCCTCATC
>JBBREA010000229.1:0-2381 GCA_038203385.1 Acidimicrobiales bacterium | reverse complement strand
CTGGACCGCAGTGTGGTCGCTGTCGGCGCTTGGTGGTGTTGTCGCTTCGACGTTCGGGATCGCCACCGGGATGCGGGTCGTTGGGGGACTGGCGTTGGCTGCTGGTTCACGCCTCGACACGGTTTTTGCCAACGAAGTCTCTGATCCGGTCGAAGTTCTCCGAGAACTGGTCAACGCTGGAACGCTCGCCGAACCCGAGGCTCGGGACCTGGGGCAGCACGTGACCGATCACACCGGTCAAGCTGATGTTGGCAGCGCCGAGCCGCTGGCCAGAACCGGTGACCAAGCCTGGCTTGTCGACTGGAACTCGGGCGCTGCAGCTTTCGGGGCAGCCGCTGTTCTCGGAGCACATCTGTTCGACGGCCATACCGTGACCAAAGGCAACCGGCTCCTCACGGGACTCCTTGACATCGTTCACGTCGCTGGTGGCGCGATCTGGGCCGGTGGAGTGGTGATGCTGGCTGTGGTGTTGTGGCTGCGTCATCGGGAGGGGCGGGACCTGCGCGCCCGTCAACTGGCGTTGCGGTTCTCGGTGGTGGCGACGTTGGCCCTGGTGGTCGTTGGTGCAGCCGGACTTGGCTTGACTGTGATCGTTCTGGACAGTCCCGCTGAATTGTGGGGGACGGAGTGGGGTCGCACGCTCATGGTCAAAACGGTGTTTGTCGGGTTGGCGGCAGCGGCCGGGGGATACAACCACAGGGTCCTCATCCCGCTCATGGATGCCGCGCCACACGATCTGGCATTTGCCCGCCGATTTCGCAACGTCGTCAGCGTCGAAGCGATCGCGTTGCTCTCTGTTGCTGTCGTTACCGCCTACCTCATGGGAGCCGCCTCGTGACTCGAACCATCGTCCACTCTCGACACCGACTCGCCCGATTGGGTCGGCTCACCGCCACCGCGGCATTGGTTGCACTCACCGCAGCGTGCAGCTCAGACGGTCGGGCCGAAAGCGCGTCCCACGTCAGCAGCGCCAGCCTTGGTGCCAAGGTGTACGCGGCGTCGTGTGCGTCGTGCCACGGCGCCGATCTTCGAGGCACCGACAAGGGTCCGTCGCACCTGTCGATCGTCTATGAACCCAATCACCACGGTGACGACTCGTTCCGTTCCGCCATCGCCAACGGCGCTGCCCAACACCACTGGAACTTCGGCGATATGCCCGCAGTGGAAGGGCTGTCAGACGCCGACGTCGACGCAGTCATCGGCTACATCCGCGCCGAGCAGCAACGCCAAGGCTTCGAACAATGAAGCCACGGCTGTGAGAACGACTTCGCATTCGAGAACGCCGGGGCAGGGTCGACGATTGGTGCTCACACCACGAATGTGCCCGGCACGGTTCGGTAGCGTGAGCCCGTGAGGATCGGCGAAGTTGCGGACGCCACGAGGCTCTCCACCGCGACGATTCGGTACGACGAGTCGATCGGGCTCGTCGCCGAACCGGCATGCACCGGGTCCGGCTATCGCGACTACCCCGCTGCGATCATCGAGCGACTCAGGTTCGTCAAACAGGCCCAACGCAGCGGACTGACACTCGCCGAGGTCAGCTCGATTCTTGAAATCAAGGACGCCGGCGGGCAGAGCTGTGAACACACCCGGCAGCTGGTTCGCCGACACCTCAGCGCCCTCACCGAACAGATCGATGAGCTGGAGCGCCAACGCCAGGAACTTCAGCAGCTGGCCGAACGGGCCGACCTGCTCGACCCCTCGGACTGCACCGATGCTCAGCGATGCCAGGTGATCACCGGCAATGAACCCGCCGCAGAACCGGGCCTTGACGACCGACCCTGAATCAGAGGTTGGATGTCGAGGCGGCTCGTATATCTTCACATCTATGCAGGTATCAGAGTGAGTGCACTCGACGAGTGCGTGGTGAGTCAGGTGGACGAGGGTCGTGTCGAGTCGGTAACGGCGTCCCTGCTTGATGTGGACGAGGCGGTCGATCTGGCGGAGATGTTCCGTCTGCTGGGTGATCCGACCCGTGTCCGGATCCTGTATGCGTTGCTCGAGGCTGGTGAGCTGTGTGTCTGTGATCTCGCTGCGGTTGTCGATACGACCGATACGAAGGTTTCCCAGGCAATGCGATTGCTGCGCAGCGCGGGCGTCGTGCGGAATCGTCGTGATGGCCGCAACATTTTTTACCGGCTCGATGACGCCCACATTCGGATGCTCCTCGATCTGTCGCGTGAACACCTCGCCCACGGCCGAACCGAACGCTGATGGGCGGCGATCACGACCACGGCACCGGCCTCGCACGGGCCGGGGAACGCCACCAAGGTCGGCTGTTGGCGGCGTTTGCGATCATCTTCGTGTTCTTCGTTGTCGAAGCGGTTGCCGGGATCATCACCAATTCGCTCGCGTTGCTGTCCGATGCCGGGCACATGCTC
>JBBREA010000228.1:0-2445 GCA_038203385.1 Acidimicrobiales bacterium | reverse complement strand
ATCACGAGCGATTGGAAGCCGAAGCCGATTCGAAACGACACCAGCCCGAGATCGATGGTTCGATCGAAGGTGTTGCGTAATGCAATGGCCGTCACGATGCCGGGCAGTGAGATCGGCAAGATCAACATGAACGACACCGATTGTTTGCCGTAAAACGAGAAGCGCTGCATTCCAAAGGCGGCCAAGGTGCCCAGCACCATCGCAATCAAGGTGGCGGCCATCGCGAGCTTCACCGAGTTCCAGAGGGCCTCGCGCGGACCATCGGCTTCCCAGGCTGCGGTCCACCATGACGTGGTGAACCCCGCTGGGGGCCACGACAGCGACGTAGCCGTGTTGAAACTGAGAATCACGATGACGAGCAGGGGCAGATACAAGAAGACGAGCGTGAAGCCCATCCAGCCCCGCAAGAACCAACGCGTGAACCGAGTGACGTACATGCTCAGCGCCAGCTCATAGTCGGACTGCTCATCACAGATTGTCGAATGCGCCGAGGCGCTTCATGCCGGCGAGATAGACGATGACGATCATGAGTGGCCACAGTGTGAACGCTGCGGCGAGCGGTTGGTTCGGAGCGCCGAGGGTTCTGGCGATGAGGTTGCCGATCATCTGCACCTTGCCTTCGGTGACGAGATTGGGCGTGATGAAGTCGCCCAGCGACAGCGAAAATGTGAAGATCGAGCCGGCCGCGATGGACGGAACCAGCATGGGCAAAACGACCGATCGGAACGTCCGCCCAGGCCGGGCACCCAGGTCGCCTGAGGCATCGAGCAGCGAGTTGGGTAGCCGGTCGAGGCCGGCATAGATGGGCAACACCATGTACGGCAGCCACAGATACGACAGCGACAAGATGACCGCGATCCACCCGAAGCCGGGCGTCCACCCGAACGTGGACTGGAGAAACCCACCGTTCTTGTCGATGCCGAACTCGGAACCGGGCCGGAGCATCGCCTTCCAGGCGTAACCCTTGACGAGGTACCCGGCCCAGAGCGGCATCAGCACGGCGACGATGAGCCCGCGTCGCATCCACGGCGCGGCAACCTTTGCAATGTAGAACGCAGTGGGCAAGGCGACGACGAGACACAGTGCGGTCACCGCAGCTGCCACTGCCACAGACTTCAGCACCACGGTGACGTACGTCCAGGTGGTGAACGCCGTCTCGATGTTGTCGAGCGTGAACTCGTCGGTGGGTTTTTGTGTGAACGAATCGAGAGCGAAGAACGCCGAGATCACCATCAACAACAGCGAGCCGATGTAAATGATGAACATCCAGGCCACGGGCCCGCCGAGCACCGACGCCAAAGACAGGCGTCGGTGCCGGCGGAAGAACGTGCTCGCTGAACGCGTTGGCGAAGGCTTCGCAGAAATAGCAGTGGAAGCGTTCGTCGACATCGGTCAGCAGCTCAATGAACCCGTGGTGCCTGGATCAGCTCTGCGTCAACTCCGCAGGGTGTTCCAGGCGTTGACCCACTCGGTATACGGCACACACTTCACGTCGGTTCGGCCGTCGAGGCAGGTTTCCTCTGGTGTGGTCCAGTACCAGACGTCTTCCCAGTATTCGGTGTCGCCCGCGTGGAAGGTGGTGCAATGCTCGGGATCGGCGGTGAGGTCACACGACAGTTCGTTCGACGGCGCCTCGCCGAACCACTCGGCAACACCGGCGTTTGCCTCAGGCGAGATGATGTGGTCCATCCACATGTACATGCAGTTCGGATGAGCTGCCTGAGATGAGATCATCCAGGTGTCGGACCAACCCGTGGCACCCTCAACGGGCTTCACCGCATCGATGGTGGCGCCGTTTCCGGTTGCGAGGTTGACGATGACCTGCCAAGTGGTGCCCACCAACGCGGTACCGCCCTCGAGCGCAGCCTGCTGATCGGTGTACAGCGCCCAATACTGACCGACGAGGTCCTTCTGCACGTTCAACAGATCCAAGGCCGCGTCGAACTGCGTTTGGTCGAGTGCGTACGGATTCGTGATGCCGAGGTCTGGCTGAGTGCTCATGAGATACAAGGCCGCGTCGGCGATGTAGATGGGTGAGTCGTACACCGACACGCCACCCGGCGCCGCTGTGCTGGGCTCGAACATCTCGGCCCACGAGTCGGGCGGTGTCTCGTACAAGTCTGTGTTGAACACGAGCAGATTGGCACCTCGTCCGTGAGGCACGCCGTACGGCACACCATCGACCGAGTTGTGATTCTGCAGCTTGAGATCCTCGAACACGTCGGCGTAGTTCGCGATGAGGTCCACATTCACCGGGCTGACTTCGCCACCAGCGATGAGGCGCAAGGTCGCATCGCCGGAAGCCGACACGCCGTCGTACTCGCCACTCTGCATGAGCTGCACCATGTCGTCGGAGCTGTTACCGAGCTTCACGTTCACTTCGCAGCCGGTCTCTTCTTCGAAGCCGGTGACCCAGTCGACGGCGGGGTCAGTTGACCCGTCTTC
>JBBREA010000227.1:0-2525 GCA_038203385.1 Acidimicrobiales bacterium | reverse complement strand
TCACGCGGTGCGCGCTCGTCGGCCGCAACAATGCGGTACTGGGGTTGCTTCTTCTTGCCGACTCGGGTGAGGCGCAGCTTGACTGCCATCTGATTTGTCTCCTGGATCAAAAACGAGAACCACGAAAGGTTAGCGGGCTGGCGCCCGAATCGGAACGTGGCAAATCTGGGCTGATCGTGCTACAAACCGCCATGACAGACTGGGCTGGTGGCGAGCTTGTTTGCGTTTGATCGGCCGGACCTTGACGATACGGCCATTGCGACGATCCTCGACACGTATTGGGGAATCAGTGGCGAGTTGGCCGCACTGCCGGGTGAGCGTTCGCACAACTCGCTCGTGTCGACGATGGGTTCGGACACTCAGTTCGTCTTGCAGGTGCAGAGCGCTACCGAGTTGCCTGCGGCTGTCGAGTTGCAGACCAACGCCATGTTGCACCTCGAGCGCGTTGCTCCACACCTGCCGGTCAGCCGGGTGACACCGACGGCAGACGGAGCACCACTTGCGCTGGTGACCGTCGGCGATTCCGACCATCTGGCGCGACTGGTGACGTATTTGCCGGGCGTGACCTTCGATTCCGACGAGGCGTTGCGTCCTGAGGCGTACGTCCGCATCGGCGCCCTACTTGGCCAGATCGGAGCCGCACTTGATTCCTTCGAGCACCAGGTGCCGGATCACTTCATGCCGTGGGACATCGGCAACGGGCTGCTCGTAGACCCCGCTCTTCGCGAAAGAACCAGCGCTGCGCCAGCGCGGGCGATCAACGAAGTGGATGCCAGGCTCGTCGCAGTGACCGAGACCATCACCCGACTCCGCCAGCAGACGGTCCACAACGACGGCCACGCCGGCAACCTGCTGCGTGCGAGCACGGCTTCCGACATCGTCACTGGCGTGATCGACTTCGGTGACATCGCACACACGGCGATCGCTGCCGACGTGGCCATTGCAGCAGAGAGCTTTGCCCCGGACCATGCCGATCCCAGTGAGGTGACTGCCCTGCTCGCGTCTGGCTATCACCGTCACCAACCCCTCACCGACGACGAGGTCCGCGCGTTGCCAGAACTGGTGCTCGCACGACTGGCTCTGACCGTGCTGTTGGTGGAGGTCCAAATCCGCGAGTCATCGCACCTCGCACCCGGAGCGCGGCGCGCACTGCCGTTCGTGATCGACCGTTTGCAGCGATGGGCCGCACTCGACGCCGTCGAAATGGCTGACCATATCCACAGCAAATTGGTGCGATCGTGAGCGACCAGGAGCTCGTCGCGCGTCGGCAGCGGGCGCTCGCTCCGAGCTATCAGTTGTTCTACGACGAGCCGGTACAGCTGGTGCGAGGCGAAGGGGTGTGGGTGTATGACGCCGACGGTCGCCGGTATCTCGACTGCTACAACAACGTGCCGTCGGTCGGGCATGCGCATCCGAGGGTGGTGGCCGCGCTTGCCGAGCAGTCTCGGCTGATCAATACGCACACTCGCTACCTCCATCCCACGGTGGTGGAACTCGCGGAACGTTTGGGCCTCATGCTCCCAGGCGACCTCAGCGTGTGCTATTTCGTGTGCACAGGAACGGAAGCCAACGACCTGGCCGTGCAGATCGCCCGGGTCGTCACGGGCAACCACGGGGCGATCGTGACGGAACGGTCGTACCACGGCAACTCCGACCTCGTCGGAAGACTGTCGACCGATACCTACCCGGCGTCGGAACGGCCCGATTGGCTGGCTGTCGTGGAACCACCAAACGTCTACCGCGGGCCATTCATCGACGCCGATGCGTATGCCAGAGAAGTGTCGCACGGCGTCGACGGGCTGGCCGAGCGAGGGCACTCGCCCGCGGCGATGCTCATCGACACCAGTTGGGACTCCAATGGCGTGCTCGTCGCACCCGACGGATACGTGGCGCAGGCTGCCGCGATCGTTCGCTCTGCGGGCGGGTTGGTGATCGCCGACGAAGTGCAGGCCGGCTACTGCCGACTCGGCACCCACTTCTGGGGTCACACCAGATACGAGCTCGTTCCCGACATCGTCACCATTGGCAAGCCCATGGGAGCTGGGCACCCTGTCGCCGCCGTGGTGACGACGCCGGCGATCGCGATCGAGTTCGCTCGTCAGCGCAACTACTTCAACACGTTCGGCGGCAACCCGGTCTCGGCGGCCGTTGCGCTCGCCGTGCTCGACGTGGTCAAGGATGAACGGCTCCTCGAGAACGCCACCAACACCGGGACACTCTTCGCAGCGCAGCTTCACGATCTGGCGGATCGTCACGCCGTGATCGGGGCAGTACAGGGCAGCGGGTTGTTCTGGGGGCTCGATCTCGTCGCCAGCCGCGAAACGAAGAAACCAATTGCCTACTCCGACGCCAAACGTCTCGCTACCGAACTCCGCCGGCGCGGTGTTCTCTCCGGTGTGACCGGTCGGTACACGAACGTGCTCAAGTTGCGCCCGCCGCTGGTGTTCCAACCGGAACACCTCGAGATCCTGATCACCGAACTCGACGATCTGTTGAGCAGTTTCGAGCTACGCGGCGGCGACGAC
>JBBREA010000226.1:0-2554 GCA_038203385.1 Acidimicrobiales bacterium | reverse complement strand
GAGTATCCGCGCACGCTCGACCTGCGGCGTTTCGTGCACGCCTAGAGGCTGAACTCGGGCGGTGACGCCATGATCTGCGCCATGATCTGCGCCATGATCTGCGCCATGATCTGCGCCATGATCTGCGCGGTAGAGCAGCCTGCCGGTCGCGCTGCGATGCGGGTTAGGTTGGCGCCTTGGAAACGTTTCGCTGCTCGGTGTGCGCACAGTTGCTCTTCTTCGACAACTCGGTCTGCCTCGGGTGCGGGTCACGTGTTGCCTACCTCGCTGAAGCCGCTGCGGTGGTGGCCCTCCGTATGGCCGACGGTGTCTTGGTGCGTGCCGACGGAGAGCCAGGCGCGGTCCGGCATTGTGCGAACCAAAGCACCGCGCGCTGCAACTGGCTGATCGCGGCCGACGACCCCAATCCCTTGTGCGTGAGCTGCCGGCTCACCTCCGTGCGCCCGAACGACAATGAGTTCAAAGCGATGCATGCGTTCGCCAACGCCGAATCTGCCAAGCGGCGCCTGATCTACCAGTTGCAGGTCCTCGGTCTTCCCGTCATTGACCGCGGGAGCGATCCCGCTCGCGGTGTCACGTTCGAGTTCCTTTCGTCACGACGACGAGCGGTCACCACTGGCCATGAAGGTGGCGTGATCACGCTCGATCTGTCAGAGTCCGACGACGCCCACCGAGAGTTCGTTCGGCAACAGCTGGGCGAGCCGTACCGAACTGTGCTCGGGCATTTGCGCCATGAGATCGCCCACTACTACTGGGCCTTGCTGGTGCTCGACGCCGGCTGGATCAACGAGTTCCACCGGCTGTTCGGCGACGAGACCGAACCGTACGACATGGCGTTGACCCGTCACTACCAGCACGGTCCAGGTTTCGACTGGACCGGCTCCTACGTCAGCCAGTACGCCAGCATGCACCCGTGGGAGGATTGGGCCGAAACGTTTGCCCACTACCTACACATCGATGCCGGGCTCGCAACGGCGCGATCGTTCGGCATCGAAGTGGGCGAGCCTGCGCTGTCGGCGGGTGCTGCTGTGATGCGCGACGACTTGCAACTGTCGATCGCTCCGATGGTGCGCAACTGGCTGGTGATGATCCTCGCACTGAATGGTGTGTCACGTTCGCTGGGTCAGTCCGATCTCTACCCGTTCGTCTTGCCACCACTGGTGGTTGAAAAGCTCGACTTCGTCCACCGAGTCGTAGCGTCCGCCACCGGCTGAAGGCCCGGCTCGCTGACGAGTCCGCAGTTCGTTCGGTGGGACCGTCAGGTCTTCGGGGGTAGCGGTGCATCCATCCCCGCCGGATGGTTGAAGAACCATCGTGCGGTGCCGATGCGGTAGAGATCGCTGAGCGGCGTTCTGTGTGCGGGCGATTGCACCGGCACCGACGGCCCCGACCCTGGCGTCGGCGAGACCGTCGGTTCGTTCACAGCAGCCGGACCGTCTTCTGCTCCACACGCAGCGGAGATCAACAACAGCGCCCACACCAAACCGAGTTTCATGGCTGTATGACGATCCAGCAGTTCTTGGTTCCCGCTCGAAGACGCCTTTCATGAGATCAGCCTTGCACCCCTACTGCGTGTCACCTCGAACGTCCGGTGTCGGACTGGACGATTGACGTTGTCGGTCCGCACGTCAAGTGGGCATGCGTCGCCGGCCCGGCAGGCCGGGCACGATCCGGTTCGCAACACGTCCAGTCGCAGCAGCTTGACGGGGACTGTCCGACTTCGAGGTGGTCGTCGAACGCCCCGTGTTGTCGGGCGACGACCATGTCGAGGAGGCTGTTGGTGCGTTCGATGTTCCCGAGGGCGGCTTTGCGCATCGCCAGGACCGGGTGGACGGGCTTGGTGATCAGAGTCTCGAATCGCCGGTCGAGATCGGCATGTCCGGGCCACCGACGATGTCGTCCACCACCGCTGCGATGGCCGGTTCGTGGGCTAGGCAGATTTGAGGGCCGTGAGTCGTTGTCGGGTGAGGGTTGCGAGGCGGGCGATTTCGGCAGGGTCGTCGAGGTGGGCATCTTCGGGGTCGCGCCCGTGGGGGAATGTTGGTGGGCGGAATGTTGGTGGTCGGGCGCCTATGGGTAGGACGATGGTGCCGTCGTCTCTGATGGTGTAGTGGTATCCGTTGGTGGCTTGTTGGCTTCGCCATCGGTTGCGGGATTTGAACCGGTTATGGGTCGAACATCTCGGTCTCGCGTTTGCTTGGTCGGTTCTGCCGCCGTTGGCCCATTCGATGTTGTGGTCGACATCACAGAACTGGGCTGGTAGGTCGCATCCGGGGTGATCACAATGTTTGACCAACACCATGGCTGCTTGGCGTGCGTACCCGGTGAACAAACGGCTTTCGCGTCCCATGTCGGTGACGACACTGTTCGCATCAACCACCACCCTCTGGACGTACCCGTCCAACAACGCTCGTAACGCGTCGTGTGGGTGGATGTGTGTGCCGTCACTCAGCTCACATCTCCGGTTCAACAGACCGGTTGGGTCAGCGACCAGTTCACCGATCGCGTCACGGATCATCCCAGCAGGTGCCAGGCCGGCGTCAGCAAGGATGTG
>JBBREA010000225.1:0-2588 GCA_038203385.1 Acidimicrobiales bacterium | reverse complement strand
TCGCTCACGGCTGTGTCACCGGAGAATCAACGGATACGTCGCTCCGCACCTTTTCATTCCGCTGATTTCTCCCTCCATCGATTGGGAGTGTCGAACCGACAGGCTCGGCGGAGCCTCCCCTCTCCGTTCGACCTCCAGCGACATGCGGCGCACCGTCCACCATCAAGTAGCGCTGACGCACCTTCTCCTGTTCGTAGTCCTTGCGCGCCTGCTGCACGGCGGGCATGGTGGACTCTTGGGCGGTGGCCATGTCCCACCAACACGAGGCATAACCGGGAACCCGCTCGTGCCAGTCGGTCTTGATGTACACCACCCTCACGCCGCTGGCTCGGCGAGCGTCCGCGAGCGCCTGCCGCAGTTCGTCGGGCCCGGTCACAGACGTGACGTGGGCTCCGAGCCCGCGGCAGAGACCGGGGAAGTCGATGTCGAGCGGCGGGCCGTCGTACCAGCCGCTAACCCCCCGAGCCTGGTAGTGGCAGCCGAAGCCTTCGCTGCCGACCTGTTCAGAAACGCGGCCGACGCTGGAGAAGCCGTGGTTGTCGATCAGCACGATCGTCATGTGCACGGCTTCCTGCACGGCAACAGCGATGTCGACCGGTTGCATCAGGAACGACCCGTCGCCAACCATCACCGTGACGTGGCGGTCGGGTGCGGCGAGGGCAGCGCCAATGCCACCCGGAACCTCGTAGCCCATCACGGAGTTGCCGTACTCGAGCTGATACTCCAGATACTCGCGGCAGCGCCACATCTTCAGCAGGTCCCCGGGAAGGCTGCCTGCGGCGGTGACGACCACATCGCCTGGCTCACCGGCTGCTTCGACGATGCCGATGACCTCGCCTTGGCTGATCGGGCTGAGTCCTAGGTGGTGGAGGCGCTCGACTTCGGCGTCCCAGTCGCGATTGTGCTGCAGGATCTCGGCCTGGTAGTCGGCGTTGGTGATGTGATCGCCGAGGAGCGTATCGAGTTCGGCGAGAGTGACTTTGGCGTCGGCGGTGAGAGGAACTGCCGCGTGCTTGATGGCGTCGTGTTCAAATACGTTGATGTTGATGAAGCGCACTGCGTCACTCTGGAACGCGGTCTTCGACGCCGTGATGAAGTCGGTGTAGCGGGTACCGACGCCGATGATCAGGTCGGCCTGTTCGGCGACCAGATTGGCGCCGCGAGTGCCAGCAACGCCTGCACCGCCAAGGCTGAGCGGATGGTCATACTCGAGCGCACCCTTGCCGGCCTGCGTCTCAGCCACGGGAATGCCATGTCGTTCGGCGAAGCGGCGCAAAGTGCGGGTGGCCTCGCTGTAACGAACGCCGCCGCCGGCGATGATCATCGGCCGCTGTGCCTCGCGAATCCAGGCCGCGGCGCGGGCAACGAGCATTTCGTCCGGACGTTGACGGGGAATCACCCACGTGCGCGGGTGGAACATCGCCTCGGGAAAGTCGAACGCGAACGTCTGCACGTCTTGTGGAATCGTGAGGCAGACGGCGCCGGTGTCGGCCGGCGACGTGAGAGTGCGCATCACTTCCGGTAGCGCTGCGATGAGTTGCTCTGGTCGCGAGATGCGGTCGAAGTAGCGCACCACCGGGCGGAATGCGTCGCTCGCCGACAACGTGCCGTCGTGCTCGCTCGAGAGCTGTTGCAGGACGGGGTCTTGCAGACGCTCGGCGAAGGTGTCACCGGTGAGCAAGAGCACGGGGATGCGGTTGATCGTGGCGGTGGCGGCCCCTGTGACCATGTTGGTCGCGCCCGGGCCGATCGACGTGAGGCAGGCGAAAGCCCGACGCCGGTTCGACATCTTGGCGAATCCAATCGCGGTGTGAACCATCGATTGCTCGTTGCGCGCTAGGTAATACGGGAAGTCGGGGCCGACCTGCTGTAAGCCTTGGGCAACGCCACCGATGTTCCCGTGGCCGAAAATTCCCCAGCAACCAGCGAAGAATCGCTGGGATTCACCGTCGAGCTCCACGTATTGGTTCATCAGGTAGCGAACGATTGCTTGCCCGGTCGTGAGACGAACGGTCGTCATCGAAATCCCCCTCAGGTTCGACGCTCGACGGCGAGCGCTCGACGGGCAAGCCTCGCAAGCACTGTCGTCAATGTCAAGACGGAACCTGGAGATTCTGTCCTTGATTTCGCGCCAGAGAGGTGGAAAAGTGACTGCCAGCATGAGCTCGAACTCCACGTCACCAGCGCGTCGACTCCTCAAGGTGCTCGATCTCCTGATCGAGGTGGAAGCCGACGTGGTGCGCCGGCCCAAGGGCATCTCCGTGCAGCAGGCCGCAAACCAGATCGGAGTGCATCGAAGCGCTGCGAACCGCATCATGCAGGATCTGCTCGCCGCCGGATACGCCGTGGCAAACCCGGCCGGCAAGGGCTACCGAGTGGGCCCAGCGGTGCAGCTCCATCAGGGTCTCACACCCGAGCAACGCCACCTCAGCGAGATCGCGCACCCCTTCCTCGTGCAGCTCGTCGAACGAACGGGCGAGTGCGCACACACCGCGATCGCCACCGGATCGTGGGTGAGCGTGATCGACGACGTCGAAACCGGTCAGGCGTTACGGGTGGTGGCTGGGCGCGGCCGACGTGTGCCGATC
>JBBREA010000224.1:0-2594 GCA_038203385.1 Acidimicrobiales bacterium | reverse complement strand
CATCTACTGGTACACGATGGCAGCGGTCTTCACCGCCATCTGGTTCGTCGTCTACGTCACCAAGTGAGTTCTTGATGTTCACCACAGGTTCAAAACTTCTCATCGGCGGTTCCGTCCTCGCGACGGTGGCTGCGATCGTGTACGGCGTCAGCCAGAACGAGGCACTCGGCATCGTCGGGCTGATCTCGGCAGCTCTCGCGCTCGGTCTGCTCGCAGGCTTCAATGTCTGGGCGCGCGACTCGAATCTGTCTGCGATGGACACGACCGCGATCGCCACCTCCGACGCCGCAACCAACCCTCCCGGGGCCAGCATCTGGCCGATGGTCCTCGCCGTCGGCGGCGCCGTCCTGCTGGTGGGCCTCGTCTCGCAGCAGACGGTGTTCACCATTGGACTGGTGATCATTCTGGCGGCCGGTGCCCAATGGACGGTCCAGGCCTGGGCCGAAGCTGCCACCGACGACAACACAATTTCCGCCCAGGTCCGCTCACGCATCGCCAACCCGCTCGAGTTCCCGCTGCTCGGCGCGCTGTCGGTCGGCGCGATCGCCTTCTCCTTCAGTCGAGTGATGCTCTGGCTGTCGAAGACGAACACAACCATTGCATTCGCTGTACTCGCGACAGTTGTTGCCTGCATCGCCTTCTTCTTCGCCTTCCGGCCCTCGATCAAGCGCGGCGCGATCAGCGGTGTGATCGGTATCGGGGCCGTCGTCGTGGTCGCCAGTGGTGTCGCTGCCGGTGTCGACGGCGAACGCGACATCCACGTCCACGAGACCACCGGGGGCGACGCCGCCTACGTCTGCAACTCGGACAAGAAGTTCGAAGCCGACAAGGAGGCCAGCGAAACCGTTGCTGCCAAGGCCTCGACCTACACGATCACGCTGACGAGTGGCGGCGAACTGACCTACGACGTTCCCGGCCCCGTCGTGACGGGGTCAGACGTCATCAATCTGCCCCGCTCGAATCCGAACAACATCGTGTTCCGCAATGACTCGGACAAGAAGCACCGCCTGACGGTCGACCTCGGCATTGCTCCCGTCGACGACGAAGAAGCCGAAGCAGAGGAAGAAGCCGAAGCAGATGGCCATGGCGAGGAAGGACCCGAGACCCTCGACGGTGAAGCGGTCGAGAAGAGTGACCGGACCCTCGAGTGCACGACGCTGATCGAGCCCGGCGGCGCACAACTGCTCACGCTCGAAGTCGATGTGCCGAGTATCGACCCGGCGGTCATCGACGCCGGTGGTTACCGGTTCTACGTGCCCGGCACCGACGCCGAGTTGGGCCTGTACGTACCGTGATCGTTCGCAGCGCAATGAGTGACCTTCAACCTACGACCACGAGAATGCAGGCAGTGAATTCACAAAGTACGGTCAAAGACGTGAGCCTCCGATCCCGACTCCTTCGCACGACTGCAGCGGTTTCGCTCGCAACCATCGTCGCCGGCTGTGCCGAGGATGCACCGCAGGACACGTGGCAGCCCGCAGGGCCGAATGCCGCGATGATCCATCGTCTCGACAACTGGGTCTTCAGCATCGCCGGAATCGTCGGTGTCGTCGTGTTCAGCGTGATTGGTTACGCACTCTTCAAGTACCGCGACCGCGGCCAGCCGATCCCCGAGCAGACTCATGGCAAGCCGATCCTCGAAATCGGACTCACGATCCTCCCGGCGCTGATTCTCATCGGTATCGCCATCCCGTCGGTGAGCACGATCATGGCGCTCAACGACACCGACGACACCGAGTGCATTGTCAACGTCACCGGCCAGCAGTGGTGGTGGGAAATCGACTACCCGGTCCAAGACGGTTGCGGCGGCATCGACAAGCCGATCGTCACGTCCGGCCAGATGGTCATCGAAGCCGGCACCAAGGTGCTCGTTCGTGGCACCAGCCGAGACGTCATCCACTCCTGGTGGATCCCGCGTCTCAACGGCAAGCGCGACATGGTCCCTGGCCGCATCCACACCGTTCGCCTCGAAGCCGACGCGCCCGGTATCTACGCCGGTCAGTGCACCGAGTTCTGTGGTCTGAGCCATGCCAACATGCGCATGGAAGTCATTGCGATGAACTCCGACGACTTCGCTGCCTGGAAGGCCAACCAACTCGAGGCCTACGAGGCGCCGGCCGAAGGCACCCTCGCTGCCGAGGGCGAATCGACCTTCATCACGCAGTGCTCGCGCTGCCACCAGGTCAATGGCCTCGAGAACAGCTCTGGCGAGCCCGTCATCGCGCGTCCTGACCAGAATGTGTGGTCCGGTGCAGCACCCAACCTGAGTTTCCTGATGACCCGCACCACGTTTGCCGGCGCCTCATGGGACCTCGTGAGTGAGCAGTGCCGGCCGGACGTCTGGGCCGCAGACATCGACACCGTCGGCGACGCCTACCTCGAAGGTGTCACCGATGAATGTCTCAACGAAGTAGAGCTGCGTGAGTGGCTCCGCAACGCACCGGCCATGAAGCCGATGTACACCGACCCGGAAAGCCTGGAGGAGACCAATGGTCTTCCCCGCGGCATGCCGTACTTGGCGCTGAGTGAAGATCAGATCGATCAGCTCATCGCCTACCTGCTCGAGCGCAAGTGACCAGGAGCGACTGAATCAT
>JBBREA010000223.1:0-2642 GCA_038203385.1 Acidimicrobiales bacterium | reverse complement strand
CGCGCCACCAAGGCCTGCCACCAGGCGCATGGCGCCATGGGCATGACCCAGGAGTATCCGCTCCATCACTACAGCCGCCGCCTGTGGGCGTGGCGCAGCGAGTTCGGCGGAACCAACGAATGGTCCCGGGTCGCTGGCCGGGCCGTTGCCACCGCTGGTGCTGACGGGTTGTATCCCCTCATCACCAACGGGGCGTAGGGCTGTTCAGGCTGGGCGCAGCTCAGACCGGTACGCCGTCGGCCATGGCGACGTCTTTGTGGAATCGCTTGTGAATGTTGAGCGGCTCGCCGAGAACGTCGGTGCTGTACCAGAGGCCGCTGGCCGGGCCGATCTTGGTGGCGCGAGGAATCTCGTGCAGCAAGGTCTTGGCCTTGGTCGTTGTCCACTTGCCACTGTCGAACACCAGGATCCGGCGGTCGGTGATCACGACCGTGCGGTAGTGATTGAGCGCCATGAACAACACAGCCCCGAACAGCAACCACCACCACGGTTTGGTTTGGGCGGCGAATGCGGTGATTGCGGTTTCGCCGGGCTGCAGTTGAGGCGCAGCGCTGTTGATGATCTTCTGACGTATGTCGGCCATGGTTTCCCTCCGAAGGCGTGGTTGATCGGCAGAACCCAGACCATTCCTCTCGCCTTTCGATCGATGACGGCGAGATTGGGTTTGCTCGGCCATCGCTGATCCAGCAGTCTGACGCCATGGCTTGGACCACCACGACTTCCACGACCGTCTGTGAGCGCAGCGGCACCGAACACGCGATCTCGGTCGGGATGCCCGTCAGGCACGCCGCGATGGACGCAATGCCGCTCATCGTGTGCCTCGACGCCCCCTGGGTCTTCGGCACGGTGCTCGACGCCACCCGCATCATGTCGATGTCGGGTGAGGCGCCAGAAGCGATGGTGGTCGGCGTCGGGTTCGCCGAAGACTCGATGGGGGAGTACCTGCGGCAACGAGCCCGATGGTTGACGCCAACACCGTTCGAACCGCCGCCGGCCAGCGGCGTCAAGGGCCTCATCGCCGACGACTGCGGCCGGGCCGAGGTGCTGCACGGGTTCCTGCGTGATCAGCTCCTGCCATCGATCGAGGCCGAGAACGCGATCGCCGAGCGGTGGTTCGTCGGACACAGCTTCAGCGGACTGTTCGGGGTGCGAGCCCTGTTGAGCGAACCGTCCCTGTTCGACAAATGGCTGCTTGCCAGCCCTTCGATCTGGTGGGACGACCGGGCGATTCTCGAACTCGAAGCAAGCTTCGCCGAACGCAACGACGATCTGGTGGCCGACGTGTTCGTCTCGGCCGGCGAAAACGAACGTGAGAGCAGCTTCAGCATCGTCGACGACGCCCTCGGCTTCGTCGAAGCGCTGAACGGTCGGGGCTATCCGAGTTTGCGAGCGTCGTCGCACGTGCTGGCCGGTGACGCCCACTCCAACTGCATCGGCAATGCGGTGAGCAAGGGCCTGCGAGCGCTCACCGCTTGACGGTCCTGCGGCCGCTGAACAGCACGAGCAAGGTGCCGGCCGAGAGGAGCACCAGTGCGGTGTTGAACACGGTTCGAGACGCTCCGGTGTAGGCCAGAACTGCCGGGTCGCTGTCTTGCTGCAAGCCGGCAACGAGTGGGGCCTGATCGCCCCGTTCCCTCTCGGTCAGATTCCTCTCGACCGTGCGTCCGGCGATGATCGTGGCCTCTGCCTGCAAGGTGGTGCCGCTGGCAAGGGTCGCCAACACCGGTGCCTTCCCGACTGGCAAGACGGCGTCGGGGGTCGAAACGAACAGGTATCGGCCGGCCGCATTGGTCGTGGTGGTGTACTGCTTGGCGTCGATGGTGGTGATGACCACCTTCACTCCGGCGAGCGGCTTGGCCTTCGGGTTGACGATGAGACCCGACACGCTCGACACATCAGGGTCGATGCGGTTGGGAATACCGTCACCGTCGTCGTCAGCCAACGGAGCACCGAAGACCATCTCCTCACGGTCGGTGAAGCCGTCGCCATCGGCATCGAGGTCGAGGTAGTCAGGCGTCGCGTCACCGTCGGTATCGACCGGCGTTGGCGCTGAGCCACGTTCCACTGCATCGCTGAAGCCGTCGTTGTCGGAATCGAGATCGAGGTAGTCGGGTGTGCCATCACCGTCGGTATCGAGCGGGTTGCTCGGTGTCGTGCCGGCCTCGATCGCGTCGGCAATGCCGTCGCCATCGGAATCGAGATCGAGCACGAACATGCCGACAGCGCTGCCGTTGCCGACATCGAGCACACTCCCAGTTTGCTCTTCGTCGACAACGATGGCGGCATTGGATTCCGACGGTTCGTTGTTGGTGACGTCGATGGTGACGTCGATGGTGACGATGCCAGTCGAGCCGGGAGCGAGTGGCTCTGCCGGGTCCGTGACGATCACCCCGAGATCGGTTGTTGGCGGTTCGGCTACCGGTGACAAGAATTCGAAGGTGCCGACCGCTGTACTGTTGCCCGGCTCGACCCCCGCAGAGGTTGCGACGACGCCAGCGGTTGCCGAAGGCGAGGTGTCGAGCACGAAGGAAACCGACGGGGTCGAAGCGTCGGCGACTGAGCCGGCAAACCGACACTGCACCTCGCCCGACACGAGTGAACAGCCAGGTGATGCGGCGGCGTCCAAGGCCGTATTGGCGGGC
>JBBREA010000222.1:0-2660 GCA_038203385.1 Acidimicrobiales bacterium | reverse complement strand
GCTGCTCAACCCGTAGCGTCCGCCGATGACCTGCGGAGTGCGGCCGTCGGCCCACGTGGTGCTGGGGCTGTGCCACAGGGAGGCACGCACGTCGAGGTGCAAGGGTTCGAACGGTGCGCCGGGCTCTTTCGTGCGATCGAGCACGATCACCGTGCGGGTGCTGGGCGGCAGCGCGGCCACCAGTGCTTCGGTGGGAACGGTCGGTACAGCCGCACCACTGCCACGCCAACCCGCTCACCGCTGGCGCACAGCGCTTCGACAGCTTCGCGAACAGCGCCCACGCCAGAACCCATCAACACCACGACGCGCTCGGCATCGGTGGCTCCGTGATAGTCGACCAGGTGGTACTGACGATCGGTGGTCGACGCCAGTTGGTCCATCGTCTGCTGGACGACCTGGGGAACGCGTGCGTGGAACGGACTGCATGCCTCACGCGCCTGGAAGAACACGTCGGGGTTCTGTGCGCTGCCGCGTAGCACCGGACGATCGGGGTCCAGGCCGCGATTGCGATGCTCGCTCATACGTTGCTGGTCCACCAGCGACAGCAGAGTGTCGGCATCGATGGCCTCGACGGTGTTCAGCTCGTGGCTGGTGCGGAACCCGTCGAAGAAGTGCATGAACGGCACCCGCGTCTCGAGCGTCGCCGCGTGTGCCACCGCGGCCATGTCGCCGGCCTCTTGCACGCTGCTGGCGCACAACATCGCAAAGCCCGTCGAGCGCGCCGCCATGACGTCACTGTGATCGCCGAAGATGCTGAGGGCATGGGTTGCCACGGCGCGCGCGGCAACGTGGATGACGGTCGGGCTGAGCTCGCCTGCGATCTTGAACATGTTCGGCAGCATCAACAGCAGCCCCTGGCTTGCGGTGAACGTGGTTCCCAGCGCGCCTCGTGTGATCGCACCGTGGAGCGTGCCGGCCGCACCGGCTTCGCTCTGCATCTCGACCACTTCGGGTACTGCCCCCCACAGGTTCGTGCGGCCCTTTGCCGACCATTCGTCGGCAAGCTCACCCATGGTCGATGCCGGTGTGATCGGATAGATCGCGATGACCTCGGATGCCAGATGCGCAACCGTTGCCGCTGCCTCGTTGCCATCGATGACCGCTCTGATCGGTATGTGGACGGGCGCGGCCGCCGTCTCCTCGGTTACTTCGTGGACGGTCATGGGGTCTCGAATCTGTTCAGGTCGGTCGGCGATCCGTTCCGCTGCCTGAGCGGCACCGGGACTGACCCCTATCCAGCAACGTAGGGACGCCTTCGGCCTGGCACCAGGGCACTTCGGCCCCAAAGGGCTGGGTCGTCGGCCCGCCACCCGCGGCTCTCGAAAGAGGGGGGTTGACCTTGACGCGGAGTCAACCATTCAAGGTGGTCAGATGACGACAACACCAGCCGTCCGGATCGCCGGACTGATGCGATCACGGTTTGTGCCTGGCACAAAGCGTGATCGGATTGGTTGATG
The DNA here is from genome assembly GCA_038203385.1 of Acidimicrobiales bacterium. GTDB lineage: Bacteria > Actinomycetota > Acidimicrobiia > Acidimicrobiales > Ilumatobacteraceae > Ilumatobacter. The sequence continues at coordinate 1,203 of JBBREA010000222.1, read as the reverse complement.
GCTACTCATTGTCGAGTCGGGTCATCTGGCCCTGGATGACCGCTGCGAACTCGCTCACGATAGAGGTGTGACGACAACGCCGTGGCTGTTCAACTTCGGCGACATCGACGCGGCGCAAGCGTCGCAACACGTCGACTGACTTCATCATCGACGTCTCGGCTACGACGCCTGACCAACCAGCTGTACCTACCAACAAATGAGAACCGGAGCACCCATGAAGATTCAAGTGAACACCGACGGCAGCATCGCCGGCAACGACGCCCTCACCCAGCAGATCGAGGCAGATGTGAGCGCCGCCCTCGAGCGTTATGGCGATCGCTTGACTCGGGTGGAGCTCCATCTCAGCGACGAGAACGGCCCCAAGGCGGGCCATGGCGTCGACAAGCGGTGCATGATCGAGGCGCGCCCGGCGGGATTGCAGCCCGTTGCGGTGACCGAGCATGCCGACACCATCGAGCGCGCCTGCCAGGGCGCAACTCGCAAGCTGCGAAGACTCCTCGACACCACCTTCGGCCGGATTGCCGACCGTCATGGCGATGACACCATCCGTCAAGCCGAAGACAACTAGCGTTCAGGAACGCCTATCTGTACCTCTTGGGAGTCCGTCGGTCGATCTGCCATGTGCGCTGCGGCACCGTCGCCGCGCTGAGGCTCCGACCGGTTGATCACCAGATGCCGGACGATGAACCCGGTCGACGTCCCGGCAAGCCAGCCGCGGGGCGCGGTTCGATCGTCTTCCCCGCCTCGATTTCGAGGAAGTCTTCGGCGTGGTCTGAAGATATCGGCGGCGAATCATGCCGTAACGTGGGGAGTCCGAGCGCAAGCCGCTGACCACCATCTGGAGACCTTCTATGACATCGGTGTTCCACCCCGAATCCAGCAACGATTCAGAATCTGCCGGTCCAGAGTCGACGGTCATCGAACCGATCGCGGCGCAACCGGTCGTCGTCGAGCCGCCGGTCACCGCCCAGCCGGTCGTCGCTGCGAAGTCGCCGTTCGGCCCGGCGCCTCCTCCTCGCCGTTTCGATCCGTCTCGTCCAAAGCGCCGCTTCGCAGCCGGACTCTTGACCGGTGTGGCCGCCACCGGTTTGGTTGCCGCAGTCGTGTTCGTCGTCGACGACGACACCGCCGATCCATCTTCGGCATCTTCGTCGCAGGTCGCACTGACACCGGTGTACTTCAACTTGCACGACTTGGTCGTCG
>JBBREA010000221.1:0-2663 GCA_038203385.1 Acidimicrobiales bacterium | reverse complement strand
CTACTGGGCCGACTACCGGGCGCCGGGGTTGTCGGTGATCTTGGCTGCGGTGAACCCGGTGATCGGCGAGCACGTCACCACGATGCGCCTGGTGACGGTCGGGCTCGGGCTGGTGCTGCTGCTCGCGACCGTGTGGGTGGCGCACGAGTTCGGTCAGCGAGCGGCCGGTCTGTTCGGTGGGGGTCTGATGATCGTCACGAGTGGCTACGGGTTGACCACCACCCGGCTGCTCGCCGACGTTCCGGGTGCTGCGTTCGCGATGCTCGCCGTCGCGGTGTTCGTGCGTGACTTCCGCCGGGGCCGACTGGCAACGGCGCTGTGGGCGGTGCCGCTGCTCACGTTGGCGTCGACGGTGTCGCGTTTCGGTGCGCCGATCATGCTCGGCGCCGGGCTCGCCGCAGCGGGGCTGGTCCTGCTTCCTCGCGTGTGGCGCAGCCGGAACTGGCCACTGCTCGTCCAATCGGCGGGCCTGGCCGCTGCGCTCGGGCTCGTGATCTGGCTCGTCGTCTTCACGAACTGGGTGAGCCAGGACTCGGCGTCTCCCGCTGAGGCGAACCAATTGCTCTTCGACGCAAAGGGGCTCACGCCGGCCAGCGGATTCTCCGACCTGGGCCGCGTGATCGATCCGTGGTCCGGCTACCCGAACCCGCTGTGGTCGGTGCCGGTCATGGGGTTGTGGGTGACCGGCGTGGTGCTGGCGATGATCGCGGTCGTGTTGCGTCGACGGCGGTGGGAGCCCGTTGTCTTCGGTCTGGTCGCAGGATTGGTGTCGGTGGTCGGGGTGGCCTACACGGTCGGGCTGGTGGTGGAGAACTATCTCGTATTGTCGCTGCCCTTCTGGGCGGTTGCTGCGGGGGCCGGCTACTCGTGGGCCATCGAGGAGCTCACCGTTCGGTTGAGGGTCAGTATCCGGCCGGTGGTGACGGCAGCGCTGTGCGCGCTCGCCGCCGTGGCGCTGATCCCGTCGGCGGCCGGGGAGGTGCGAAGGCATCACGACGGGCTTGCGTTCTCGTTCGGGACCCTCCGGGAGGGCAGTGTGGCGGCGGGGGAGCAGCTGGGCGACGACTGCGTCCTCATCACCTCCTACCTTCCGCAGGCCGGGTACTACTCGCAGTGTCGAGTCTCGCCGTGGCTGGGTATCGAACCGGACCGACCGCTCGTCGACGTCCTGGCCGAATCGCTCGCTGGGATCGAGCCCGACAGCGACCCGTCGTCCACGGCGGTCCTGGTGCTCGATCGCGGCAAGCGACAACCGGACAACGAGCTGCTAGATCATGGGATGGGCCTCGAACCGCAACTGATCGAGGTCGGCGACCCCGATGTCGGGCGCGGTCGCGCTCGCACATTCCGGGTCAGTGCGTGCGTGTGGAGCGGTCAATGCTGAGTGGAGCGAGTTAGCTCCGACGGGTGATTCGGGCAGACCCTTGACATGGCGACGATCCCGAATGAGCCCGAAAGTACGGGCTGCAGGGTGAAACCCGTGCACAACGCAACTATTCCCGCGGCGCCAGTTTGCGAATGGTGCTTGTGTCGGCCTGGGGGGTTGGTGTTATGGTGCGAGAGTTACAAATGCAGCGTGTGGGCCACCTGGCCTGCCATCTGAACACGTTGGGCCCGGGATCTCCGGTTCCCGGCATCAACTTCACTCCAGGAGGAACACCTTGATTACTCGCACCTCGCGAGCTCCGAAGCGCATCGCGGCAACTGCAGCAGCAGTCGCCATGGTCGGTTCGGCACTCGCATTCTCCGGTACGGCTGTCGCCGGACCCGGCGCAGCAGCGCCCACCTCAGAACGCCTTTCCGGCGATAACCGATACGGGACCGCTGCCGACGTCGCCGACGAAATCACCGACGTCAGCACGATCACCGTGGCAAACGGAGAAGTGCAGTTTGGCGGGGCTGACGGGCTCGCGAGCGCGCACCTCGACAACGCCATTCTCTTGACCCAAGCGGATGCGCTTCCGGCCGAGACCGTCGCATGGCTCACGGCCAACAACGCCGAAGTCGCCAACATCCAGATCGTCGGCGAAACGACGGCAGTTTCGGCCGCAGTTGCAACCCAACTCGCTGCCTTCGGCACGGTCGAACGCCTCGGCGGCGACAACCGCTACGAGACGGCGGTTGAAATCGCGGAATCGGAATCTCCCGAGACCACGGAAATCATCATCGCCCGTGGCGACGACTTCCCCGACGCACTCGCCTCCGGCCCGCTGTCGATCGCAGCTGACGCTCCGATCATCCTCAACGCCGGTGTCGCACTGCGCCCCGAAGTCACGGCCTACCTGGACGCCAACAGCCAGATCACCACCGCGTACATCGCAGGTGGCACGACGGCCGTTCCGGCAACCGTCGAAGCTGAGCTCGAGGCCAACGGAATCACCGTCGAGCGCCTCGGAGGCCTCAACCGTGACGAGACCGCTGTTGAAATCGCCAACGAGCTGCAGACGCTCGGTGACTACGACGACGGCGTGATCCTCGCCAACCGTCTCAAGTTTGCTGACGCGATGGTCGCTGGCCCCCTCGGTGGCGAGCGCACCTACCCGATCCTGCTCGTCGCTGAGACCAGCATCCCGGCCGCGACCGCGACGTACCACGTCGACAACTGCGCCACGATTGCCGAAATTGTGGCCGTCGGTGGACCTGCAGTTATCGACGACAGCGTT
>JBBREA010000220.1:0-2728 GCA_038203385.1 Acidimicrobiales bacterium | reverse complement strand
GATTCGTCGACCGGGGTGTTGATCATCGGCAGAGCCGAGGGCGGTGTGCGCGAGCCGGATCGACAACTCGTCATCGACCGCGCGGTGGTGTCTCGTCGGCACTGTCAGGTGATCGTGATGGCCACTGGCTTCGGCGTGATCGATCTCGGTGCTGTGAACGCCACTGCTGTGTTGCGACATGGTTCGCTCCACCGCATCGGTGCGGCCCCATTTGTTCTGCAACCAGGCGATCTGATCTCCACCCTCCACGGCGAGTACCCCTTGGTGCACGTGGAAGCGGCGAGATCATGACGGCTTGGCGGACCCAGCTTGAAAGCAACGGTGTAATTCGTAGCGTGATGCTGGAAGGTGACCCGGCTACGTCGAAAGGCGCTCTCGTCAGAGTCTTGCGAACCATCGGTCACTCGGTGGACTTCGTGTACGTCGACGGTGACCAGTGGTCGAGCGATGACCAAGGCCCCATCGGCCAGTCAGTGTTGTGCAACGGATCCCTGATGTCGGCGGCTGGCGCCACGAATCCCGCCGTCGAGCCCGGTACGTACATCGTCGTGGTTGGTGGCCCACAGGCAGGTCAGGCAGTGTTGCTCGAACCCGGGCGCCCGATCGTGGTCGGTCGCAATCCTGGCGATTGTGGCGTGGCCATCGATGATCGGCTGCTGTCGAATCGGCATGAGGAGTTCGAACTCATGGACGGTGGAGAAGTCAGCGCCTCTGATCTCGCGTCGACCAACGGGTCTGTGTATGAAGGGGTCGGTTTCCACTCGGTCGTCGTCCAGCCCGGGTGCCTCGTCCATGCGGGGAGTTCGCTGTTCGCCGCCGTGGTGTTGTCGGGCGACGACCACGCAATCATCCGCGGTGCCACCGCCACTGGCCTGAACCTTCACCGCCAGTTTCGCGAAGCGTTGCTCGACCTTCCACCAGCTCCGGCGGCACCCGCCAAACCGCGCGCCCCAGAGACGGTCGCAGGTACCCCGTGGTGGCGCTCGCTCATGCCGCTCGTCACGGCCGTGGGGATGGCGTGGATGTTCGGCCGCTGGCAGTTCCTGCTCATTGCGGCGTTCGCACCCATCGTGTACACGCTGGACCATCGCCGCCGCACTCGCCAAGTTCGCGCACAAGCGGATCGAGATCAGGCCGAGTACCAAGCAGCTGCAGGCCAATTCGAACGAACGATGGCTGAGCTCCGGCATCTAGAAGTCCGACGCACCCGGCTCCGAGCGGTGAGCGGTGGTCAGTGTTCGTTGCTGGCTGGGTTCCGGCATCGCCGGGTCTGGGAACGCCGGCCCGCCGACGCCGACTTCCTCGGCGTCACGTTGGGGTATGCCGAGCTGAAGTCGACCTATGTCACCGGCGACCAAGCGAAGTCGGCGATAGGCCCAACGCTCTGGCAAGCGCCGCTGTGCATCTCGCTCGGGCAGGAGGGACCCCTCAGCATCACCGGGCCCATCGGGCGTGCCGCTGCGGTCACACGGTCGTTGCTCACCGAACTGACGTTCACGCATGCTCCGGTCGACGTGAACGTGTGGGTGTTCTCCGAGGAATCCAGAGCGCCGCAGTGGGAGTTTGCCAGGTGGTTACCGCACGCCTTCACCGACGGCGGCGGCGCTCTGGTGGGCGTCACCACATCGGGTCGCTCGTCCCTGATGCAATCGCTCAAGTCGCTCATCGAGACCCGCCACGACGCAGCAACGTCCACCCAGCGAACGCTGCACCTTCCCATTCACGTGGTAGTGGTCGAAGGCGTCGACAACGTGTCACCATCCGACCTCACCCAGATTCTCCGCCGTGGCCCAGCGGTCGGTGTGATCGGCATCGTCACCGACCCATCCATCGTGCCCGAAGGAATTCTGGGCGAAGTGCGACTCGGCCGTTTCGATGACGAATGCAGCTTTCGCTCAGTCGTCACACCAACGGTCGCCGGAGTCACCGTTTCGCAACTGTCTCCGCGGGTCGCGTTCAGCGCCGCAGTCGCGCTGTCGCCGCTCGAAGCGTTCGGTCAAACGGGCCAGTCCCACCCGGTGAACGCGGTGTACCTCACCGAGCTGCTCGATTTGGGAGAGCGAACCGCCGAGGAGCAACTGGCGATCTGGCGCGAGCACTCACCGCGCACCGACGTGCCGATCGGAGTTGGAATGGACGGTGAACTCTTCACGATCGACCTCGTCAAACACGGCCCACACGGTTTGATCGGCGGCATGACCAGGGCTGGCAAGACCGAGTTTCTGAAGACCTGGATCTCGTCGTTGGCGATGTTCAACCATCCTGACGATCTCGCCATCGCGATCATCGACTTCAAGGGTGGCGTCGATCACGAGTTGACGTCGCAACTGCCGCACGTCGTCGCGTTGGCGACCAACCAAGACATCGACCTCTTCGAGCGAACGATCACGCTGCTCACCGCTGAACACGAACGGCGGCAGTCGATCTTTCGGCACGAGGCCGGGGTGAGCACGTTGGAGGGGTACCGCTCTGCCCGTGAGCGGCGGGCGGAACTCATCGCCATCCCGCGGCTGTTGGTGATCGTCGATGAGTTCGTCGAACTGCTGAAGACTGCGGAGGGTCATGCGCAGATCGGCCGACTGGAGTCGATCGCGCGGATCGGGGCAGGGCTCGGCGTGCACCTGTTGCTGGTCACGCAAGACTTCACGAACTCGCTACCCCCTCAGATCGACGGCCAGGCCGGGCTTCGTGTCTGCTTCAAAGTGGGCAAGGCGGCCGACAGCAAAAC
>JBBREA010000219.1:0-2737 GCA_038203385.1 Acidimicrobiales bacterium | reverse complement strand
CCACAGCGTGATCACGCGCGGCACGAACGCCTGCACGCCGATATCGAAGTTGCCGGTGATGAGCTCGAGCGCGGCGACTTGCTCCCACGGCGTGTCGTCGACGTGCCCCCACGCGCAGCCGATGCACTCCTCGCCGAGGTCGAGCACGGGATGGTTCACGATCATCACCGCATCCTGTGCAGCGACGTCGTCGGCGATGCCCTGCACCGTGCGACCCATGTAGCCGAGGCGATGCTCGACGTACGTGCTCGTGCCGACCGAGTTGGTATGGCCCGAGTACGTGGTGATCTCGCTGCCGCGCAGGAACAGGAACGCGGGGTAGCTCGGCTGCAGGGCAGCGACGAGCGCGTGGTGCGAGTACGTGTTGTGATCGCTGAGGTTCACGAAGTCGAGACCGTTGGCCTGCGCCAGGGTCGCGATCGCATCGAACGAGGCGTTCGCATCGCCGCTCTGGCTCGAGTGGACGTGAAAGTCGCCCTTGTACCAGCGGCGCGTGTCCTCGAGCACGACGGGCGAGAATGCCGCGCGCGGCTGCACGGCGAGCGTGGCGTTGTCGCGGCACTCGATGTCGATCGAGTAGTGGCCGCCGTCGCTGTCGAGCTTGGCCTTGCCGATCGAGACCGTCCACGTGCCCGGTGTGATCGGCCCGGGCAGGTAGCTACGCGACGACTGCGCGACACCGATGATCGCGTTCTCGGTGAGCCCGCCACCCCAGCCGCGGAACCCCTCGGGCCCCCACACGCCCCAGTCGAGGACGTCGTAGTCCGAGCCGTCGTCGTGGGCAATCTCGATCTCGACGGTGTTCGGCGGCACCGTGAACGTGACATCGACGTAGTCGCCGCCACCCACGGCGACGTCGCCCTCGAGGTGCACCGTTGACAGTATCGCCGCGAACACGACCGGAAGCATCGGACTAGTCTACCGGCAAACTCGTCCACTCGGCCGACTTCGTCCACAGCGCTGCCGCGAGCTCGTCGTTCTGTGCGATCCGCGACGGATGCTTCTGCTTGCCCTTCTGGTCGTAATACAGGCCGGTCTCGCTCGCAGCCTCGGGCGACGTCGCACAGTGAATCGATGACACCGCGCCCTGCTCGGGCGTGATCATTCCCATCATCTTGGTGAACAGCCAGCGCGCGGGGCCCGGGAGCCGGCGCCAGATGTTCGTGGACACCTGACCGGGGTGGAGCGCGTACGTGGTCACGCCGGTGCCGGCGAGCCTGCGGGCGAGCTCGCGACTGAACAGTACGTTGCACAGCTTGCTGACCTCGTACTCCTTGAGCCCGACGCGGCCGCCAACCTTGGTGACCTTGTCGAGATCGAGCTTGCGCGCCATGTAGTGCGAGTGGCTCGACACGTTGACGATGCGCGCACCGGGCGTCTGCTTGATCCGCTCGAGCAGCAGGCGCGTGAGCAGGTAGTGACCGAGGTGGTTGGTGCCGAACGTCGGCTCGAAGCCGTCGGGCGTGAGCGTCCGCTCGCCGCCGATGCCGGCGGTGATGCCCGCGTTGTTGATGAGCCCGTGGATCGGAACGTTGCGCGCGAGGATGTCGGCCGCGCACGCGCGCACCGACTCGAGACTGCCGAGGTCGAGCTTCACGATCTCGACCTTGTCGTTGCCGGTCTGTTGCTTGATCTCGTCGGCCACCGGCTGCGACTTGTCGACGGAGCGACACGCCATCAGCACGTGTGCGCCGCGACGAGCGAGGTCGAGTGCGGTGAACTTGCCGATGCCGCTGTTGGCTCCGGTGACGATGAAGGTTTTTCCGGCGAGGTCCTGGGTCATGGGGCTCGGCCATTCTGTGATACGACGGGGCCAAGAACATGAAGACCCGCACTGTATTGTTCGCCCTCACCCTCGGAATCGCCGCCTGTGGCGGTGGCAAGAAGGCCGAGACCACGACCACGCAGCCGTCCGACAAGTCGCTCTATGACCGGCTCGGTGGCGTCGATGCGATCAAGGCCGTCGTGAAGGACTTCGTCGAGGAGCAGGTCGCCAAGGACGATCGGATCAACACGAAGTTCTTCGCGAACGCCGATCTCCCGAAGCTGCAGGAGCACCTGGTCAACCAGATCTGCGAGGCGACCGGCGGTCCGTGCAAGTACACCGGGCGCTCGATGAAGGAAGCGCACACCGGCATGGGCGTCGACGAGGCATCGTTCAACGCACTCGTCGAGGACCTCAAGAAGTCACTCGCGAAATTCAACGTGCCGCAGCGCGAGCAGGACGAGCTGATCGGCGCGCTCGCGACGATGCACGACGACATCGTCGAGAAGCCGTAACGACAAAAGCCCCGGTCACCCGGGGCTTCGACAACCGTATCGGTCTGCGTTCAGTCTTCGACGCAGTACAGCCGCGCGACCTGGTCGCACGCTTGCGTCGTGAAGCTCATGTAGCGCGAGTCGAGCAGATCGTGGCGCCCGAAGGTGCCGGACTGCGCGTTCGTGCCAGTGAGCCAGACCGTGCTCGACGAGAACGTCGGTCCACAGTTCACGTTGCTGTACGAGCCACCCGACGTCAGGCCGGTCCACACACTGCCGGTCTCGACGGTACCGGCGGCGTACTGGTTCGTCTCCGTCTGATACCAGGCGGCAGCGATCCTGCTGTCGGTGTACAGGTCGCTGCGGCTGGTTGCGATCAGCACGCCGTCCGGCCGCGCATACGCGAATGACGAGTTGAAGATGCGGCTCGTGATCGAAGTGGGGTAGCCCGTGAGCCACGCCTTGAACGCGGTCGCAT
>JBBREA010000218.1:0-2781 GCA_038203385.1 Acidimicrobiales bacterium | reverse complement strand
CGGTGCGCAGGGCTTGACCGCCCGTCGATTCTCAGCGCGCAAAGTGCTGACGACCGGGTCGTGGCTGTCGCAACAGCACCAGGGTCGAGGCTTCGGCAAGGAGATGCGCGCCGCCGTGCTGACCTTCGCGTTCGACTGGTTGGGAGCGAAGATCGCGCTCTCGGACGCGGCGGCCTGGAACGAAGCATCGCTGGGGGTGTCGCATGCGCTCGGGTATCGCGACAACGGGACCGACTTGGTCGAGGCTCGTCCAGGCGAAGTCACCGACCACCAGCGGCTGAAACTCTCCGCCGCAGAGTTCGTCCGTCCACCCTGGCAACTCGAAGTGACCGGAGCCGACCGAGCGGTGCCGCTGCTCCTGGGGCCGCCTTCGGTGCCGACGCCTGGCGGGCCGTGAACGGCCCTTCGGGATTTGAGTAAACTCCGCTCGGGTGCTCGAGAGTTGAGTCAGAAGAAGGTTTCGGCGTGGGAGGCCCGACGTCGTGAAGGGCCGTTGCGGATCGGTGACCTGTGTGGTCCGATTGCCGAATCGTGAGCGCAGCGGTCCACTAGCTGGTGGTGAAAGTGCTGAGCATGGGACTCATGAATCGCCGCTGGCGGAGAGGCGTAGTGACTGCAGCGTTGCTGGCGACCGCCACAGCAGCGTGTGACAACGGGGAGGATGCGGCGTCGACCACAGTCGCCGTGACGACTGTGCCAGCGACGGTTGCTTCGGTGACGACAACGACCGAGGTCTCGACAACAGCCGTGGCGACGACGGCGGTAGCGACAACGGCGCCGGCTCAGTCAACTGCTCCGTCAACCGTCCAAGTAGAAACGACAACACCCACAACGCCACAGCCCGACATCGAAGCGGTAAGGGAGGCGGTGATAGCCGCCGCAATCGAGGCCAAGGAGGCTTTCTGGGCCGCTCGGCAGGAGCCGACGCCCGACGCCCTGGAACGGCTGCGGGCTGCTCTCGACGGCGAGGCCGAATCGTCTCAACTGGTTCGGGTTTCCGAAGGCATTGCGTTGGGTGAACGAACGCAGCCTCACCCGGAGGTGCCATCCACCTATCACGTGGATATCGACTCAATAGTGCTCAACCTGGCCGACGGAACGGCAACGTTGAACTCGTGCGAAATCAACTCGTGGATCGTGGTCCTCGACGCAGCAGATGGGAGCGCTCCGATCGTGATCGATGACTTGATTTATCAGTACAAGGCATCTGAGGATTTTGCGTTGGTGGACGACTCCTGGGTGAACGTCGGGGGAGCACTCCTCTCGGCAATGGTATGGGACGGGACCCCGTGCGCAGACTGATCGCAGGCAGCTTCGCGTTAGTTGCGCTGTGCGTGGTCGCAGTGAATCAGCCCGTCGATGCGGGCGATGGTCACACAGCAACCCCAACGACGACAACCATTGTCCTGCCGGATCCTTCTGTTGGCGCTTCGGTCAACACCCTGGTTCCTGGGGCGCCTGGTGGCGGCGGCAACAATCCTGGCTCCGGTGGCGGGCCGACTACCACCGTTCCTTCTTGCTCCTACCAGAACTCCGGCACCTCTCAGGCTGCTGTCGATTCTTCGAACGAGGTGTTGGTACAGACTTCGCTGGCCGAAATTCCGTTTGCCGCTCCGGGGGAAGTCGTGACGGTGTCGGTGGTGTTCTTCGTCCACAACGGGATCCTCCACAAGTTCGACGTCGCCTCGGGCAGCTTTCTCAAACGGCAATACCGGGTGTGTCCGCCGGGCGCACCGGTCACCGGTGCCGCCACGCGATGGGTGACCGTCACGGTCGCCCCCGACCCGGTGGCAGAACTGTCCGACGAGGTGTTGTCGGCCACGGCGACCAAGGCGCTGGTGCCCCTGCCGTCGGCAGTGAATCCACCCGAGCGGGCAGCCGCGAACCTCGGCCTGTGGCTCGCAGTCGGCCCGAATCGCGCCACTGCGACCGTTCGTGCGGAGTTGGGTCCGTCGGTATGGATGGAGACGACGGCTGCGTTGGTGTCGACGCGCTGGGATATGGGCAACGGTGATGTCGTGGTCTGCGAGGGCGGCGGGGTGCCGATTCCCGACTCGGCGTTGAACGAAGCGACGCAGAGCCCGACGTGCGGCTACACCTACACGTCGGTCGACGACTTGGGCGCACTGACGATCACGGTCACCGGTGTGTACGAAGTGTCGTGGACGGCATCAGACGGCCGCACCGGCACGTTCGCCGACATCACGACCAACCCCAACCAGATCCCGTACGAGATGTACGAGATCCAAACCGTCGGCGGCACGTCTGGCTGAACGCGACCGACTCGGGTGCACCCAGCTGACGCGGTCACGGCCGAGTGCGAGCGCTTCGATCACTGGCTTCCCTCATCACACCACCGTCATGCAACGGACGGTTGACGGATGAACCACAGGCCAGCAGCGAACGCAACACCTCGTCGGCTCCGATGCGCAGCCGCAGGCGAACACGGCTGCCTCGGTCTCCTTCAACGGGGCCGAAACGGTGGACGAGTCGCAGCCCTCAATGCGGGTCGACGACTGCACGAGATCAAATCTGCATCGCAAGCTGAACGCGTGCTCAGAAACGAGGAGGCCGACGCGGCGATGGCACATTTACCACCAGTTACGTGGAACGAGGGGTCGCCACGAACGAGACTTTCGAACCCTCGAGACGGTGATGCGTGCCGAGGACGGCGACGATTCGTGCGAACTTCGAGGTGCACCGACGGCGGGCTGCGGCTGGCCCCACGATCTTCATCGAGGCTGGCACGGACGCTGGCGGGGGCGGGCCAGATAACTGCTG
>JBBREA010000217.1:0-2846 GCA_038203385.1 Acidimicrobiales bacterium | reverse complement strand
ACCGCTTCTCGCATGATCTGCATGGCCTCGGCTTCGAGACGCTGCAGATGCGTGAGTCGGCCGGCCGCAGGTCGAGATCCCGCGAATGATGTTGTAGATGAGGTTTCGGAGGTGACGTTGCTCATATTCACCACTAATCCTACGGACAATGTGGCTATTCATCCAATCACGGGCCACGCTCGCTCACGAATGTCGAACAGGCGTGAAGGGTGGAGTGGTTTGTGTCTGACACAAACCACTCCTCGGGTCAGGGTGGTTGCCGAGGCATCAGGAGCGGAGCACGGTACCGACGGCTTGCAAGACCTCGTCGTGGAACCGGCCGTCTGTGGCCACCACTCCCCTGTTGGTCGTGAGTTGTGCGCCGACCGAGAAGTCGAGCGGCCGCCCGTCGACGTCGGTCACCCGCCCACCTGCTCGCTCGACCACGAACTTACCGGCCGCGTGATCCCAGATCTTCTCGTGATAGTCGGACCGCGTGGGAAGCCGCAGGTATATCGACGCATCACCGCGCGCCACCGCGGCGTATTTGCACTGACTGTCGATTCGATACGGCGGCGCGGTGATGCCGAGCAGTTCGGCGATTCGGGCCGAGTGATCTTGGTTGGAGTGCCCGGATTCGACCGACTCGCAGAACCGGGCGTCTGCAACTGAAGCGGGTGGCGCCACCCGAACTGGAACAGCGACCGACGACGCACCGTAGAACGCGTCGCATTCTTCCGGTGAGGCCACGAAAATCGCCCCGACGCTGCCGTCTGCGTTAGGCAAGTTTGGGCATCCCAGTACACCCAGTCGAACTACGCCATCCTGGATGAGCGCCAATGCGATGGCGTATTGGTCTCCGCGCACAAAGCCCTTCGTGCCATCGATCGGGTCGAGCGTCCAGTAGTGGTGACCCGTGGCATCAGCGGCGCCGGCGGATATCCAATCGAGAACGTTCGATGCCGATACGCCGTCGCCGCGATGTTGGCGCAACAGGTCGACCACCCCGTTGCGCAATTCGGTTGCCTCGTCACGGCGAAGATCGTCCGAGTCTTCTTCCCCGACCATGGCGATGTCGCCGAGAAACTCGATCAACGTGACGTTCACGATGGCTTGCGACGCAAAATCGGCAATGGTCACCGGGCTTGCATCACCCTTGGTCAACGTGTCGCCGGCGACCAGTCGGCCTTGCACACCCCGACACAGTGCGGCTGCGGCACGTACAGCACCCACGGCCGCTGCACGCTCCGCTTCAAATGCCATAGCGGTCATGGGTGGTCTGCCGGTAGTTCTTGGCCAGAGCAACGACCTGCGGCGGCAGCTCCCCAGCTGCCAGATCGGCGATCGACACCGTTTCCAACACGCTGCGCAAGCTCCCGCGGATAGCCATCCAGACTTCGACGAGCGATTCTGCTGGCGGTGGGTACTGCAGGCCGCGCAGACCCGTGTCGTGCACGTCGGCAAGGGGGCCGTCGACCGCCCGAAAGATGTCTGCCAACGAAATGTCGTGAGCGGAACGAGCCAGCACAAAGCCACCGTCGGGTCCACGCTTGGAACGCACGAGCGATGCTCGCTTGAGGTCGCCGAGGATGTCGAGCAGATACTTCAATGAGATCACCTGGCGGTCAGCGATCGCCTCGGCCTTCATGACCGTGCCGTCACCGGCGGCAAGCTCGGCCATGGCCCGCACCGCGTTGTCGACTCGCTCGGAAATCCGCATAGGCGTGAAGCTAACCGGGCCCGAAGGAAACGTGGGGTTTCAGGACTGGCCGTTGTGCGCTTCGTCAGCTTTGGGTGTCGGTGAACAGCAACGCTGGGATTTCCAGCAGCGCCTTGATGCGCTGCACGAACGTCGCCGCAACCCAGCCATCGACGATGCGGTGATCGAAACTCGACGACAAATTGAACATGGATCGCGGTACGAACGCACCGTCGCGCCAAACGGGGCGGATCTGCATGGCGTTGACGCCGACGATCGCCACCTCGGGTCGGTTGATGATCGGTGTGGTCACCAGACCGCCCATGGCGCCGAGTGACGTGATGGTGATCGTGGAGCCGCTGAGTTCTTCCCCGGTAGCTTTGCCCTCTCTGGCGGCCGCTGCCAAGCGCGAGATCTCGGCGGCCGAGTTCCACAGGCTTCGTGACTCGGCGTTGCGAAGTACCGGCACCACCAGCCCACCAGGAGTCTGCGTCGCGACCCCGACGTGCACGGCTGCGAACTGGGTGACCACACCGCCCGCCGAGTCGAAGTGTGCATTGCACTCTGGGCTGTCGGCACAGGCGAGAACGATCGCCTTCGCGATGAACGGCAGCAACGTGAGACGCGGGCCACTGGGCCGCTGATGGTTGAGCGCTTTCCGTAACGCTTCGAGTTCGGTCGCGTCGATCTCGTCGACATAGGTGATGTGCGGGATGTCGGACCACGCCTCGCTCATCCGCTGGCTGATACGTCGACGCAAGCCGATGATCGGCGTCTCGCGCGTGCCGCCTGCACCGAACGCTGCAGGGGATCTACCTCCGGAGCCAGCCACGACTCGGTCCAGATCGCTGTGCAACACGCGCCCGTCGGGACCGCTACCAACAACGGTCGAGAGATCGACGCCGAATTCGGACGCACGTCGTCGGACCGCCGGCGCGGCGACAGCGCGACCGTGGACCGGAGCGGCCGGCGCGACCGGCGCACTGCTGGTCGGCGCAGGTGCTTCTGTCACCGGCGCAGGCGCAGGCGCTGCTGGTTCGGTGGTCGCTGGTTCGGTGGTCGCTGGTTCGGTGGTCGCTGGTTCGGTGGTCGCTGGCTCGGTGGTCGCTGGCTCGGTGGTCGCTGGCTCGGTGGTCGCTGGTTCGGTGGTCGCTGGCGCCACGGATTT
>JBBREA010000216.1:0-2945 GCA_038203385.1 Acidimicrobiales bacterium | reverse complement strand
GATGAGGCGATCGGCGAGTTCGCGGCTCACCGAATCGGTCTGGCGGGCGGAGGAATCGATACGGCGAATCTTTGTCATAAAGGAGATGGTATCCGCAATAGTTGCGAACACAACTAAGGTGAAATGGTGGTGGTCGCGGAGAACCTGGCGGGTGGAGATGGCCCGGTCAAGCGGGCGCGAGAGCGTCGTGCACGATCATCGTCGGATCGGCATCGAAGTCGGGCCGTGGCTCGAGCAACTTGGCCTGGGCTTCAGCGCGTTCCTCGATGCTGAACTCGCGAGTCGTCAGACAGAACTCGACCATGTTCCCGGACGGATCGTTCAGGTAGATGCTGCTGCAGAAACCGTGGTCGATCTCGAGGACGCGATGGCCGTGCTGCTGCCACCGCACCCGGTGGCGATCGAGCGCGGCACGGGTCGGTGCGTCGAACGCGATGTGGTTGACCCAGCCCGGTAGTCCCGCTGCAGCGTTGATGTCGACCGAGTACTCGTCGCCGATGTCGTCGCAGGAGATCTCCCAGAACGCAATCAGGTCCTTCGCTGCACCGCGGTCCGAGCCGATGTCGTCATCGGGATCGGTGTTGGTGGCGTAGAAGAAGTGCTTGCTGAAACCCGCTCCGGGGTTCGGGGTCGGCCCGACGTGGACCTTCACGAGTTCGAAGCCCATCACATCGGTGTAGAAGGCGTGCGTCGCCGCTGCATCTCGAGTGGCCAGTGCAACGTGATGAAAACCCATGCGAGATTCTCGCGCTGTTCGGTCAGCAACGGCGACCCGCGGTAGTTGCATGCCCGTCGCCCTGGCATGCTGTGAACATGTTCCTCGGCGAAGATCTGCTGGCCTACCTGGTCCTGGCCTTCGGCGGTGCGCTCTGCGTCGGGAACTTCCTCGCAGTCGTCAAGCCGCCGGAGCGTCAGCTCGATGACGGCAACCTGCAGCGCGCACCAGTCGGCCGGAGCTTGCTGTATTCAGGCATCGGCCTCGTGGCGGCGATCTGGGCCCTGGCATCGCTGCTGAGCGGGTGACGGCATCGCTGCTGAGCGGGTGACGGCGTCGAGAGTCGATCAGTCGGTCTTCGAGGCGACGCTGATGCTGACTGTTCCTGTCGAGTTGTCCTCGTAACCGCTGACGTTGACTGTCCAGTCGTTGCTCTCATACGTGCGCTGCGCATTGGTACTGCTGTCGGAGGATGAGTCGAATCGGCCGGTCTCTGTGAGTCCGGCCGCCATGAGTGCCGACGAGTAGGTCTCGGTGTACTCGACGGCGTCTCCCTTGTTCGGGGTCCCCACGATCGACAGGACGGTGTCGCCGTCAGCGTTGATGAAGGTGCCGGCGTCGATGGCGATGGCTTCCGGGCGGGGAATCTCACTCGGCCATTCGGCCGGGATCTCGGTGAACACGCGAAAGACAGCGGCTCCGTCTTCACCTGCCACGGTCATCTCACCGTTGGTCCCGTCGCCACTCAGGTCGACGACCGGGTCCCCATTCTGATCCCTCACGGTGACTTGATCCTCGCTGGCACTGCCGGTGAACACCGAGCCGTCCTGGTCGGTGACGACGAAGTTGCCGTTCTCGTCGACGGAGAAGCCGCCCTCTTCGGTCTTGACGGAGAAGCTGCCGTTGCCGCTGTCGAAGTCGAGATCGACCTTCTCGCCGCTCTCGGATTCGAGGATGCGCTCGGCACCTTCTTCGGTGATCTTCTCGGTGATCGCGCCGCATGCGCTGAACGCGATGCACGCGCCGATGATGGCCGAGGTCTTCAGGATGCCGGTGCTGGTACGGGTGCTGGTCAGGTGCTTCGTGGAGTTCGTCATGGAGAGGTTCTTTCTGCTGGTGACCACCCTGGTGACAGGTGGGTCGTCGTGTGCGTGTCACGGTGCATGAGCATCGTCGCGGCCCGTCCTTGCACTTTTCTTGCAACGAATCTGCACACTGGAACGGTGAGTCAGTCCGGACCGTTGCAGATCTCGTTCGTCGAGTCGGCGTCACGGACTCACACGCTGCCCGAAGCCACGGTCGAGGTGGCCTTTGTGGGTCGATCCAATGTCGGCAAATCGTCCCTGATCAACGCGCTCGCCAACCAGAAGCAGCTCGCGCGCGTGTCGAACACACCGGGGCGCACGCAGCTGATCAACCTGTTCACCCTCGACGAGGGGGACGGCAAGGGCACCCTCGTCGACCTGCCCGGTTACGGCTACGCGAAGGCTGCGAAGTCCATTCGCAACGACTGGCCCGAGATGATCGAGGGCTATCTGCTCGAACGCGACTATCTGGTCATGGTCTTCATCTTGATCGACGGCGAGATCGGCCCGACCAAGCTGGATCAGCAGATGCTGGAGTGGCTGCGCTTCAACGAGGTGCCCCACACCGTCGTCGCCACGAAGCACGACAAGGTGAAGTCGTCCAAGCGGGCGACGCGCAAGAACGATCTCGCTGCCGGGTGCCAGCTCGAGAAGGGCGACATCGTCTGGGCGAGCGCCAGCAAGGGCGTGGGCATCGACATGGTGCGCAGCCTCGTGCGCAGCCATCTCCTCAGTTAGCGGTCAGGCTGTGCATGGCACCCACTGACCGGTGGGAGTTACTGCTGGGTAGGTGAATAGCTTGGCGCGCATGACGGTTCCCTTTCCTGCAACGAGTGTCGGGGTGTCGATCACCGGCACCGGTCTGTTCACGCCGCCCGAGTCGATCAGCAATGCCGAGCTTGCCGCGTCGCTGAGCGCGTCAGTGGAGAAGTGGAACGCCGAACATGCCGACGAGATCGCAGCCGGCATCCTCACCGAGCGTGCTGCTCCCGACGAGGCGTTCATCGTCAAGGCATCTGGCATCGAGTCGCGTTACGTCATGGAGAAATCGGGGGTGCTCGACCCCGACCGGATGCGGCCGCGACTCGAGACCCGTTCCGAGGATCAACTCGGGATCCAGGCCGAGATGTCGTTGCCGGCCATTC
>JBBREA010000215.1:0-2959 GCA_038203385.1 Acidimicrobiales bacterium | reverse complement strand
CCGATCTGGTGGCGCAATTCCCCGGCAGCAGCGCTACGCATGTTTTGCAGGGCGACTGCTTTTTGGCGGCAGGACGCGTCAGCGAAGCCGAGCGCAGCGCAGCACAGGCGACGTCATTGGCGCCCGACGATCCCGAGTGCGCCATTCTCGCCGTTCGGTGCGCGATCGATGCCGACAAGGACTCACTGTGGGCGCGTGTGCAACGACTGCAGGAGCTCGATGCGATCAGCTATCGGTCGCGTTACTGGACTGTCGTCGGCACAGCGAGCGCTGGGCGAGAGGCGCTCGCGTTCGAACTCTTGCGCCGACTCGAAAGTGAGTTCGCCGGCTCGCTCGAACCCCGGTACGCAGCGGCTGAGGTCGATCTGATCGTGGCGGCGCAACATCGTTTCCGACGCCCCCACATCGCGGCTGCCATAGCTGTCGAGTTGTTGGCTCACGACCCACTCGACCAACGAGCTCACCGGCTCCGCCGACGGGCATCCGGCGTACGGCCCTTTGGCTCGTCGACGCGCTGGGCGGCCGAGGAGCTGACGCACGTACGGCAAGCCACGGCGGCAGGTGTACTGCCACCGCCCGCGTACGTGAAGGGCCTCACATTGCAGGCGGCGGGCCCATTGGGTTTGGGCCTCGTGGGGCTTGCCTGCACCCTGGCTCTCGCAGCAGCGGTCGACGGCGGTCTGGCGTGGTATATCGGGGTGCTCGTCGCGACCGCAGCCTGGTCGCTGGCATGCGTGGTGGTGTTGCACCGAATCGAGGCGGTATCGATGTTGCTGCCCGCACTTGGTCGCGCCCGGCTGCTGCGACCAGTCACCCGATCCGTCACCGTGACCGGCCTGGTACTGGCGACGTGCGCGATCGCCGCGTTGGTGGCGATGTTTCCGTACGACTCCGAGCGGGCGACATCGCTGGGGTTCAGCAGTACGCCGGCTCACACCGAAACCCGTGTGGTTTACGAGAACGTGGGCCGCGGATCATCGACCATCCGCGTCCCGAAGGTCGTCACCGTGAACGTGCCCGCAGTCGGCGACCCCGACGCGGCGATCCGACTGCTTCGGTACTACACCGGCATGGGCGTGGCCGCCCTCGCTGTGGCGTCGGTGCTGCTGGTGCGCGCTCGAACCATTCGTCGTGGACGATCCGAACAGAGGAACCCAGCATGAGGATCAGTAACACTGGAATCCAACCCGTCTGTCCGGAGGGTTGGTACCACAAGACTTCTGTGACGCTGCTTGCTCCCGATGGGCTCGGCAACGTGATCGCTTCGTCCGAGCCACTCGACGGGTCGTTTGACACCGAGCGGTATGCGATGGTGCAACTCGAACTTCTGCGCGATCAGTTCCCCCAGTTCAGCGAGCATGCCAACGGACGACTCGACCTCGGGGGGACCCCAGCCATCTGGAGAAAGTTCAGCTGGACGCCACCTGATGGGCTTCCGGTCACCCAGTTGCAACTTTATGCTGTCGCCGACGGCCGGGGGTATACCGCCACAGCAACCACCCCCACGTCCAACTGGGAACGGTACGAAGAGGTGTTCCACAACGCGTTTCGTTCGATCGTCATCGGTGCCGCCGCCAACGAGCGTTGCGAGTGACGTCCAGTGCCGAGTAGGGGACCGATGGTGCGCTCCGGCGCACGAGCGGCGGTACGGGCAGCGGCTCACTAGCCTGGCCGGATCGACGGCATTCCGGTCGCCGAGGATCTCAGGAGTCGTTCACGGATGGATCACGTCAAGCAGTTCTACATCGACGGTCAGTGGGTCGAGCCCAAGTCCACCGACGCTCTCGACGTCATCAACCCGGCTACCGAAGAAGTCATCGAAACGATCGCCATGGGCGGTCCCGACGACGTCGACGCAGCCGTCGCCGCCGCGCGTCGTGCCTTCGAATCGTTCTCGCAGACCACGCGCGAGGAGCGTCTCGCACTTCTCGACCGAATCATCGAGGTCTACTCGGCTCGCCTCGCCGACATCGGCACGGTCATCAGCCAAGAGGTGGGAACACCCCTCAAGGTAGCGCAGCGGGCACAGGCGGGCGCCGGCCTCGTGCACATCATGACAGCACGGAAGGTGCTGGCAGAGTTCGAGTACGAAGAGGAGATCGGCACGTCGCTCGTGGTGCGTGAGCCAATCGGTGTGTGCGCGCTCATCACGCCATGGAACTGGCCGCTCAACCAGATCGCCTGCAAGGTCGCGCCCGCCCTGGCCGCCGGATGCACCATGGTGCTCAAGCCGTCCGAGGTCGCACCGCTGAACGCCATCTTGTTCACCGAGATCCTTCACGAAGCGGGAGTCCCGCCTGGCGTGTTCAACCTCGTCAACGGCGACGGCGTCAACGTCGGTTCGGCGTTGTCGTCCCACCCAGATGTCGACATGGTCTCGTTCACCGGGTCGACCCGCGCCGGTATCGAGGTGGCGCGCTGTGCTGCGCCGAGTGTCAAGCGGGTCACTCAGGAGCTCGGGGGCAAGTCGGCGAACATCATTCTCGACGATGCTGATTTCGCCACCGCCATCGCTCGCGACATGGCAGGGATGTGCGTCAACTCGGGCCAATCGTGCAATGCGCCGACCCGAATGCTGGTTCCGATGGCTCGAATGGACGAGGCCGCAGCCATCGCTGCAGCTGCTGCGCTCGACGTGACGGTGGGCGATCCTGCCGACAGTGGAGCGCGTATTGGTCCGGTGGTCTCCAAGGTGCAATACGACCGCATTCAGCAATTGATCGAGAAGGGTGTGGGAGAGGGTGCGAAGCTCGAAGCCGGGGGCCTGGGCAAACCCGAGGGGCTCGAGCGCGGCTTCTACGTCAAGCCGACCGTGTTCTCGCACGTCACCAACGACATGACGATCGCGCGTGAGGAAATTTTTGGTCCGGTGCTCGTGATGATCGGCTATGAAGACGATGACGACGCGGTGCGCATCGCCAACGACAGCAGCTACGGATTGTCGGGATACATCTCGGGT
>JBBREA010000214.1:0-3014 GCA_038203385.1 Acidimicrobiales bacterium | reverse complement strand
ACCTCCGTCGATGGTTGGGAACAATCCGACGGGTACGTGTTCGCGTCTACCAGCGATCCGACTCTGACCGGACGCTTGGACGCACGTCTCGTGTGGCTCGACCCGGCTGGCCGAATGGGGCTCTGGCGAATCGGCGAGAGGTCCGAGGCGGCTGAACTCTCTGCGATCGGCGTCTCCGCCAATTGATGAGCAAGCTGAAAAAGACACAACCCCCCACGGTGGCAGGCGCCGCCTGCCACCGTGGGGGTCAGATGTATCAGCGTGTCTGTCAGCCGGTCACGACGCCGGCGATGCCCGCGCAATCACTCGCTGCGACGGGTCCCACGGTCGACTTGTCGTTTGCGGCCGTGGCTGTGTTGGCGCCGTCGATAACTTCCATCTTAGTGCCGTCGTAGGTGCGGATGAGACCCGCTGTTTCCAAGTCAAGGCCGCTGGGATGCACGTTGAGCGTGGTGGCCTCGCCGCCGGCGTACCAGGCTTCAATGGCCGTCTGGTAGGTCTTCTGAGTCGCCTTACAGGCGTTCTCCTGTGAGTCTTGGGTCACGCCACGAACGGCGAAGACCACGATGGTGGCCAAGATACCGAGGATGACGATGACGATGAGGAGTTCGATGAGGGTGAAGCCCTCGTCTTTACGGTTCTTCATGGTGGGTGTTTCCTTCCTTGTCGCCCCTGCGGGCGGGTTGCCTTCTCAAGTGGGATGTTTGTCGCACCGTGAGACAGGCTCCCGGTAACGCATAGTGGTCATCGGCGGTGAGACGAGATGACTTTAGCTCAATTTCAAACAAATGTGGAGAAATTCTGACGTCAAGTAACGAGCAAGAAATGCCGATACGAACAACGGCCGAAGGCGTGCAGTACCATCCGCCACTACGAAGGAGCTGCCATTCCCGATGCGACGCCGGTCGAAAACCTCCAACACGCTGGAACAACATGATGTATTTGGCAACGAGGAGGCGGCGCGGCTGCAGGCTGAGATTGTTGACCTGCGGACCATGATGGCCGAGCTTTCCACTCAGGTGAATTCACAATTCACGACAATTGCGGCCCATGCAGAGATCGCACGGCAGCAAGTTGACTTTGCACGGGATGAAGCCCATGCGAACCTCGAGCGGACGCGTGAGATGCTGATCGGGTTGCTGGAGCAGGTGCGGGCAGAGCCCGGGTATCACCAGCCGGGGTCGGCGCCGGGGCCGTCGTCGTTGGCGACGATCGAGCGGTTGCAGGTTGTCGAGACGCAGTTGACAGCGGCGTTGGCGACGACTGACCAGTGCTTCCATCGGCAGAACGAGCTTGCCGACACGATGGCTGCGTTCATCGACACGATGATGTTCGAGCGGCGCGACGAGCCTGTTACTGGGTTGGCCTTGCGGTAGGTCCTTGGTTTTTTTGCTGCCCTGACCGCACGTAAGGGGTCAGGCACCAATCGCGCCCGTCGCCCTGCCTACCCCTTCGTGCTTCTTGTGCACGCTTGGTGCCTGACCCCTTCCGCGCTGCGTGACCCTTCCGCGGTGTTTCTCTATCTGACTAGTTCTACTCTGATTCCTTGGTCGTCCCATTCTGGGTCTGCTGGCAATCGGCTGATGGCTCGGCCGCTGGCCCTTCTGGCGCTCCAGAGCATGGCTGCTGCTTCGTACAGGTGTGATAGTCCAGCGCCTACTGGGGGTACACGGCCCACCACGTCGTCCAATCCGGACATCTTGGTGCGAATCAACTCCAAGCGCTCCACCTGACCATCGCGGTGATACGGGCTGGTCTTCAACGGCTCGTCGCCGTTCATGTGTTGGAACGACAGCGACGCGTTGGCGCTGTAGAAACTCCTGGCGTGGAACGGCTGGATTTCTATCGCCGCTTCACGCATCCACTTGAAGTGACGGAAGTCGTTTCTCGTCAGCCACGGCTCGAGGTCGTGTGCTTCGGTTCGGCTCTTCGCGAACAGCGCTGCTCGTGACGGCACCGGGCGGACGTTGATCTGCCTTGGCCAGCCGATCATCTCTCTTGCTTCTTCGTCGCAGCGGCGGTATGGGCGTCGCGGGAACTCTGGGTAGCCGAACGGGATGTTCACGCAGCCGAAGTCGAACTTGGGGCGGTAGTCGAGGACTTCCATGAACGTGCGGAGGACGAAGGCGTCTTCGGCGACGACGGTGACTCCTGCCAGACGACCGGGGATGACCAACCAGCCGGCTGGGCAGGGGGTGACGCCGCCTATTGACTTGAAGGCGTCTTGGTGGCCTTTTGCTACTGGCACCTCTTCTCCTGTTCCTACTGCTCTTGCGCTCTCGTAACGCTTGGGGTCAGACCCTTCTCGTCACGGGTTACTACTGCTTGCTTTTCCTTGCCTCCGTGACGAGATGGGTCAGACCCCAAACGTCACGGTCATGCTGGGGCTGGTTCTTTTTCTTCTGCTGCTGCGTCGGCCCTTACTCCTGAGCCTGAGGTGGCTCCTTGGTTGTTGGCTGCTGTTGCTGCTGCTTGGGCTTGCGAGCGCAGCGTGGACACCTGGGCCATGATCTCTTTTGGATAGGCGGATGCGGCCTGCGCCATTTCCATGCTGATCAAACCCGAAGTCACCAATCTTGCCAGGTCCATCTCGATGGTCTGCATGCCGTCGGTGCCTCCGGTGGCCACCACGTTGCGGAGCTGACGGCTCTTGCCCTCACGCAACAGGTTGCGCACGGCCTCGTTGCCGATCAGCACTTCGTACGCGGCCACACGACCACCAGAGATGGCGGGAATGAGGCGCTGCGACATGACGCCCTGCAACGTGCCGGCGAGCATGGTCATGATCTGCGGGCGCTCGTCGCCGGGGAACACGTCGATGATGCGGTCGAGCGCTTGGCTGGCGTCGTTGGTGTGCAACGTGGCAAACACGAGGTGGCCGGTTTCGGCCAATCTGAGCGCGATCGAGATCGACTCGCGGTCGCGCATTTCACCAAGTAGCACCACGTCGGGGTCTTCACGAAGCGCGCTGCGCAGGCCCTCGGGAAACGACAGCACGTCGGTACCCACCTCGC
>JBBREA010000213.1:0-3100 GCA_038203385.1 Acidimicrobiales bacterium | reverse complement strand
AGCGCGACGAAGACTCGCTCGCCCGGAGCCAGTCTCCACGCAGACCATCTCTCTCTGCGCGACGCATCGAAGTCGGGTGCCGCCATTTCGGAGGCGGCAAAAATATGGGCGTAGCCCGCTCGCCACGAGGCGACTTGCACGTCGGTGATTCCGGATGCGTCCGCCTTGGTGGCCGGTCGCACATGGATGGTCACGGGGATCAGTGTGTCAGATGACGGCTTGCCAAGGCGGCAACGTTTCTCGACGAATCACACAGCAAGCAGATCGCGCGCACCAGTGTCGCTCGATGGGTGACGCAACTTCGACATGGCACGAGCTTCGATCTGGCGGATCCGCTCACGCGTGAGGTTGAAGTGCTCGCCGACCTCTTCGAGGGTACGCGATTCGCCGCGATCGAGTCCGAAGCGCAGTTTGAGGATTTCGCGCTCACGTTCGTCGAGCGGCGCCAACAGTCGTGCGATCTCGTCGGGTAGCAAGGCAGTTGCGGCGACTTCGAACGGCGACTCGGCCGACCGGTCTTCCACGACGTCGCCGAGTTCGGCGTCGCCATCTTCTCGCAAGGGCTCGGACAACGACAACGGCTCAGCGGCGAAGCGCAAGGCTTCGGTGACCTTGTCTTCCGGCATTTCGACTTCTTTGGCCAGTTCCGACAAGGTGGCTGGGCGGCCGTACTTGAGTTCGAGGCGCGAGCGCGCCTTCTGGAGCCGGGCAAGAGTGTCCCCTGCGTGAACGGGGAGTCGGATGGTGCGACCGGTGTTCGCAATACCACGAGTGATCGCCTGACGTATCCACCACGTGGCGTACGTGGAAAATTTGAAGCCCTTGCGCCAGTCGAACTTCTCGACCGCATGCATGAGGCCCAGGTTGCCCTCTTGAATGAGATCGAGCAACGGCAGGCCGGACGCTTGGTACTTCTTGGCGATGGACACCACGAGCCGCAGGTTGGACTGAACGAATTGACGCTCGGCCTCTTCACCTTTGCGGGCGAGACGGCGCAACTCGCGCTTCTTCGCGGCGGTGAGGTCGGAGCCGCCGGCGTCGAGCGACTCGATGGCCTCCTTGCCGGCCTCGATCGCTTTCGCAAGGCGAACTTCATCGTCCTTCGTCAACAGGGTGTACTGACCGATGTCAGTGAGGTACAGGCGGACGAGGTCTTCGTCGTCACGATCGACGCGATCTTTGGCCACGTTGTTGGCTCCTTCGGTCCGATGGTCGTCTCGCCGTTTCTGGCGATCTTGGCAACTCCAGAGCAGAAGATCAACCGGTCGCTGCGCTGGGAGGCAAGATCGGTCCACCTGCCGCGGGTGGAGATGTGGTTACGATACCGACTCCGCGTAGACGGTCAACCGACAGACGTGTGACGGAGCGCCTCTAGCACTCTTCCGAATGATTGTCGATGCAGTATCTGTTTTTCAGATGGCCTCGATTCGGGTCGGAGGCGGGCCCCTGGCCGAGGGACGTCAGCGGGCTCGGTACACTTGCACCAACAGTCGGCCGCCCGCGGCGGTCGGCGATTCCAAGGAGGAATCAATGTCGAACCCGGTGTTGAACGAACGGACATTCAAGTCCGCTTCCACAACGTGGGCAGCGCCCGAACCCGGCACGGGCTACGTGCCAGGTATGAACGACGGGCCGGTCAGCTCATGGCGCCCAGACCGCATGTCCGTGAACGGCACCATCACCGCAACTGCGTCGCTTTTCGTACTGTTGCTCGTGGGGGCCACGGTCGGTTGGATCCAAACGAAGCCGCAAGTCGTCGATGGTCTGGTGCAGTACCGCATTCCAGCGCTTGCCTGGATCGGTGTCGCCGTCGGCTTCGGTAGCGCCATCCTCCTGTACTTCAAACCGCGCCTCGCAAAGTTCGTCGGCCCGGTGTACGCACTCGGACAAGGATTCTTCGTTGGTGCGCTCTCGAAGATGTACGAGACGTTTTACGACGGCATCGTCGTGCAGGCCGCCGGCGCCACCATCGGTGTGTTCGCCGTGATGTTGGTGCTGTACCGCACGCAGATCATCAAGGTCACCGATCGGTTCCGTCAGATCATCGTCACCGCCACGCTCGGTCTCATGTTGTTCTACGGCATCACGTTCGTCATCAGCCTGGTCTCGGGCTCGTCGCCGTCATTCCTGTCCAGCCCGAGTCTGCTCGGCATCGGGTTCAGCGTGTTCGTCGCCGGTTTGGCGGCGATGAACCTGGCACTCGACTTCGACTTCATCGACAAGGGCGTCAAGCAGGGTCTCGACAAAGACTTCGAGTGGTACGCAGCGTTCGGGTTGCTGGTCACCATCGTGTGGCTGTACCTCGAACTTCTTCGGTTGCTTTCCAAGCTTCGCGAACGCTGACCCCTGCCGTCGTATGCGTCGCTCGGGTGAGGCCGCACTGGCCGGCATGGCGGGTGCAGCACTCGCCGGGATGGCAGGATCCCTGGTTGGTCTCGGTGCTCCGGCAGCCGTCGTCGGAGCGTTGAACGGCGTCATCTCCGGAGGCCGGCGCATCTACGCGTGGCGTCAGCCCGCCGGAAACGTTGCGTTCGTGCTGGATTCCACTTGGGCCTTGGCCACCACCACTGCCGCAGTGGTGAGTCACGGTGTTGGAGCGGTGCGAGGGGAACCGGGTTTCTCCGCTGCGCTCAGCGAGCGACGGAACCGACACGTGTACGCACGTGGCATGACCATGCGCCGCGGATTTGCGATCACGTATGGCAACTCTGTCCACGGCAGCGGTGACACCACGCACCCGCGTCGTGCGAAGCTGGTCACCGATCACGAGGACGTGCACGTGTGGCAAGCGCGTTGGCTGGGCCCGCTCTACCCCGTCCTGTACGGCGGGTGGATGCTCGGGGGAGCGGTGGCCGGTGTGTTCGTGTGGCTGATTCGCCAACGACGGGAGGGCGAAGAGCGTGCCTCACTCGGCAAGACCGTCGAGTCGTGCGCGTACTACCTCAACCCGCTCGAATGGTGGGCCTACAGCCGCGACGATCATTGGCCGCCAGCAGGCAAAGTGAAAGGTCTCGGCCCGGACAAGCCCATCGTTCGCAGCTTCGTCAGCACCCGCTGACAACGTGTGGGCACGAACGCCTGAGCCCCTCGGCGCCGGCCG
>JBBREA010000212.1:0-3139 GCA_038203385.1 Acidimicrobiales bacterium | reverse complement strand
AAAGACAGCGTGCTCGACGTACCCGCCCTTGTGGAGGCGCTCGCCACCATTCGTGGCGGCGGGACGGTGCTGGATCCGGAGGTCGTCTCCACCCTCCTCGGCCGGACGGCGACGAGGGATCGTCTGGCACCTCTGACCGTTCGAGAACGAGAGGTCTTGAGCCTCGTTGCGCAGGGTCGATCCAATGCCGCCATCGCCCAAGCTCTCGTGGTTGCCAACAAAACCGTCGAGCGTCACATCGGCAACATCCTCACCAAACTCGATCTACCGGAGACCACCGAGAGTCACCGCCGCGTCCTCATGGTCCTACTCTGGCTCGACGACGACACGCTCTGATCGCACCGGCGAACGGACAGCCAGACGGCTTCGCCGGAGGGCCAGATGAGCGCACTACGGTGGTCGCATGGGTGAAACGAACGTTGCTGGTGGACCAGTTCACGACCTCCCTGCAGATTTGCGCACTGCGCTGTTGGCAAATCCAACGGCGCTCCACGCCTGGAACGACATCACACCGCTCGCGCGCAACGAGTTCATCTGCTGGGTCGACGACGCCAAACAGCACACCACCCGTCTCCGACGAATTCGGCGCACCCAAGAGGAACTGGAAGAAGGCAAGCGTCGACCGTGTTGCTGGCCGGGTTGCGCACACCGCGAGCGAAACGGCCGATAGCTCGTGCCTGACAAGCAAAAGGCCCCGCTGCCGTTTCGGCAACGAGACCTTTCGGGAGCTCGCCGCTGTGGACCGGGCGAAGCATCCGGGCTCGAAGATCGTCCTGGTGGCGAAGGCAGCCGGATCGAAACCGGTCGCCAGTTGGCTGAGTTCACCGGCGAGTATCGTTCGACCAGATGAACTGGCCTGAAGGCCGGCAACGATCAGCGGCGAAGGCCGAGGGTGGCGATGATGGCGCGGTAACGCTCTACATCGATGCCACGCAAGTAGTCGAGCAGACGACGACGCCGACCGACGAGCATCAACAAGCCACGACGGCTGTGGTGATCTTTCTGGTGCATCTTGAGATGCTCGGTGAGGTGTGCAATGCGGTCGGTGAGGAGCGCGATCTGCACTTCGGTGGAACCGGTATCGCTCGAGGTCTTGCCGTGTTCGGCGACGATGTCAGATTTGGCCTTGAGTGCCATGAGGTATGCCTTCCAGCATTGTTGAAGGACGCGTCGGCCCGGAGGGACTGATCGCATCGCGCCTGCGCCGGAAGATTTTCCAGCCCAAACGGACTCGGCAATGCTACGGGGGGCCGTGCGCTGCCACAACCGGTACGCTCCGCCGACGTGACGCCCGATGCACCAGATCGCGAGGCAACTCAGCGCGGTCGCGCTGCGATCGTCCTGCGCGGAGTGGCCAAAAGCTTCGGCAAATTCGAGGCGTTGACCCCTGTGTATCTCGAGGTGAGCGCTGGCGACGTCGTCACCATCCTCGGGCCGAGCGGGTGCGGCAAAACCACGTTGTTGAGAATCGTGGCCGGCTTGGAGGCGAGCAGCGCCGGTTCGGTCGCCATCGAAGATGCCGGACCCGATGCAGCGCGCCGGCACAAGCGAATCGGATTCGTACCACAATCGCCGGCGCTGCTGCCTTGGCGCACGGTCGAGGAAAACGCGACGTTGCTCCAGGATCTGAACCGGTCGGCCAACCCTGCGCGCCTTCCCGACGCTGTGGAGTTGCTCGATCGAGTTGGTCTTTCAGCCTTCCGCAACTCGTACCCGCACGAGCTGTCTGGCGGCATGCAGCAGCGGGTAGCCCTCGTCCGAGCGTTCGCGTTGGGCGCGCCGTTCCTCTTGATGGACGAACCATTCGCAGCGCTCGATGAAATCACCCGAGCCGACATGCGTCATCTACTCGCCACTCTGTGCGAGCCGTTGAACACGACCGTTTTGTTCGTCACCCACTCGATACCCGAGGCCGTGTTCATTTCTGACCGGGTTGTCGTGATGTCAGCCCGGCCCGGCCGCGTGGTGGACATCGTCGACATCGACTTGCCGCACCCCCGTTTACCCGACCTCGAGGACAGCCCCGAGTTCTTCGCCATCGTCACACAACTCAGACATGCTCTCGTCGTTGGAGCCGCAGGATGAAAACATCGTCGCGTGCGTCGGCCACGGCTTGGGCGATGATCGGCGCAATCACCCTGATCGCCGTATGGGAGGGCTTCGTCACATGGCGCGATGTCGCTCCGATGAAACTTCTCGCCCCGTCGCGAATGGTGAGCGCGTTCGCTGATACCCCGAGCTTCTATCTTGAAAACACGTGGGTCACCGCCCGGCACCTCGTGCTCGGCGTCGTCGCATCGCTGGTGGTGTCAGTGGTTGTGGGCGCATTGCTGGCTGCGTTTCGACCACTCGAGCAAGCGTCGCAACCCGTGCTGGTACTGATCCTGGTGACGCCATGGGTTGCATACATCACCTCGATCGTGTTGTGGCTGGGCAGCGGCGGGCCATCGATCGTCTTTCTCGTGGCGTTCGTCACCGTTCCGGGATGGGTGTACGCCACCGTCGCCGGCATGCGCGGCGCTGATCCTGCCGCTCGGGAACTCTTCCGATCGATCGACGCGCCGCGTCGAGAGGTGCTGCTCAAACTTCGTTTGCCCTCCGCGCTGCCGAGCATCTTCACCGCCGCTCGGATCAACGTGGGGCTGGGGCTCGCGGCGGCGTACTTTGCCGAAGGCGCTGCGTTCACCACCGAGGGGCTGGGAGCCTGGGGTAAACGCGCGGCAGCGCAGCAGTTGTCGGCCATCCTGTGGACGACGATCCTGTGTTCGGCGCTACTCGGCATCGCTGCCCAGCTCGTCGTCATCGGACTCGAACGTTGGTTGCTCCGGTGGCACGTGTCGCAGCGAGCGAAGTGACCCCAGCGCCCACGCTGCCAACCCCACCCGCAACGCCGAGGCAAGGCAGGTCGACTTTGCGGCAGCCAAACCAACCAGATACGGACCAATCCGCTGCCACACAACCCCACACCCAATTTTGCGGCAGCCAAACCAACCAGATACGGACCAACCTCCTGCCACAAAACCCGGCGGTGGGTGTCCTGCCACAAACTCGGTTCAATGGCGGCGAGGTCCCCACTGCAAAACCCCACACCAACTTTGCGGCAGCCGAACCGACCAAATAGGGGCCAATCCCCTGCCGC
>JBBREA010000211.1:0-3182 GCA_038203385.1 Acidimicrobiales bacterium | reverse complement strand
AAGCATCGGACGCGCTGGAAGATCTGCTGAGTCTTCCACTCGTCGTGTATCCCACGGCACCTTTCCTACGTCGCGGGTGGGACTTGCGCGACAACGTCAGTGCCTATGACTCTTGCTACGTCGCCCTCGCCGAGGCCTTGGACTGCCCGCTGGTGACAGCAGACAAACGTCTGGCCAACGCACCGGGTTCAAACTGTCAGTTCGAAGTCCTGTAGTGGCCTAGCCAACTGCCCTTCGCAACAGCGAGCGATATCGGGCGCTCGCGCCTCACGGAGCGCCGGATCCGTGGCGCGACGTCGCCGGTTGGGCCCGCGATTATGCGCCGGTTCTTTCAACGCCGATCGCACCGTCCCTCCAGTGCTGTCAGCGCGCAGGGTGCAAGTCTTTCGCGCTCGCACGTTCTCGAGCGGATTAGCCAACGGCGTCGAAGAACCGGTGCCGCCACGCCAAGCGAACGACCCTCATGCGACAATCGGTGATGGCCCTCACGACGATGCCCCGAATCGCGACGCTGAATCTTGCGACCCTGTCACTACCTGACTGGCATCCCGAGGCTGCCAACGACCCGGTCTGTCGGGTCTACGGCTACTCGATAGGACATCCCGATGGAACGATTCTCTTCGACACCGGTGTCGGCGTCGACAACGAGTTCATTGACGAGGTCTACGACCCACAGATTCACTCTCTCGACGAGGAGTTGGGCAACCATGGCTTCGCCACCGACTCGGTGATCGCTATCGTCAACGGTCACCTTCACTTCGACCACTGGGGCCAGAACCGCTCTTCTACAGGGCGGACATTCCGGTGTTCGTCCAGCACGCCGAAGTCGACAACGTCGACGCCGACGCCTACTACACCGATGCGACGTGGGCGCTCGCACCCGAAGGGCAGCGTCAATCCCTCGACGGCGATCTCGAACTCGCAGAAGGCATCACCATCCTGGCAACACCGGGCCACACCGCCGGCCACCAGTCACTCCTCGTCGAAGCCGGAGACGAACGAATCGTGATCGCCGGCCAAGCCGTCTGGAACACGATCGAATACGTCAACGAAGTCGCAACCCCGAGCAACTCCGAAACATCGGAACTTCGCATCGGCGCCGTCGAGTCGATCCGCCGAATCAAGTCACTTCGGCCCAGTGTGGTCGTCTTCAGTCACTGTTCCGAGCATCGCCCACACCCCGACGACACGGCTGACTCCACCGATCGATGACGACGATCCTCGTTCGCCATTGACCAGCAACTGAACCAGCTTGATTGTTCGGCGGTTCGCCAAGGGCGGTTCGGCCTCTGAATCCGACGGATAACGACGGCGCAGAATTACGCTGACATGCACCGGCGAATCGCCGCAGTTCGGCCCCTTCGTGACGTCACGGAATACCGCGCGATCTGGCCGCACGTAGCGCGGGTAGTGCGGTGCGGCGGCAGCCGTCCCTTCTGCGACGGCTCACACGTCGGCAGCCGAGTTCGCCCCGATTGCGTTCACCGCAGACACCGACGGCCCTATTGCTCTGCCGCAATTTCACCGGCCAATGACCAAGCTGCTCGATGGTGATCGACTCACCACACAAAGTGACGAGATGCGTCCGCTGGCGTATCTGGCTGACGGAACGTGGCCACATAGCTACGACCCATCACGCAACGTGA
Source organism: Acidimicrobiales bacterium (assembly GCA_038203385.1). Lineage (GTDB taxonomy): Bacteria > Actinomycetota > Acidimicrobiia > Acidimicrobiales > Ilumatobacteraceae > Ilumatobacter. Next base: position 1,536 of record JBBREA010000211.1, on the reverse strand, counting down.
CGAAACCCGGAAGCGCATGACCCGCCGTAGAATCACGATGCCAGCCCATCAGGAGCTGCGCGACTTCGGCCCCAGTGCAGAGCTCGATAATCACGCCGTTCCAACCCAGTTCTCACCCGCCGTTGTGGGCGCTCAAGCCGCAAGCACGAGCCGATTTCGGAGCGCCCGATCTCGGCTGGGAGCCACTTCACGCCCCTCAGCTCGAAGCCAAGGATCGCGTTCGACTTGCGCTCTGTTGCGTGTTGCTTCATAAAGCAACACGCAACACAGGAGAGGACCCAACCCGGCAAACGCAACCTGCAGGGCAACGAACTCGAAGTGATCGAAGTCGACGATCCGACAGGCAAACTCGACGGACTCGACCCCCAAACAGCGCCTCTTCGTCACTGCCCACTGGGCGGCCGCCGCGCACCCGATCCAGGCCACCATCCACTGCGGCGGAACCACCGTCGTTGCACCAGTCGCCGACTGGCTGGCGTTGCTCGGCTGCAAACTGCACGCCTGGCTCGACCGACACTCATCACAAGACACAAAACGCGGCAGCGACGGTCTCGACATCATCCAACTCCTCCGCCAGCGGTCGAGCCCTCCCGTGACCCTGCCACCAGTCGACGGGCTGACCGAGGCGATCCGCTGGGCCGCCCAGCACGTACTCATCGATCGGGCCACCCTCGTCCGGCGCCTGATCCTGATTCACACCGACACCAACATCGACGTCCACGAGATCACCATCCTCTACCCGATCCACCTGGTGTGCAGAGGGCGCGGCATGACCAACCAGGCCATAACCATCGTCCTCAGCAGCCCGCATGTGTGGCCTGCACTACGCTCCACCGTGGCCGCCACGACCGACGCCTGCTGTTCGTCGAGGCAATTGCCTCGAACGGATTGCGGCCGCAGCCACCATTCGGCGATAGCAGCGGTATTCGCCGGAGTGCTCGATATGCGCCGCAGCCGACGTCCTCGCCATCGAATTGTTTCGCACCATGAATTATCTGGAAGACGACGAAGACGGCCTTGTTTGCCGTCGTCTCGAATCGTATGGTCTCAACACGTCTCGCTGACTCGAGTGAGTTGTTGTCGCCGCTAGCACGAACGAGGTCCCCAATGACAAGAATCGTCAAAGCCGCACTACTCCAAACCGATTGGACCGGCGACAAGGAGTCGATGATCGCCAAGCACGAAACCGCTGCGCGAGACGCTGCCGCACAAGGCGCCCAAATCATCTGTTTTCAGGAACTCTTCTACGGCCCGTATTTCTGTCAGGTGCAAGACGTCGAGTACTACGAATACACCGAGTACATCCCGGACGGTCCAACCACCAAACGGTTCCAAGCGTTGGCCAAGGAACTCAACCTCGTCATGGTGCTGCCCATGTACGAGATCGAACAGCCCGGCATCTACTACAACACCGCAGCGGTGATCGACGCCGACGGGAGCTACCTCGGCAAGTACCGCAAACACCACATCCCGCAGGTAAAGGGCTTCTGGGAGAAGTTCTATTTCAAGCCGGGAACCGGCGGCTACCCGGTGTTC
>JBBREA010000210.1:0-3249 GCA_038203385.1 Acidimicrobiales bacterium | reverse complement strand
TTGATCGCGGTAACGGTCTGGAGGTTATTGGTGAACGGACCGATGCCGTAGTTCGTCGATGCTTCACGGATCAGACCCGCCGTCACCAACGTGGTGATGCCCGTGATGGCCTTGCTGCCTTCTTTGGCGTAGTACGCCTCGATGGCGGTCTCGATGGTCTTCTTGTCGGCGTTGCACGACGACGTCTGGCCCTGATCGGTAACGCCACGAACGGCGAAGACCACGATGGTGGCCAAGATGCCGAGGATGACGATGACGATGAGGAGTTCGATGAGGGTGAAGCCCTCGTCTTTCCGGTTCTTCATGATGGTTGGTTCCTTCCTAGTCGCCCTACGGGCGGGTTGCCTTCTCACTGGATTGATGTCGCACCGTGAGACAGGCTCCCGGTAACGCACTATGGTCATCGGCGGTGTGACAGGACGACTTTAGCTCAATTTGCAACAAATGTGGAGAAATTCTGACGTCAAGTAACGAGCAAGATCTGCCGATACATCGGGCGGACGACGGCGAGCCCACCCGTCCGTCATTGAGAAGGAACTGATGTCACGGATGCAACGCCGGTCCAAAACCCACAACACGCTGGAACAACTTGATGTTTTCGGCAACGAAGAAGCGGCTCGCTTGCAGTTGGAGATTGCCGACATGCAGGTGTTGATGGCCGAGTTGTCAGCTCAAGTGAGTTCGCAGTTCACGACAATTGCCGCACACGCAGAGATCGCTCGGCAACAAGTTGACTTTGCACGCAACGAGGCGCACGCCAACCTGGAGCGAACGCGGGAGATGCTGATCGGGTTGTTGGAACAGGTTCGGTCGGAGCCGGGGTACCACCAGGCTGGGTCCGCGCCCGGGCCGTCTTCGGTGGCGACGATCGAGCGGTTGCAAGCCGTGGAGGCGCAGCTCGCGAACGCGTTGAAGACGACGAACTCTTGCTTCCACCGTCAGAACGAGCTGGCCGACACGATGGCGGCGTTCATCGACACGATGATGTTCACCGGGCGGGACGAGCCTGTTACTGGGCTTGCCCTGCGTTAGCTGACCTTTGCTCAAGGCCCGTGACGCTTGGGGTCGGACACCTCTCGTCACGGGTGTGTCTTGCTCGACTGGACTGGCTTCCGTGAATCGTCACGGGTTATCTGACCAATTCGACCCTTATGCCTTGGTTGTCCCACTCTGGGTCGGCTGGTAGGCGGCTGATTGCTCTGCCGCTCGCCCGTCTCGCGCTCCAGAGCATGGCTGCTGCTTCGAACATGTGGGGGAGGCCTGCGCCCACTGGGGGGACCCTGTTCACCACCTCGTCCAAACCGGGCATCTTTGTTCTGATCAACTCGAGGCGCTCCACCTGGCCGTCTTCGTGATACGGGTTGGTGTGCAGGGGTTCGTCACCGTTCATGTGCTGGAACGACAGATCCGCGTTGGCGCTGTAGAACGACCTGGAATGGAACGGTTGGATTTCTATCGCTGCTTCACGCATCCACCGGAACCTACGGAAGTCGTTGCGGGTGAGCCACGGCTCGAGATCGTGAGCTTCCGTTCGGCTCTTGGCGAACAGCGACATGCGTGACGGCACTGGGCGAACCCCGATCACACGAGGCCACCCGATCATCTCGCGGGCTTCCTCGTCGCAACGGCGATACTGGTGTCGGGGAGACTCGGGGTAGCCGAACGGAATGTTGACGCAAGCGAAGTCGAACTTCGGGCGGTAGTCGAGCACTTCCATGAAGGTTTTCAACACGAAGGCGTCTTCGGCTACCACAGTTACTCCGGCTAAGCGACCGGGAATCACCAGCCAGCCGGCTGGGCACGGCGTGGCGCCGCCTATTGATTTGAACGCGTCTTGGTGGCCTCTTGCTACTGGCACTTACTTCTCTTTCCTTCTTGCGCTCGTGGCGATTGGGGTCGGACACCTTTCGTCACGGGCATCGCTTGCCTGCTTGCGTTTGTTGGCCGTGACGAGAGGTATCAGACCCCAATCGTCACGAGATGTGTCTGACGCCAATTGTCACACTGGGGCTGGTACGGGTTCCACTTCGGCGTCGGCTCTTACTCCGGAGCCGCTTGTGGCGCCTTGGTTGGCGGCTGCGGTGGCAGCGGCTTGGGCTTGGGAGCGCAGCGTCGACACCTGGGCCATGATTTCTTTCGGGTACGCAGAAGCGGCTTGCGCCATCTCCATGGTGATGAGGCCGGAGGTGACCAGACGGGCAAGGTCCATCTCGATGGTCTGCATGCCGTCGCTGCCGCCGGTGGCGACCACGTTGCGCAGCTGGCGGCTCTTGCCCTCGCGCAACAGGTTGCGCACGGCTTCGTTGCCGATGAGCACTTCGTACGCGGCAACACGACCACCGCTGACGGCGGGGATGAGGCGTTGCGACATGACGCCCTGCAACGTGCCGGCGAGCATGGTCATGATCTGCGGGCGCTCGTCACCCGGGAACACGTCGATGATGCGGTCGAGCGCCTGGCTGGCATCGTTGGTGTGCAACGTGGCAAACACGAGGTGGCCGGTTTCGGCCAAGCTGAGCGCGATCGAGATCGACTCGCGGTCACGCATTTCGCCCAGCAGCACCACGTCGGGATCTTCACGAAGGGCACTGCGCAGACCTTCGGGGAACGACATCACGTCGGTGCCCACCTCGCGCTGGTTGATCATCGCCATCTTGTGATGATGCAGGTATTCCACCGGGTCTTCGATGGTGAGAATGTGCACCGGCTTTGATTCGTTGATGCGGTCGATCATGGCCGCCAAGGTGGTCGACTTGCCCGAACCAGTGGGGCCCACCACGAGCACAATGCCGTACGGCTTGTTGAGGAGTGTGGTCGCCGACTTGGGAGCACCTAGCTCTTCCAGCGAGCGCACGCGGAACGGCACTACGCGTAAGGCGAGCGCACACGAGTTGCGCTGACGGAACGCGTTGGCGCGGAAGCGGCCGACGGCCTCGATGCCGAACGAGAAGTCGACCTGGCGCTTCTCTTCGAACTCGACTTTGTGAACGTCGCTGAGGAGTGAGTGCACCATACGCGCCGTGACTTCCGGCGTGAGCACCTCGACGCCTTCGAACGACACCAACGTGCCGTCACGACGGGCAGTGGGTGGGCGGCCGACCGTGATGTGGAGGTCTGACGCCCCCGAGTTGACGGTGGCCTGCAACAGAGTTGCCAAGAGAGGATCGATTTGAGGCATGACAGGTTCCCTTCCGCGCTACCCCAGTGGGCGTAGCGTGCTGACTTCATGGAGACGACGTTGGTAGTACT
>JBBREA010000209.1:0-3267 GCA_038203385.1 Acidimicrobiales bacterium | reverse complement strand
GTGATCGAGCCAGCGCGCCAGAAGCTCCCGCAGGACGGTGGTCGACGACGTGATCTTGCCGGCCGACACCTCCGCCACGAGCGCTGCCAACGCTCGCTGCGCTTCGCGCTTGGTGCCGTGGACCGAGCGGCTCAGCTGCCTGGCCCGGATGTGCGTGGTGTCGCGCGGGAGTTGCACGACAAGCTCCCATACCCCGGGACGGCGCTCACGCATCGAGCCCTTCACGACGCAAACGACACACGAAATCTTGGATGGATCTTGGATGGCGTTGCGGCTGCCGTAATCCATCCCGGAAGAAACATCCATCTAGCTGGTGTTTCTCAGAGCCCAGAATCAGAATCGAACTGACGACCTACGCATTACGAGTGCGTTGCTCTACCGACTGAGCTATCTGGGCAGCGCTGCGATGCTATCGGACGAACTGCGTTGCCTGCACCCTGTGAGCGCCGCTCCGGTCGTTCGAGCGAGCTTTGAATAGACGATGACTCGCCACCCAGGGCACGATGGTCGCAGCACTGTTGCCGGATCTGTCGGCGACAACCACGGACGGCAACGTCACTGTCGGATACCGGCATCAGGAAGATGTGAACCTGCAGCGAACCGTTCGGATCACGTCGACCGCCGACAACATCACGTCGATCGCAACGGTGAAGATCAACGCCGACGCGGACAGCTACGGAATCGTGAGCTGGACCACGCAGTATGTTCGGTCGCCCTCAGGTCTGGCTGAGGGCGGGGAGCGACCAGAGCAATGCTTGCAGTAGCAGCGCCTCGTTGGCATTGATGGCGAAGGCTTCCATGGCGTGGTGGATGGCATGCACTGCTTCGGCTCCGGCTTCCGGACGTGTCATGGTTCCGGCCGCCAACGCATCTCGGTACACGCCAGCGATCGTGGCCAACCCAGCGAGTAGTTCGTCGGTGCGATGCCGGCGCAACTCACGCTTGTGTTTGGTCCCGATGGCCGCTTTCCCGCTACCGCGCTCGCCAGACCGGGCGATGCGCTCCTCGAGCTCGACGAGTTCATGTTCGTGACGGGCTACGAGCGGAGCGGCCGCAGCCTCGATCAATCCGAGGAGTTCATCGACGGTGCGCATCACCACGGCACCGGTGCCATCGATTCGGTACGGCACTGCAGCGAACGCTTGACGGCGCGCCGCCAACTCCGGGTCTGATGCCAGCAGGCGGGCACGATGCCAGTTGCCTCGGGCAGCCATCGCCGCCTCGCGGGCGCGCTCGACCCCGACACCTTCGCGCTCGAGACAGTCGATGATCACAGAGTCGGTGATCGAGTGGAAGTCGATGCGCGCGCACCGGGACGCAATGGTGATCAGGTCACGCGGAACGAAGTCGGCGAGGATCAAAAAGATGGTTGAAGGCGGTGGTTCTTCGATGGTCTTGAGCAGCCGCGCCGCGCCATCGGGCGTGAGCAGATGGAACTCGTGGAGGATCAAGACCTTCCGATCGCTCTCCAAAGGAGACCGCGAGGACAGGCGAACGATTTCGCGGGCCTGCTCGGCCGAGATCGAAGCGCCTTCGCGACGAATCTCATGCACGTCGGGATGCTCGCCGCGTAACGCCAAGTCGTTGTCGCGATGTTGGGCGTCACCGCTGCCGGACAAAAGCAGGCCTGCGAACGCACGTGCCGCAAGATCCGAGGTGGACCCGGCCGGCCCCACGAACAGGTACGCGTGCACAGGGTCGGCCGCCGCCCGCTTGAGGCGTCGTACAGCAGCATCCTGGCCCACCACTCCGTCCCAGAGTACGGAACTGGATGCGGCGTCGGTTGCGGCGTCGGTTGCGGTGTCGCTCACAGCCCGAGTCGCTCTCGTACCGCTTCACGAATGTCACGGCTGACTTCGTCGACCGGGTGGTCGGCGTCGATGACGACCCAGCGATGCGTCTCTGCTGCGGCCATCGCGGCAAAGCCTTCAGCGACGCGCTGGTGAAAGGCGTCACCTTCGCGCTCGAACCTGTCGAGATCACGCTTGCCCATACGACGCGCCGCGGTCTCGGCTGACACCATGAGCAGAATCACCAACTGCGGCCACGTGCCTGCGACCGCCCAGTCGTTGATGCGACGCAGGTCATCGAGGGGCAACTCGCGTCCGTAGCCCTGGTACGCCAGCGTGGAGTACACCGAACGATCGCTGACAACGTGGCGTCCGGCGGCCAGCGCAGGCCTGACGACCAGGGCAAGGTGCTGGGCGCGGTCAGCAGCCGTGATGAGGGCTTCGGCGCGATCGTCGAGGTCGGTGACGTCGACGTCGTGCAGAATCTCGCGCAACCGTGCGCCGATCGCGGTGCCACCGGTTTCACGCGTCAGCACGGCATCGATGGCCGCCGCGAGCACACTTGCTTGCGTGCTCTTTCCGCACCCCTCCGCACCCTCGAAGGCGATGTACACCGGCGTCGACACGCTCGCTGTGCTGGTTGACGGGCTCATGCGAATCTCCTGGCCACCCAGTCGGCCAATAACGGGTCGATGATGCGGGGGTCAGCCGGCGGCGCATCGACGGCGCCATTGCGAACGAGGCGAGTGATGGCCCCCGCAGCCGACGACGACGAGAGGTTCAAAAACTCTGCATCGCGACCGTAGAGGCCGTGGTTGTGCGCCAGCAGGCGTAGCACCGCCTGTTCAGCTGAGTTGAAATCGATGAACCGCGTCTCGAACCCGGCGGCGGTTGCCGCTCGGCACCGCTCGAGTGCTTCGACGAACACCAACTGGTCGTCGACCTCGTCGCGGGTTGCATGCCAACCAGCGTCGGCAAGTTGCATGGTCCGCTGGGGATGGCCATTGCTGAAGGCGTGGATCTGTGCTGCGAGCCCGGCTGGCGCAGCGCGGCCAGCAGTGTCGAACCCCGACTCGATCATGTCGTGGACGTGAGCAAGAGAGAGTGGAGCAAGATCGACGAGGTCGGCCTGGGCGAAGAAGGGTTGCTCGGCGTCAGTGAACAACAATCGCATCGTGGACGGCTCGGAGCCGGCGAAGAGCAGACCGACTCGCTGAAAGTGGTGTTGCAGTTTGGTCCGCAGCAGACCGGCCGCTCCGTCGACGCTGGCGATCGAAGAGAACTCGTCGAAGATCACCAACGTCTCGGAAGCAACCGCATGTCGTACCACGACGTCGAGGAGGCGATCGACGGTGAGGTCAGCCTCAGGACGGTCGGGCCGAGCCACCGACGCTTTCACGACACCGAGGTTGAGTTCGATGCTGGCAGCGAGCCGTTCGATGAGATGACGACGACCTGCTGGCACAGCGATGAGGGC
>JBBREA010000208.1:0-3269 GCA_038203385.1 Acidimicrobiales bacterium | reverse complement strand
GTCGGGTGGCACCGACAACCACCTCATGGTGGTCGATTTGCGTCCGTTCGATGCCGATCTCACCGGCAAGGTCGCCCAAGTCGTGCTCGACGACGCGGGCATCACGTTGAACAAGAACACCGTGCCCAATGATCCGCGCAGCCCTTTCGTCACGTCTGGTCTCCGTAGTGGCACCCCCTCGGTCACCACCCAAGGCATGACCGAGGCAGAGATGTCCACGATCGCCGAACTCATCGCCCGGGCGCTACGTGGTCGCGATGACGCATCAGTTGTAGCGGCGGTCCGCGCCGACGTGGCTGACCTCTGCGCCAAGTTCCCGGCGTATCCCGACTCCTGACACAGCCGCTCACCTGACCGCATGTTCAGTTGAACAACGGTCCCCAATCTTGGGCGTGCCGAACCGCTGAGCACCTAATGTGGCCACCGTGAATCCGGCGGTCAGCGACTACCTCATCATCGGGGCAGTCGCCATGGTCGTCACCACTGTCTGCACACCGCTCGTCGGTGTGTTGGCGCGCAAGTGGGGTCTCGTCTACGAACCCAACGAACGGTCTGTGCACACCGCGCCGATTCCGCATGTGGGTGGCATCGCCATGCTGATCGGTTGTCTCGCGGCGTTCATCACCGCCTGGTCGATGGATCGCTTCGACAGCATCTTCGATAACGACAACATCGAGCCCAAGGGTGTCGTGCTCTGCATTTTGATCGTGTTCGTGATCGGACTGCTCGACGACGTGATCAACCTCGCCCCGCCGATGAAGGTCACGGGTCTGGTGCTCGCCGGCCTGGTGTTGGTGTACTTCGGCGTCACCATGTTCTACTTCCGGGTGCCGTTCTACGACGTGCTGATTCTCTCGGGCGACTGGGTGCCGTTGGTCACCGTGCTCTGGTTGCTGGGGCTCACACAAGCGATCAACCTGATCGACGGCCTCGACGGGCTGGCGGCGGGCATCGTAGCGATCGGCTCCACAGCGTTTTTCCTGTATGCGAACAAGCTCGCCACCCTGAATCTGCTGTCCGAGGCCAACATCGGGCCCCTAATCGCCATCATCACCGCAGGAATCAGCCTTGGCTTCCTGCCGCACAACTTCAACCCGGCGCGAATTTTCATGGGCGACTCCGGCGCGCTGCTGCTGGGCACCCTGCTGGCGATCTCCACCAGCGTCGTCGGTGGGCGGGCGGCCCCTGACACACAGGACTTCGTGGGCCAGACGTTCTTCTTCTTCGCTCCGTTGGTCATACCTCTCTTGATTCTCGGCGTGCCGATCCTGGACACCATCTTTGCGATCGTTCGTCGTGCGTCGAAGCGTCAGGCGCTCGACGTCGCCGACAAGGGTCATCTGCATCATCGCTTGATGAATCTCGGTCACGGCCACCGCCGAAGCGTCCTCATCTTGTGGACGTGGACGGCGCTGCTCTCCGCCTTCGTGCTGTACCCGGTGCTCACGGGCCGTAATCCGAGCTACCTCACGTTGGGCATCGGAGCGCTCGGCATCATCCTGTACACCGTTCTGCACCCAGCAGTTCGCCGCAAACGCGCCGAGGAACTGGAGGCCGTGCTCGACCGCCCGGCTTCGGAGCAGATCGACCCGTCTCGGCCCGAGCGACAAGAGCAGTCGCGGTACGAGGGCGAGCCGCTCGGCGAGCCCTGACCGTAACGACCGGCCAGAGATGGCGGCACCTCGACGACATGACGAACCCGTGAAGAAACCTGCCGACCCCACCCTGTTTTCCGGGCAGCGAGTTGGCGCGTCCGGGTTCGGCGGACTAGCTTGTGCCCGCGTTCACAAACTCCCGGCGACCAACATGGTGGTCGGGTGCCAACTGCAGTCTTGTCACCGTGATGTGGCAATCTGTGGGGGCCGTTCGTGCACCAACTGTCTCGCCATGAAGCCACAAGTCCTCAAACTCCGCTCCGGCACCGCGCACGGACCTGTTCCTGCTTCGCCCGATAGCGGGCGCGGGGGTCCGTCGGGTGATTCCCTCGGCCGCGGTATGGACATAGCGCTCACTCTGCTGGTGTTTCTCGGCCTCGGCGCATTGATCGATCGTTGGCTCGGGATCTTCCCGACGTTCACGATCGTGCTGGTCGTCATCGCTTCGCTCGGCACGTTCGTGCGTTTGAAGTACACCTACGACGCCACCATGGAGCGCCTCGAAGCCGAACGGCGCAACTCGATGTCGACTCGCATACACATGACGGATCGTGCGGCGTGAACCAGTCGAACCAGCAACTGCCCGCAATGGTCACTCGGCTCGACGGCGAATCGGTCGAGATCCAGGTCACCGCAGACATGGTCAAGCGTGGCCTCGTGGTTGCTCCGGTGCTCGTTGCGATCGCCGGCGTGATCTGGGGCACCGATGGCGCATGGTCGGCATCCTTTGCCATAGCTCTCGTGCTGTTGAACTTCTTGTTGTCGGCGGCTCTCATCTCGTACACCGCCAAGATCTCGCTCGGGTTGATGATGGGGGCCACGTTGTTCGGCTACCTCATTCGCCTCGGGCTCATCATGTTGGCGGTCCTTTTGGTGAAAGACGCCAGTTGGATTTCGCTTCCGGCACTCGGAACGACCATCATCGTGACGCACCTCGGCCTTCTCGTCTGGGAGCTCAAGTACGTCGCCATCTCCCTGGCTTACCCAGGATTGAAACCCGCCCGCTCATCATGACCCGATCATTCACGCCCTGAACGGACCAACCATCGTGCTCGCACTCGAATTTCCACCCATCAACGAACTGCTGCGTTGGCAAGACATCTTCCCAACGTTCAACAAGGTCGCGCTCATCGCGGTGTTGGCAACGCTGGTGACGTCGGCGATCTTCCTCATGGCAGCTCGCCAAGACGGCCTCAAGGCACCGAGGGGCATCCGCAACCTCGCTGAGACGATCGTCGAGTTCATCGAGGATCAGATCATCATGCCCACGATGGGCAAACACGGCCTTGGCTGGACCCCGTTCTTGCTGAGCCTGTTCATGTTCATCTACCTGTGCAACCTGCCAGGCATTCTTCCGTTCTTCCAGTTCCCCGCCACGGCGCGCATCGCGATTCCCTTGTTCTTGTCACTCTTGGTCTGGGTCGTCTTCATCGGGGTCGGGTTCAAGCACCAGGGTTTCGGTTACATCAAGAATTCGCTGTTCCCTCCGGGCGTTCCCGGGCCGCTGTACATCTTGGTAGCGCCCATCGAGTTCATCTCGACCTTCCTCGTTCGTCCGTTCTCACTCACGGTCCGACTCTTCGCCAACATGCTTGCCGGGCACATCCTGCTCGT
>JBBREA010000207.1:0-3314 GCA_038203385.1 Acidimicrobiales bacterium | reverse complement strand
GTTATCGCTGACGCCGACGCATCAGCCACGTGTTCCGAGTTCTCGAACCAGACGTTCGCAGTGACACCGGGCCTGAGCCTTCGCGAGACTGGCACTGTCACACAGTTCAGCGTGACTGGGGTTACGGGAACAGTGGTGGACATCGCCCTCGTCGGCTGCGCCAACATTGATACCACTGACGGCATCACCACCTTCCCGAACAGCTCCAACCCGGGCGGTAGCGGCAACATCGCCAACCTCTCTGGCGCAGGCACGAACAACGACATCACAGTGATTAATGGCAGTGCCGTTCCTTCGGAGCAGTTTGCAAACAACGTTGCCGTAGTTGATGGGGCCGTGACGTTCACGGTTTCTAACGGAACTGCGGGTTGTTACGTCGCAGTGATCTTCACCGACGGTGCTACCGACAACAATCAATTGGAATTGGGTACTGACAACCAGCCCGTACAAGCATTCGGTAACAGCGGCGACATCAACGTCGTTCCGATGGAGGCTGCAGACAACGCTGCGATCGATACCAGGGTCCAGCAGAACTCGGCGCTCGCTAACCTGTTCGTCGGTGCTTCCCCGTCCACGCCGCCGTTTACCTCGTCGGCGACGTTCTACTACGACACCAACGACGAGTTCCTGCTCGACCCGAACACCCCATTGGTGCCTTCGGACGACACGGTTCTCACGATTGAGCAGTTTGAGGCTCGCCTCTCACCCGGCGACAGCGTCACCGGTGTATACCGGAACACGCCCGCTAACCAGAGCACGTTCCGACTCAATGACGTGGCGCCGGTTGCGCCGCTTAACGTGGTTGCGAAGGCGCCCGATGGCACCAACGCTGGTAAGGCTGGCATCGAAATCGAGTTTGACGACTCGACTACCGCAAGTGTCGTCAAGTACGACATCTTCCGTGCTACCGCAATCCAGCCGACAATCACCGGTGGATCCGTTGCGTGCCCGACAATTGCGTCCGGTGCATACACCGACATCGCTGATGTAGCCAATCAAACGCCGACGCCGACCCCGTACCAGTACGTGGACTCGACGGCAACGGTTCCGGCAATGAGCGGCTCGACCAACCCGTCGTACTGCTACTACGTTGTCTCGGTGGACTCCACTGGTGACGCTGGTCCTGCCAGCCTCATTGTTGGTCCCGCTGCCGCAACGGCTGGAGACACCTCGGGTGCGCCCGAGTTCATCGCCTCCGCTGGTAACACAGCAGCGGCGGGTACGTCGGTTATCGTCGTGAATTACGACGAGTCGATTGCAGCGGGGTCCATCGACGCCAATGCGTCGAACTATGACGTGACGGTTACTCGAGGTGGAGTCACCACCGCCCTCACTGAGGTGTCAGCGGCTCCCGCCTCGGCAACCTCGGTGACGATCACCGTTTCGGGTATCCCCGATGGCAACTTTGTCGCTGGAGACCAGGTCATCGTGACGGCGAAGGTTGGGGCCGATGGCAACACCGTCCTCGACACGACACCGGTGACTCCTGTGGCGCAGCCGGTCGGCGATGCCGTGCTGGTGACGTCCGCAGCAGCAGCAGTCTGATCCCTAGCAATATCTAAGAGAAATAGTGGGCTCATAGGAGCCCGAGATGGAGCCCCGGACCTGTTCACAGGTCCGGGGCTCCGTCGTTTTCGGTGATTCGGAACAGTCAGTCAATCCAATCGGGCGAACGGTCGTCGTGGCCCGACGCTGCACGGGGTCCGTGAAGCTTGTAGTGGCCGTACCCCTGTGAGTCGCAGGACCTGCCACTCGGTCTTGCCGGTCGACGGTGATCTACTATCGGCCCGATGGCTACGGGACAACGCTGCACTGATCGAGTCCGGTCGACTGGTTGTTGAGCACGCCATGTCAGCAACCACGATGAAACACGACCCGACTCCAGTGACCGACTACGACATCGTCGTCGACGGAGGTGGTGGCGAACGTCGTCGAGGCGCTCGGACATACGCCGGTCTGGTCGCCGGTAAGCCCCTTCGTGCGCAACTCGCTCGACGGTGTGGCGCTGACCGACGCGACTGGACGGAGATCATCGACATCGCCGCCTGGAGGAAGCCACCTCTCCAGCCGACGCGTTCGAACCCGGGTCCGCACCTCGACCCGATCCGGACGATGGTGAGTGCAGGCTCGTCGTCGGGTGCCACGGCCGGCCCGATCCGCTCAAGTGGTTCGGCGATCCTCGCGGGCTACGGGCCGTGCACCCCATTGACGGTTCCGTCACCGTGAGGGTGCTCGGCGGCGCCGATGCCGTTGCCGACGTGCTCGGCGAGGTGCCTCCGGCGTGGGAGGTGTTCCCCTTCGGTTCCGTCGACCCGGCCGAGTTCCTGGCCGGACTCGATGCATTCGTTTACTACCACCACCGGGACCTCGACGAAGCCTTCGGTCGCACCGTGCTCGAAGCACTCGCCGCCGACGGCCTCTTCGCACGCCAGCAGAGCTATCTCGTGATCTCGGGCGACGACCGATGACCGCCACGCTCAGACCCTCGATGCCGGTCGACGTCGCAACCGCGAAGCGCCGGCGGATCACGTCACTCGACTGGGCCCGAGGTTGGATGGTGCTCGCCAACCTCGTCGTCATCGCCTACCCTTACCCGTCGTGGGATCAGCTGCGCCATGCCGAGTGGTTGGGCGTGACCGTGTTCGACCTGATCTTCCCGACCTTCGTCAGCCTCTCCGGATGCGGGCTGGCGTTCGCCTATCACCGCCGGGTGGACCCGCTGGTGACCGCGCGCCGGGTGGTCGTGCTCTTCGTCGTCGGGCTGCTCTACACAGCAGTCGTCACGGGCACGTACAACCCGCTCGAGCTCCGGCTCGCCGGCCCACTCCAGGTGTACGCCGTGCTGGTGCTGGTGATCGCCCTGTTGCATCTGACCCTGCACAGTGTGCGTGCGTGGGCCGTCGCCACCGTCGCATTGGCGGCCGTGTGGACGGCGATCTCCTGGGCGTACAACTCGCAGTGCCCGACCGGGATACCGACTCGCTCGTGCAACCTGTCGGCTGCAGTCGACCTGCGGGTCATCCCGACGCAGCACCTCTACCGTCAGGGCGCATTCGGTCACGACCCGGAGGGGCTCGTGGCGATCGTCGGTGCGTTGATCACGATGATGGTCGGCGTCACCGCCGGCAAGATGCTGCTTGCGCAGACGGACACTCGCGTCACGCTCGAACGGTTGGTGGCGTGGCTCGTGGGTATCGCCGTGCTCGGCATCGTGGCCGCCCAGTTCGTCGCACCGTTCAAGCGGGTGTGGACGCCGAGCTTCGCGCTGCTCACCTCGACGATCGGGCTGGCGATGCTGATCGTCGGCTATGCCC
>JBBREA010000206.1:0-3349 GCA_038203385.1 Acidimicrobiales bacterium | reverse complement strand
AGTATCTGCGACTCGTCGACGACGTCGAAAACAGCCTCGTGGTACGGTTCGGGTGCCGACTTTCCCTCACTGGAGATGTCCGGGTTCGCCCGGGGTGAGGAACTGAACATCATGACGGTCGACGACCGCACCCGACTGAATTTGCATCGCAAGCTCGAAGCGGTGCTTGGGCCCGAGGAGGCCAACACGTTGATGGCTCACCTGCCCCCAGTCACCTGGCAAGACGTAGCAACCACCAAGGACTTGGGCACGCTCGAAACGTCCATCCGTTCCGAGATCGCCGTGTGCCGCGCCGAGGTCGGTGTGTTGCGCGCCGACATGCGCGCCGAGTTCGCCGACGTGCGCGGCGAGATGCGGGCTGGTTTCGCAGAGGTGCGCGGAGAGACTCACCGGGCCATCGTCGAGCAGACCAGATGGATGATTGGCTTCATCTGCGCCTGGTCCGCGGTGGTCGTCACGGTCGCCCGCCTCATCCTCTGAACCGAACCGGTGGAGTGGTTTGTGTCAGACACAAACCACTCCATCTCAGGCCGAGCACCAAGCGTCACCGACCTCAGGTGGCCCCCTCGGTGCTTCACGGGGTTGTTCTCGGGTGAGTGCGGTCCGGCCGGTGCGTACCTGCCGTGACAACTGCCAGGCCAAAGGCTGCCGACCTGTGCGCTCACTCAGGCGCCGATGGTTGTGAGGTCGAGTCGCCGGGCGACGTGCGCCCGCCGTACGTCGAACGTGAGCACGGTGATGCTCGGCCCCGCTCGCCGGGCGGCAGCAAGATGCACGGCGTCGAGCGATCGGCACAACGTGGATTCAGCGATCTGCGCGGCGTTGCTCATCACCGTGGCGTCGAGCAGCACGATCGCAAACGAATCGAGATCGATCGCAAACGCTGCGCGTGCAGCCAGCAGTTCCTCGCCATCGAGCAGGCGGGTGAGGTTCCGACGAACCTCGACCTCGGTGAGCGGTGAGGTGACGAGCACTCGATCGCTCGCCATGTGTTCGGCTGCTACCGCAGAGTCGTGCTCGTGGATGTATCTCTTGAGCAGGGCGCTCGTGTCTACGTACAGCATCAGCCGCGGTCGTCGGCCAGCACGGCGAGAACCGATTGCTTCGCCGACTGCGGGGTGTGCGGCGCCAGACCGACCCGACGCGGCGCTTCGATCCATCCCTCGGCGATGCCCCGCTCGAGCGACGATGTCTCGGAGTACGGCAGTAGCCGCGCCACCGGTCGCCCGCGATCGGTGACGACGATGTCGCGCCCCTGCTCGGCCATGGAGACGTACTCGGACAACTTCGCCTTCAGCTCACGAATGCCAATATTCATGTAGTCACAGTAGCTGCGAAAGTAGTCACATGAACACATACATCAACGTCGAGGGGCGTGCTGATGATGGCGATCGAAGCCGCGCCGACTCGGGAGGATTTGCGGGCGGGACACGTTGAGTGTGATGGCAGGTGGCCACCACCACCATCTTCGCCGACGGTGTCATCATCAACTCCGATGGCACCCGCACGTTGTCGGGCCTCGGTGCCAGCCTGCCCGCCACCGGAGACCCATCGGTCACCTGCGGCCCAGGCGACCTCTCCTACTCAGTAGACCTCATCCGCCTCTAACACCCCCAACCTGACGAACGGGGTCAGACACCTCTCGTCAGAACTGACGAAAGGTGTCTGACCCCGTTCGTCAGGCACACTGGGGGACGTGGCCGACCGCTTGATCGATGTGATTCGGGAGGCGGGGGCCACTGCTTCCGACCCGGACGGCATGGTCGAAGCGTTCATGGAGTGGGCCGATCGGCGCGGCCTCGCGTTGTACCCGCACCAAGAAGAAGCGGTGCTGGAGTTGTACACGGGCGCCAACGTCATCCTTGCCACGCCCACCGGGTCGGGCAAGTCGCTCGTGGCGTTGGCGGCCCACGCCCGTTCGGTGGCCGGTGGCGGCCGTTCGTGGTACACGGCACCGGTGAAAGCGCTCGTGTCGGAAAAATTCTTCGACCTGTGCGACGAACTCGGCGCTGAGAACGTTGGCCTGCTCACCGGTGACTCGTCGGTGAATGGCGACGCACCGGTGATCTGTTGCACCACGGAAATCTTGGCGCTCGCAGCTCTGCGAAACGGTCGACGGCTGGAAGCCGAAACGGTCATCCTCGACGAGTTCCACTACTACGGCGAACCCGACCGCGGGTGGGCGTGGCAGACCCCGCTGATCACGTTGCCCGACGCGCAGTTCCTGTTGATGTCGGCCACGTTGGGCAATGTCGCCTTCTTCCGCACGGATCTCACCGAACGCACGGGTCGCCCCACGGCGCTGATCGATCAGGCCGAACGTCCGATCCCACTGAACTACGACTGGCGGCAAACGCAGTTGCATCGCACGGTCGAAGACCTGCTGGCGGCCAACCAGGCGCCGTTGTACGTCGTGAACTTCAGCCAACGCGACGCGCTGGAAGTGGCCACCGCGATGGCTTCGGTCGCAAAGCTCGACCCGGTTTCGAAGGCGATCGTGGCGGAGGAACTGGCCGCTACCACGTTGCCGGCCGGCTTCGGACGCGACCTCGGCCGACTGCTGCGAAATGGTGTGGGCGTTCACCACGCCGGCATGTTGCCGCGTTACCGGCGACTGGTCGAGCGGCTCACCCAGCGCGGCGCGCTGCGGGTGATCTCGGGCACCGACACGCTGGGGGTTGGCGTCAATCTGCCCATTCGCACCGTCGTCTTGACACGGCTGTACAAGTACGACGGTTCCGGCACCGGCCTGTTGGGAGCGCGAGCGTTCCACCAGATCGCAGGCCGCGCTGGCCGAGCCGGATACGACACCGCAGGTCTGGTGGTCGCGCTGGCCGCCGATCACGTCGCGGAGAACGCCGCCAACGAGGCGAAAGCCGCAGCCGACTCCAAGAAGAAGAAGGTCAAGCACAAAGCGCAGCCACCCAAAGGGTTCGTGCACTACGACGCCGACACGTTCAGCCGCTTGCAGACCGCGTTGCCGGAACCGCTCGTGTCGTCGTTCGCCATGACGCCGGGCATGTTGATGCAACTCCTCGACCGGCCGGGCAACACCTACGAGAACGTGCGCTCGGTGCTGGTCGACAACCACGAGCCGCGCGCCCGCCAACGTCGACTCATCCGCAACACGATCAAGCTGTACAAAGGTTTGCGCACCGCCGGTGTCATCCGCGAACTCGACCAGCCCGACGCCGAAGGGCGCTGGGTCGAAGTCGACCGCGACCTGCAAGACAACTTTGCGCTCGACCAGCTGCTGGCGCCGTTCCTGCTGCACGCCGTACCGCAGGTACCCCGAGACCAAGAGGGCTACCCGTTTGCGGTGTTGGCCTTGGTGGAGTCGGTGGTGGAC
>JBBREA010000205.1:0-3379 GCA_038203385.1 Acidimicrobiales bacterium | reverse complement strand
GGGTGCAGCGCTTGCGGCCGGCATGCAACCCGGAGACGTGGTCACCAGCATCGGTGGAACTCCCGTGGCCGAACCAGCCGATCTCGGGGCTGCGGTGCGCAGTCACGAACCTGGCGATGTGGTCACGGTCGGCGTCCTGCGCGACGATCAACCCATCGAGCTCGCGGCCACGCTCGGCTCGTCGCTTGCAGGTGGCGGCGACATCGTCTCCATCGACGGCATTGCGTTCGGCGAAACGGACGAACTGATCGATCTGGCCAACTCGCTCGACCCTGATGAGGTCGTCGGAGTCGAGGTCCGGACCGGCAGCACGACCGACGTACTGCCCGGTCGCCTCGTCGTCGACGGCGACCGAGTGTCCGTCGTGGGCACGACGCTTCTCGGCGTCTCGACCGGCGCCTACTTCGAGACGATCGAGCATTCGGTGCCGGCTGCGGCAGCGAACGCGGTGCTCGACATCGGGCCCACCTCGTGGGAAATGACCAAGGGCGTCGTGAGAGTTCTCAACCCCGTGAACATCTTCACCCACGTCGTCGGCACGAACGACGACTTGGCCACTCGGCCAACCACCCTCGTCGGTGTCACCAGCGTCAGCGACGATGTCGGTGAATCCCAAGGGCTCGTCGGCATTCTCTTCTTGCTGGCCGTGCTCAACGTCTTCGTCGGTGTGTTCAACATGTTCCCGCTGCTCCCACTCGACGGTGGCCATGCGGCAGTGGCAACGTACGAACGTCTGCGCGAACGCAACGGTGTGCGGTACTACGCCGATGTCGCCAAGCTGATGCCGTTTGCGATGGCGGTGGTGACGGTGTTGGGCTTTCTCTTCCTCAGCGGGCTCTACCTCGACATCACCTCTCCGATCTAGGGATGGGATTCCGGCCAGATCGTCCGATTGCTGCGTTCCGGCTCACCGCTCATCGCCGGAAGGCGACTCGGGTTCTCCGCGTCTTGCACTCGAACAATCCGACTCGGAACAGAATGTTTTGGGTGAGGTCGTGGGGCGGGATAGGTCGAGGGCTCTACGCCCGGATGTAGGGAGAATGTGATCCCGGCCAGATCGTCCGGTTGCTGCGTTCCGGCTCACGCTCATCGCCGGAAGGCGCCTCGGGTTCTCCGCGTCTTGCACTCGAACAATCCGACTCGGAACAGAATGTTTTGGGTGAGGTCGTGGGGCGGGATAGGTCGAGGGCTCAGCTCCCGGATGTAGGGAGAATGGGATTCCGGCCAGATCGTCCGGTTGCTGCGTTCCGGCTCACGCTCATCGCCGGAAGGCGCCTCGGGTTCTCCGCGTCTTGCATTCGAACAATCCAACTCGGAATAGATTTTTGGGCGAAGTCGGGGGTGAACTGTGTCCAGGGTCCTGTCGGCTGGTAGGTCCGCATTCGCCTCGGGTGTTCATTTTGCAGCTCGGAGCCAGATGTCGTTGTCGGATCGCGACGACGGTTGACGGGTGGGCATCTCGTGTGGGCGTTAGCTTGATCGCATGGACGTGAGTGGTTGGACGACCGAGCGCAGGGTCACTCGGCAGATCATGGTGGGGAACGTGCCCGTCGGCGGTGGGGCTCCGATCACCATCCAGTCGATGACGATCACCAAGACTGCCGACGTCGAAGGCACGCTGCAGCAGATCTATGCGCTCGCCGCTGCCGGCTGCGACATCGTGCGCTGCACGTGCAACGAGGCCGAGGCTGCGGAGGGTCTGGCCCAGATCGTTCCGCGCTCGCCGATTCCCGTCATCGCCGACATCCACCACCAATACAAGATGGCGTTGGCCGCGATGGAGGCAGGTGTCCACGGTCTGCGGCTCAACCCCGGCAACATCCGCAAGCCAGAACACATCAAGGCGGTAGCCAGCGAGGCACGTGATCGCGGCATCCCCATCCGCATCGGTGTGAACGCCGGCTCGCTCGATCCGGCGCTCTACGAAAAGTACGGTGGCGCCACCCCCGAAGCCATGGTGGAGTCGGCCATGCATGAAATGGCGTATTTCCGTGAAGTCGACTTCGACCTCATGAAGATCTCGGTCAAGGCGTCGAGCGTTCCGCTCATGGTCGAGGCCTACCGCCAACTCGCCGACGTCACCGACATCCCGCTGCATTTGGGGGTCACCGAGGCCGGCCCCCCTCCAGCCGGACTGCTGAAGGCCACCGCAGGAATCGCGACGCTGCTGCTCGAGGGCATCGGCGACACGATCCGCTATTCACTCACCGCAGATCCGGTGGAAGAGGCACGCGCCGGCCGCCAGTTGCTCGAGGCGCTCGGGTTGCGGGAACGCAAGAATGTCGACCTCATTGCGTGCCCGTCATGTGGGCGGGCCGAGGTCGACGTCATCGACGTCGCCAAGCGGGCGATGGAAGCATTCGGCGAACGTGAGCTACCGCTCCAGGTGGCAGTGATGGGTTGCGTGGTGAACGGCCCGGGCGAAGCGCGTGAGGCAGACATCGGCATCGCAGCCGGCAACAAGCGCGGTCACCTCTTCGTCAAGGGACGCAATGTTGCGGTCGTACCCGAGTCGGAGATGGTCGAGGCGCTGGTGGAGTGGGCCGAGTTCATCCATGAGCACGGCACCGACGCGGCGATCGCCCGCGCCGACACAGTCGTAGCCGAGCGTGAGGCCAACCGCGATCGAGTGTCCCTGCTGGCAGCCCAAGGTGATGACGCCAACCACGCCAACGAAAAGATCGTGGAGATCCGCAAGACGGTCAAATAGTCAAAAGGGTTCAGGTCAAAAAGGGGTCTGACCCCTTCTTGACACGTCGGGTGGGGTGAAGCGTTCGACGTGACTCCGGTCGGCGCGACCGAGCGTGTCGAACCAAAGCGATGCGGCCGTCTTTCCAAGCCGGCTGGGCGGAGCGACGTGCCGGGTGTGATGATGTCCGGTTATGGAACCAGTTGAGATCATGCGCGCCACCGACCAGATCGCCCACTTGGGGGCGGCGTTCTATTTCACCCCTGAGACAGTCGAAGTGGGCAAGGCCCACGGGCTCGGTGGATTGCGGTTCTACATCATCGGCCGAGGTGGCGTGCTCGGCGACGTAGATGCCGACGTGGTCCGAGCTGCGTTCGGCTACTTCCAACCGGAAATGGTTCGCAAGCTGTGGGAATCTTCTGTTGCGATCATGCCGCCGCGCGAAGCAGCGCGGCTCTACATCTCTTGCGCGCACGAACTCGGCCGCCGGAAGCTCGCTGGTGTCGATGGTCTCGGGGCGTTCGTCGATGCCGCCACCACAGTGATCGGTTCGGTCGAAGGCACATCACTGCCGCTGTTCGCCGGTGTGCGTGCCGAACCCGTGCCGGACGACGCTCCAGCCGCAGCCATGCACCAGGTGATGGTGCTACGCGAACTGCGAGGCAGTGTGCATCTGCTCGCTCTCACCGC
>JBBREA010000204.1:0-3404 GCA_038203385.1 Acidimicrobiales bacterium | reverse complement strand
GTGCACACCTTGTTCCGAGACCCGTTCAACAAGCGAGTCATGGGACTGGTGATGGGGACCTTCACGTACTGCCTGGTCGTGCTCCGATCAGTGCGATCGTTCGGCGAGCCCGGCGGGGATGTCATCATCCCGAACCTCTCGGTCGCGATCGCGGTCCTGCTCGGCATCGCCACGATCGTGTCCATCGCGGCGTTCTTGAATCACAGTGCCCACTCCATGGATATCAGCCAGATCCTCGAGCGGGTCGAGAACGAAGCGATCGGTCATGTCCGTAGCGAATGGGACCGCGCTGAGTCCGGCACGCCGTCGTCGGAAGCGATCGCCGCACCGGATCATCCGGCGCACATCGTGCGGTTCGACAGCAGCGGATGGGTCGATCAGATCGATACCGACGCACTCCTCGCCTGTCTGCCCGACCAGACGACTGCGTGGGTACTCACCCATCCGGGGCGGTATGCGATACCGGGAACACCGTTGTGCGCCCTGTCGGCGGTGCCGGAGGACATCGAGGCGATGGAGCAGGCCGTTCTTGACGCTGTCTCGACAGGCAACACCCGCACGATGCAGCAGGACATCTCGTTCGGGCTCCGCCAGATGGCCGATGTCGGTCTGAAGGCGTTGTCGACGGGGATCAACGATCCAACCACGGCGCAGGACTCGATCTTCCACAGCGCCGCGGTACTCGCCGAGTTGCTCCGCCGCGATCCGCCCCAGGATCTGAGGGGCGAACACGATCGCCGTGTGGTGCTCGTCGAGCGGCCCAACGGTGACGATTTGGTCCGCCTCGCGTTCGGTGAGCTTCGACGCGCCGCGGCCACGCAACCGACCGTGTGTATCTACCTCCTCGAAGCCCTTCATCTCCTCCGCGAAGGGCTGGACGCGACGGGGCTCTCGTCTCGCACCGGGGTCCTCGTCGAACAAGCGCGCCTCGTCGTAGCGGGATGCGAGGCAGCCGACCTGTTGACGGTCGACCTCGACGAGGTACGCGACGCATTCGACAGGCGCTTCGCTACCGACCCGTATCGGGCGGGCACCCAGTAGCACCTCCGTTCAACCTCACCGGGGGACGCAATCCGGATCACTGCGATCATCGACCCCGGCGGACACGATGGTTGGGCTTCAATGCATCGGGGTACCCTCGGAAGAGTTGAACAACCGCCGCTCGGTCGAAATCGCCGTGCGGTTCGAGCGTCGCCCTGGTCCCTGGTCTCGCAACTCAGATCGGAGTACCGACCATGGCATCAGCAACACAGGTTTCGTCCCCTACGGCGGCCCGATCGTCCGGGGGGAGCGATGTTGGGCCATCCTGCTCACCCGGACAGGAGCACCGGCTCGACACCGACGTTACGGTCGCACTGTCGCGATTGATCCGACCAACGAAGACCGAAATCGTCTCGGCACGGCGCAAGCTTCACCTCAAAGCAGCGGCGATTGGTGTGGTTGCGGTGGCGAGCTACTCGATGTTGGTGATCGCGTCGGTCGTTGTGACTTTGAGAGTGATCAGCGCCGTGGTGTTGGTGTTCGCCGTGATCGCGATCGCGACAGGTGTCATGCACGACGCCAATCACGGGGCGTTCAGCAGTTCCAAGCGGATCAACCGGATGGTCGGATACACCTTGGATCTGCTTGGCGGGAGTTCGTGGCTGTGGCGCATCAAACACAACACGCTGCATCATGCCAACACCAACGTTGTCGGCCTCGACACCGACATCGATCAAGCACCATTCGCCCGGATGGCGGCACAACAACAATGGCGACCATGGCACCGCTACCAACACATCTACGTGTGGTTCCTCTATGGGCTCATGACGCTTCGCTGGTTCCTGATCGGCGATTTCGTCGCACTCGCACGCAACCGGGTCGGGACCCAGACGCTGTCCGACAGTGGCCGCGGCCGCCACGTCGTGGCGCTGTTCGCCGGCAAGACAGTTCATCTCGGATTGGCGATCATCATCCCGTTGGCGCTGCACCCGTGGTGGGCGGTGCTGGCGTTCTACCTCGTGATCACGGGGAGTGTCGGAGTGCTGCTCGCCATCATGTTCCAACTGGCACACTGCGTCGAACAAGCGGAGTTCGTCGCATCGAACGACCACGTTCGCGGGCGACATTTCGCCGACCATCAAATGCGAACCACACTCGACGTGCACTGTCGCATCCCTGGGGTGCGCCGAGTGGTGCAGTTCATGATGGGCGGCCTGGACTTCCAAATCGAACATCACCTCGCTCCAGGAATGCCCCACACCATCTACCCACAACTGGCCCGACGCGTACGCGCCGAGTGCGAAGCTCTCGGGCTCCCTTACCAGTGCCACAACTCCCTCAGCGCCGCACTGCGATCACATGCCAGATGGCTCAAACACATGGGCACCCCACCCTCACCGGAAGCGAGCGTGCTGTAGCGCTACACCACATCGGCCACCGTGAACCCGATCTCGTCGAGCAGACACCTCGCTCCGGTCAGCGAGGTCAGATTCACCACGTTGATTGCCGAACGTCAGGACCATGCGGTTGCGCTGACCTCCACGCGGCCCATCAGAACGCGCACGCCGACGGCCACCGGGCCGCCCAGGCTTGGGCGGCATCTTCGGGGGTTCCGGACGCACTCGTGTCGGAATGCGCACAGTTGATGTGCGCAGTTGCCGATCTTCTTGTGTCAGACCGAGGTCGATTCGTCGGGAGGCGGTGGCGTTGCCGTGGTGTCGACGCTGCCAGGCTCAAACCAGCGAGCGATCACGACGTCTGTTGACGAGTGAGCGATGATTGATGCGACCACCACGAGCGCGACGAGGTGGAACAGCTCATTTCTCGGAACGCCAACTCCGCCAACTGGCTGACCATTCCGGCGGAGCGGGCGCGCGTTCCGAACGAGTTCCGATTTCATGACCTCCGGCACAGCTACGCCGCGATGCTCACCGCGCAAGGAGACCACCCCAGGGCCGATCATGGAACGCACGGGCCACAGCACGATCACGGTGACGTTCGACAACTACGGGCACTTTTTTCCCAGTTCGACGAAGCTCTCGATGAAGCACTCGACGGCACGTACCGGGACACCACCGGCGCCGACACAGTCGCAGCGCACACTTGAAGCGCGGCAGATCTGCCGCCGGATGAGGAGAGGGTTGTGTTCGTAGAACTCCCAGGACTGGGCAACACTTCAACGTCCGGACTCGAATTGACTTGAGTGGCGTGCGGAATGGCCGATGAGTGGTCATGGAAGTGGACCGGATCGCGAGCGTCGACGAGCGGCGATTCGTCGAGATCGATACGGTCCTGAAGCGCTTCAACATGACGACCGCCGTCGTGGTGGCCGGGGCAGCGGTGCTGTTCGTTGGTCGATTCGGCGCGTTATTCGTGGTCTTCTCGTGCCTTCCGATGTTGTGGTGGATCGGTCGTCGAGTCCT
>JBBREA010000203.1:0-3412 GCA_038203385.1 Acidimicrobiales bacterium | reverse complement strand
CGGTACTGGCATCACAAGGGCGCTGCCGCCTCCACCGTGATACTCGCCATCCTGCTGGTGATCGTCATCGCCACGCCGATCACAGCTCGGTATGGAGTCGACCAACAGGTGCGTGACATCCGTGATGGCAACAACGTGTTCCTGCCCCCGCAGAACCTCGCCTGGTTCGGTACCGACGACATCGGCCGCGACCTGTACAGCCGTCTGCTCGTCGGCATCCGTACGTCGCTGTTCATCGGCGTCGCATCTGCGCTGCTCGCCGTGTTGGTAGGAACTGCAGCTGGCGCGTTCGCCGGACTTCGCGGTGGCCGTTTCGACGACATCATGATGCGCGTCACCGACATTTTCCTGGCGTTCCCGTTCCTCGTCGCAGTCATCATCGTTCGTGAGTTTCTCGGAGGGCTCGGCGACGTCAACGGTTTTGGTTGGGTAGCTACGGTCACTGGCCCGAAGACATCGATCCGATTCGTCATCATTCTGTTCGCCATCTTTGGATGGATGGTGGTCGCGCGGCTGGTCCGCGGGCAGGTGCTTGCGCTGAAAGAGCGTGAGTTCATCGAGGCGGCACGCGCTGTCGGCGCCTCCAACCTCCGTATCGTCATCAGCCACCTGTTGCCGAACGCAATCGGCCCGATCATCGTGGCGCTCACGCTCGCAGTCATCGGTGCCGTGGTGGGCGAAGCAACCCTGTCGTTCTTCGGCTTTGGGCCCCAACCCGGTTCCGGTTCTACTTCACTCGGTGGGTTGGTGGCCGGATCGGGGGCGGCGGCCAAGCAGGGCAACTGGTGGCTCGTGGTGTTCCCTGGTGGGGCGTTGGTGCTGCTCGCCATCTGTATCAACTTCATCGGCGACGGTTTGCGTGATGCTTTCGACCCCAAGTTCGACGGCGGGACCTGACATGAACGAACCAGTATTGGCTCTCCGCGATCTACGGGTCGAGTTCAAGACACCCAACGGTGTCGTCCAGGCAGTGCGGGGCATCGATCTCGACGTCGCACCAGGCGAAGCAGTCGGTGTGGTGGGGGAGAGCGGCTCGGGCAAGTCGGTTTCCTTCCTCGCCACAATGGGATTGTTGCCCCGTAGTGCTCACATCACCGGGTCGGCGAAGGTCGGAGGAGTCGAGCTCGTCGGTGCCGGTCGCAAAGTGTTGAACATTGTCCGCGGCAAGTTGATCGCGATGATCTTTCAGGATCCGTTGTCGGCGCTCAACCCCGTCCACCGAGTTGGCGACCAGATCATCGAAATGCTCGATTCGCATCAGGCGCTCTCCAAGCGTGATGCCGAGCGGCGCTCGATTGAATTGCTCGACATCGTTGGAATCCCACAACCCGATCAGCGGGCGAGGCAGTATCCACATGAGTTCTCGGGTGGCATGCGCCAACGCGTCATGATCGCCATGGCGATCGCCAACGACCCCGAGGTGTTGATTGCCGACGAGCCCACCACCGCCCTCGATGTCACGGTGCAGGCGCAGATTCTCGACGTCATCGCCCGGATTCGCGACGAGATGCAAACCGCGGTGGTGATGATCACCCACGACCTCGGTGTCGTTGCCCGCATCGCCGATCGCGTGCAGGTGATGTACGCCGGCCGTGTGGTGGAACGCACCGATGTGGCGTCGCTGTTCACGCATCCCACGCATCCGTACACCGCAGGGTTGCTGCATTCGATCCCACGATCTGGTCTGAGTCGCCTCGAGCCGATACCGGGATCTCCACCCAACATGTTGCTACCGCCGCCCGGCTGTGCGTTCGCGCCACGCTGCACCTACGCCACGGAAGAGTGCATTCAGGTTCTGCCCGATCTCGCCCAGGTGGGATCCTCGATGTCTGCGTGCATACGCGTCAACGAAATCGACCTAACCCCGGTGCCAGCATGAGCGGTGCACCATTGGTCGAGGTAACGGGACTGACCAAACAGTTCTTTGTGCGTGGTTCTCGGGGCGTCCGTAGCACGAGGTCGGTCGTCCACGCTGTCAGCAACATTTCGTTCTCGGTCGACAGTGGCCAAACGTTCGGGTTGGTGGGCGAGAGCGGTAGCGGCAAGACCACAGCCGGACGCTGTGTCTTGCGCCTCATCGAGCCCTCGGCCGGCTCGGTGCGGTTCAACGGTCAAGAACTCGTTGGCATGTCGAAAGGGCAGCTGCGTGACCTTCGTCGCGAGCTGCAGATCGTCTTTCAGGATCCGCAAGCATCCCTGGACCCGCGTCTCACTGTTGGTTCGGCCATTTCTGAGCCATTGCGTATTCAGAAGATCAAGGGCGACAACGCCGACCGAGTTGCAGAACTTCTCGAGCTCGTGGGTCTCAGCCCCGATCACTCTCGGCGATTTCCGCACGAGTTTTCTGGCGGCCAGCGTCAACGAATCGGCATTGCCCGAGCTCTGGCGCTCAACCCGAAGTTCATCGTGCTCGACGAACCCGTATCGGCGCTCGATGTCAGCATCCAGGCTGGGGTGATCAATCTGCTGCAAGATTTGCAGCAACAGCTAGGGCTGAGCTATCTGTTCATCGCTCACGACCTGTCGGTGGTGCGTCACATCAGCGACAAGATCGCCGTGATGTATCTCGGCAAGATCGTCGAAGTGGGTGATGCCGAAGATGTCTACCTTCGATCGGCGCACCCGTACACGCAAGCCCTGTTGTCGGCCGTGCCCGAGCCCGATCCGGAGTTCGAACGAACCCGCGAACGCGTGGTGCTCGAAGGCGAGGTTCCCTCGCCCATCAATCCGCCATCGGGTTGCCGGTTCCGCACTCGGTGCCCGAAGGCGGAGGACCTCTGTGCTATCGAGGAGCCAGAGCTCATCGACCGCGGGCAAGGCCACCCCGTTGCCTGCCACTTTGCTGATGCCACCCCCGTCACAGCGTGGCAATCGGTGCATTTCGAACGCCCGCGGGCGTAGGTCTCGCACCTCGGCCAGATAGGATTTCAGACCGTGCGTGACGTAATGCTGTACATCACAATAATCATCAATGTGGCGGCGCTGTTCGCCATGATCGGTGGCATTCTGCTGCACAGCGGTCGTGGCGGCGGTCTGTCGGACATGTTCGCTGGTGGCGGTGGTGCAGCGCTCGGCTCCACGGCAGCCGAGCGCAACCTCAACCGCATCACCACCGTATTTGCGCTGGTGTGGATCCTCACGCTGGTCGCGTTGAGTTTCCTGTTCGTACGAACCTGATTCCCGATAGCCTCACCAACTCGAATGCAAACCACGTCGAAGTGGCGGAATGGCAGACGCGCTAGCTTGAGGTGCTAGTGCCCGATTAGGGCGTGGGGGTTCAAGTCCCCCCTTCGACACCACAGGTCCCGTACCGGGGTCCCGCAAGCCGACTTCATCGAGTTGGATGATCAGCGGGGGAGCACCGGTCACCGTGACCTCCAGCCGGTCGGCGTGAATCGTTACCGCCTCGATC
>JBBREA010000202.1:0-3547 GCA_038203385.1 Acidimicrobiales bacterium | reverse complement strand
TATGACCACCTCCCAAGCCAACGCATTCCAGAATCTTCTGGCGGCATGGCGTCGCCGCGACGACGCCCGTCGCGCCGGTTCGTTCACCGAGCTCGGACAGGCGCGAATCGCGCTCGAAAACGCTCGTTCACAAATTCACATTCAGCGCTACGGCCGGTAAACCAAGGCCCTGTGTGGCCGAGGCGCTAGCCGCTGAGGCCGCTCAGCATGCTTTGGAGCGACTCGAGGCCGGCGGCGAGTGATTCGGTGAGATTCGCCAACTCTGTTTCGCCCACGTCGATTTCGATCGGCACATCCAGGTTGACGGAGAACTCATCGTCGATCGGCACCGTCTCGTCGATGGGGATGTCGATCACCAGATCGACGGGCACCTCGATGTCGACAGGCACCGTCACGTCGAGCGGCACGCTGAACCCCAACGGCGTCTGGATCTCGATGGTCGTTTCGAACGACTCGTTGATCGGAATCGACGTCTTGATCGGGACCTGGACGGTGCGCTGAATGACGACTTCGGTTTGTACCGGGATCGTTTCGTTGATTGGCACATTGAACGAGATCGTCGATTCACCGAACTCGCGCAGACCATTGATGGCCTCTTCGACCCCGGCCGTTATCTCGGGTTCCAGTGCAACCAGCTGTTCCTGGAAGCCGGTGATCTGGGAGGCGTAGAGCGCAGCTCCCGCCTCGACTCGCTCGAGATCGGCTTGGGTCGCCGTCAGCTCGGCGCGTGCTGCGGATGCGTCAGCCCGCGCGTCGTGGACGCGACCGAACAGCAGCGCGATCGTCGCGAACGCAGCGACCAACAAGAGTCCGAGCACACCGATCATCACGTTCACGCGACGTTGCAGGGTGTCGATCGCGGCACTGCTCGCCGCAGGGGCTCCACCCACGAGTACTGCGCCAGCTGGCATGAGTTGGGTTGATTCAACGGCGTCGTCTGCATCGTCGTGATCGATGTGCTGGTATTGATCGCTCGGCTGCCGCTCGTCGACAGTTGGCACCTCGCCGGCAAGCGCTGAGGTGATGAGCACATCAGGCGCGTACCGCTGGCTCGCGGGCCCGTCCTCTCGAGCAGTGGACGCACCGGTCACGTTGTCACCGGTCACGTTGTCATCGTTCACGTTGTCATCGTTCACGTTGTCACCGTTCACGTTGTCGTTGGTCATGTTTTCTCCGAGCGGTGGTCGTCGCATGGCGAACGTGATGGCAAGGCCGATTGCGACCACCACGGCGGCTGCCGTGAAGGTCTCGGCGATGGCCTGGGCGGTGAGCCGCTCTTGGGCGGCGAGCAGTTCGTCTTGAAAGGTGGGGCTACCGATGGGTGGCAGTTCGATGGTGGAACGCAGCGCGTTGAATCGGCCGAGACCCCAAGCGGTGAGCGCCGACAACCCGACGCTGAAGCCGAGCAGCCGCACCACCATCACGATGCCGGCGGCCGCTCCGCGTTGATCGGGAGGGGCATCGTTGACGACCGCGCTGGTGGTGGGTGCGATCGTGAGGCCGAACCCCGCGCCCAGCATGGCGAGCTGAATGGCGAACACCAAATACGACGTGCCGGCGTTCCACGTGGTACCCATCCACGCAAATGCCCCAGTTGACAGCACCAACCCGACGAGCAGTGGGGGTCGATACCAGGTGCGCTCGGTGATTCGCCCACCGATGTACGAAGCGAGCGCCATTGCAGCAGTGAGCGATGACATGATCCATCCAGCCACCACCGCAGAACGTTTGAGGTCCACCTCGATGGCGTTCACGAACAAGGGCACGTCGACCATGGTGATCACGAGCCCGGCGCCGACGATGAAGTTCACGGCCAGCGCTACCTGGAGGTTTCGGCTCCGGAACAAGCCAGGGCTCAACAAGGGATCGGCCGCGCTGCGTTCGTGCCAGATGAAGGCGAACAGACCCGCGACAGCCACGGCGTACAACCACCGCGTGTCGGTGCCGCCTCCGGTGAGGTCCTGAAGCCCGCTGACACTCTGGATCTCAGCGGAACCGAGGAGCGCAATGTTGAGAGACACCAGTGTGGTGGTCAGCAGCAATGCGCCGAGCCAGTCGATCGATCGTCGTTCGGCCGGCCGGTCGTGTCCTTCGAGTGCCCACCAGGAGGCAACAAGTCCGATCGCGGCGAGCGGAATGTTCAGCCAGAACTGCCACTGCCAGGAGAGGAACCGAACGAGCATGGCGCCGTACAGCGGCCCCCACACCCAACCCATCGTCTCGATCGCTCCCAACGTGCCCAGTGCCCGTGCACGATCGCGCACGGGGTAGACGTCGCCCACCACGGCCAACGCCACAGGCACCATCGCCCCACCTCCGATAGCGGTGAGGACGCGCCCGAACAGGAACCAGCCGAACGGTTCATCGAACGACGTCGAAAGCGGAATCACGATCGAGCCGAGCAGGAAGATGAGGTATGCGCCGATGAATGTGAGACGGCGCCCGATGACGTCGCTCAGCCGGCCAGCCAGTGGCATGACCGCCACGAACGCGATCAGGTAGGCGTTGACGACCCAGGCGGCGTCGTCGAGACCGTCGGGCAGGCGCAGCCCGAGATCGCCGATGATCGGACGGAGCATCGTCGACACGACCGTGAGATCGTCGGCGGCGACGAACACGCTGAAGCCGACGACCGCCAGAATCGTCTTGGGCGACCGGATCGGCCGCATGTCTGTTTCGCCCATGGGCGCAGTTGTCATGTGGCTGCCTCGATCCCGTCGGGACGTTCGATCACGAACGTTTCGCCGTATTTGCGCAGGTCGAGCCGCCAGTTCGACTCACCACCATCGATGGTGGTGGTGAACTCGGCGCGAGTGACCAGCGACGACGACGGATGCACCCAGAGGTCGACCGGTACTTCTTGATTCCTCACGAGCCCGACGGTGATGTTGGTGACTTCCGCTGCCGGGGCGACGCCACGAAGGTGATAGCGGTCGCCACCACCGTCGTTCTCGATTCCGACCAGTTCGACGTCGTTCAGATTTTCGAGCAGCGGCTGCCAACCTCCGGTGGGATCGAAGAACTTCGACGGGTCGATGTCGTATCCAGCCGGCAAGGTCTCGAACTGGCCGGTGACCGGGTTGGAGATCCACACTTCGTCGCCCAAGGCGACTGCCCCGATGCGGGTGTTGAGGTTGGCGTCGATCAGCACATCGATCACCGCTGCTGCCTCACCGGGCACCGTGAACTGGCCAACCAGCGCAGTGAGCGCGATCGACTCGAACTGATCGATGTACACGGGTGCACCGGAGCGATCCAGTGCGAACTCGACGCTGGTGACCGCGCTCATCGCCAACGCTGCGTCGGAGAGCACTGCTGCGCCAACCGCAGCTGGGTCGCCAACCGCGCCGTCGTCAAGATCGACGGGGTTCGCCGTGTCAGTGTTGGCGGATGTCTCGCCGTTGCTGACGGTGCCGTCTGCGGCAGAGCCCTCGTCGGTGACGGCAACCACCACGACGACGGCGAGTGCAACGGCAGCGAGGGCAATGGAACCCCAGGCGAACAGCGTCGAGCGATCCGTTGGCCGGTCGCCATGCTCGCTCGCGGC
>JBBREA010000201.1:0-3556 GCA_038203385.1 Acidimicrobiales bacterium | reverse complement strand
CTGCTCCTTGAATGCCTTGCCGGAAGCATTGCGTACCTGATCGACATTCTCGTAGTCCACTTCGATGGCGGTCAGCGTGTGCGGAGCGACCGCCTTCGACATCACCATGTGCTCGCCGGTACGAAGGCGAATGTTGGTGAGCGGCACCACGGTGTCGCGGGCCGAGGCCTGCACGAGCGGGGCAACTGGCGCAGCAGCGGGAGCGGGAGCCGGAGCCGGAGCGGGAGCGGGAGCCGGGGCGGGAGCGGGAGCCGGAGCAGGAGCGGGGGCCGGGGCCGGAGCGGGAGCGGCTGCCGGAGCAGGAGCGGCTGACGTTGGCTTGGTGGCTTCGATGAAGCGTTGCACGTCATCGCGACTGATTCGACCTCCCAAACCAGTGCCGGTGATCTGTGCGACGTCGAGGTTGTACTCGTTGATCAGATGGCGCACCACCGGCGACAGCACCTTGCGCGTCGCGTCATCAGCAGCCGAGGCTGGCGCCTCGGCCGCCGGAGCGGGTGCCGGTGCCTCAGCTGCCGGTGCCGGTGCAGGAGCAGGAGCAGGAGCAGGAGCGGGAGCGGGCGCAGGAGCCTCAGCTGCCGGTGCAGGAGCCTCGGCTGCCGGTGCAGGAGCCTCGGCTGCCGGTGCAGGAGCCTCGGCCACCGGAGCGGGAGCAGGGGCGGCAGCGCCGTCGCCAACGATGGCAAGGACAGTTCCGACATCGACCGTGTCGCCCTCGGGCACTCGAATCTCGGTGATGGTTCCGGCAATCGGCGATGGCACCTCGGTGTCGACCTTGTCGGTCGAGACCTCGAACAGCACCTCGTCGATGGCGATGGTCTCGCCGACTTGCTTGAACCAGCGGGTGATGGTTCCTTCGGTCACGGTCTCGCCCAGCTGGGGCATTTCGATATCAGCCACGTCGGGTTGGCTCCTGTTGTTGGTGTAGATGCGTGCGGGTGGGTACGTCGGGGTTTCGGTCAGCCGTGAAGGGATCGACCGGTGAGAGCAAGGACAGACTCACCGTAGAGTTCGCTCATGGTTGGATGAGGTTGGATGAACTGGGCGACTTCATCGACCGTTGCCTCCCAGTTGACCGCCATGTAGCCCTGCCCGAGTTGTTCGGTGACCCATGGTCCAACCATGTGTACTCCAAGCAGCTTGCCGCCGGTGCCGTCGGCCTGTTTCTCGGCGATGATCTTCACCAAGCCATCGGTCTCGCCAACGATCATGGCTCGCCCATTGCCGGCGTAGCGGTGCTTGGAGACAACGACGTCGTAGCCGGCCTCGCGAGCCTGCGTTTCCGACAAACCGGCGAACGCCACCTCAGGCTGGCAGTAGATACACCATGGAAGCTTGGCATAGTCGATGGGCATTGCTTCTTCGCCCAGGATGTCGGTGATGGCGACGATGCCTTCCATGAAACCGACGTGAGCGAGCTGCGCCGTGTTGATGACGTCACCAACGGCCCAGACCCCGTCGACGGTTGTGCGGCAGTACGGATCGGCGATGATGAAACCACGCTCGTCGACGCCGACCTGGGTGACGTCGAGACCCAACGAATCCGAGAGCGGACGGCGACCGATCGACACGACGACGGTGTCGGCCTCGATGGTTTGCCCATCGCCAAAAGACACGGTGACGCCGTCATCGGTGGTGGTCTGACCAGTGACACCGACACCGCTGAAGATGTCGATGCCCCGCTTGGCGAAGTTGCGCTCGACGACACGAATGATGTCTTCGTCGCAATTCACGAGGATCTTTGGCGCGGCTTCGATGATGGTCACCTTGGAACCGAGGTCGGCCATCATCGACGCGAACTCACAGCCAATGGCGCCACCGCCGATCACGACGGCCCGCTCGGGGAGTTGCTTGATCGAAAGCATTTCGTCGGAGGTGACGATGCGACGTTCATCGATGGGGAATCCGGGAATGGTTCGGGGCACCGAACCAGAGGCGAGGATGACCGCCGACCCGGAGATCTGGATGTCGCCCGATGCGCCGCCGCTGATGGTGACCGTCGAGTGATCGGCACCGAGCGTTCCCTTGCCGTCGAACAAGGTGACCTTGCGGTTCTTGAGCAGACCGGTGACACCACCCACCAACTTGTCGACGATGGACTGCTTTCGGGCCATGGTGGTGTCCCAGTCGAGACCCTTGGCTTTCACCAACACGCCGAATTCAGCAGCGTGGTTCACGGTGCGCTGGACCGTGGCCGTCTCGAGAAGTTCCTTCGCTGGGATACAGCCGACGTTCAGGCACGTCCCACCCATCTTGTTCATTTCGACCAGAGCGATGTTGAGTCCGGCCGAAGCACCATAGAGCGCCGAGGCATACCCGCCAGGGCCGCCTCCGATGACAACGACGTCGAAATGTTGGCTGGTCAGGGGAACCACCTCCGGAAGCGAGCGAGCACGACGAGCCTAGCTGGTGCGCCCCAGCGTGCGTTTGATGTCACCAGCCGTTTGATTGCGTGACCCGCGCGTAGTACGTCGACTCGGGCATGAGCGAGCGCGTGCTCACTGCCACAGAATGACCTGCGCGGCGAACGCCACGAGGATCAGGATTCCCGTGGCAAGCGAAAGCCCGAGCAGCAAGCGTGTACTCATGGGTGCGAGGGTAATCGGGATCGCCCACATTGAGCGGGCCCGGTGTCACGTGACCACCAGCTGACGACCTAGCCTTCGAGGCAACGCATCGTGCGTCGTGCCACCACACGGAGAAGCCAACATGGACGTCGCGATCACCGGATCAAGTGGATTGATCGGTTCTGCCCTCCAGCCCGCGCTCGAGGCCGCCGGCCACCGCATCATTCGCCTGGTGCGCCGCGAGCCGAAGGCGGGCGCCGACGAGATCCGCTGGGACCCGGCGGCTGGTGAACTCGACAACGAGTCGCTCGAGGGCATCGACGCAGTCATCCACCTCGCCGGTGCCGGCATCGGCGACAAACGATGGAACGATGCGTACAAGGAGGTCTTGGTGGAGAGCCGGACCGGGGGCACCTCGTTGCTGGCGTCGGCCCTCGCGGGGCTGACCACACCGCCCAAGGTGTTCTTGTCGGGTTCGGCCATTGGCTACTACGGCGACCAAGGCGCAACCGTGCTGACCGAGGCGAGCCCGCCGGCCGACGACTTCCTCGCAAACTTGTGCGTGAAGTGGGAAGCGGCTGCACAGTCCGCCGTTGATGCTGGAATCCGCACCACGTTCTTGCGGACCGGCATCGTGCAGTCACCAAACGGCGGAGCGCTGGCCAAGACCCTGCCGTTGTTCAAGCTGTTCGTCGGTGGGAAGTTCGGCAGCGGTCAGCAGTACACCTCGTGGATTCACATCGACGACATCGTCGCTGCCATGGTCTTCCTGCTCGACGCCGACGTGAGCGGCCCCGTCAACCTCACCGCACCGACCCCGGTGACCAACGCCGACTACACCAAGGCCTTGGGCCGGGCACTCGGCCGGCCGACGTTGTTGACTGTGCCGACCTTCGGTCCGAAGCTGCTGTTGGGCGCCGAGATGGCTGACGCGCTGTTGTTCGACAGCATGCGCGTCATGCCGACGGTTCTCAACGACGCCGGTTTCA
>JBBREA010000200.1:0-3559 GCA_038203385.1 Acidimicrobiales bacterium | reverse complement strand
GCGGCGAATGAACCCCTGAGCGAGAAGATTGGTGGCAACGAGCGATGGCAACGCAACAGCGTTCTTGGCTTTTCGTTGCTTGAACGCGTCCCACCCCCGTCGGTTCAGCATCGCCGTCGGGGGGCGTTTGATCCACACCGTGTAGCGGTAGATCACACCGAAGATCATGAAGATCATTCCGAACAGGTAGCCGACCAGCGCCGCGTCGAACCACACCAGTCTGTCGCTCCCGACGAAGGTCAGCGCAAGGAGCACGGCGACGCCGAGAAGCCCCCAGGTCGTGCCGCGGCGATCGAGCCCGGCTCGGCTGAGTGACGGGAACTTCTGATCGTCAGCCATGCACGGCACCGTAGACCCGATTGCCGGGAGAGGTCGCGAACGTCGGTTCGACTGGTTCGCTCGCTGCGCCGTACTCGCCGTTCAAGAGCTTGCGCAGTGCGGTGGCCATCTTCGTGGCGCGGTGCTTGGCCACTTTCGCGTTGTCCCCGATGAAGTGTTCGTCGACGGTGCTGACGAAGAGGTCGAGCCACCGTTCGTAGTGGGCGTCGGCGAACGGTGTGCGGGCGTGGACGGGTTCGTGGGCGCGCAACGGATGGCCGGTGTAGCCCCGTTCGCCGAGCAGCTGCCACGCCCAGAAATCGGTCAGGGTCGCAACGTGTGCGTCCCAGTTCACGTGGGCGGCGCTGAAGATCGGGCCGAGGAGTTCGTCCATCGCCGCATACCGGTAGAACGAGCGAACGAGGAGTTCCACGTCGGCCCGAGTGGTCAGTTCGCCTCGGTTGGCGAGGTCGGTGGCGGTCAACGGGTGGACGATCACGACGCCAGTTGCTGTTCGAGTGCGACGACGGCCGGGAACAACACGTTGTTCTCCTTGTGCACGTGCAGGTGGGTGTCGGCCTCCAACTCGGCCAGACCGCTGAACAGCGCCGCGTACGATGCGCAGCCGTCATCGGGCGTTTGATAGCCGCTGGTGAGTTCACGGAGTTGCGCCAGGAGTTCGCCGACGGTGTCGTGCTCGGCAAGCATCACCGAGATCGGGTTCTGGAGCGATCCGCAGTGAAATGCCGGCGCCGCATCCGCGGCTGCGAGCGCGCGAACCATCGGGAACAGCATGCGCTCTTCTTTGGTGAGGTGCGGTTCCAAGTCGGCACGGAGCATCGCGTAGCAACTCGCGATCTCGGCCAGTTCCGGGTGTCGCTCCCCGTGGACTGATTGCACCTTGTCGGCCAGTGCTGACAGGCGTGGGAGTTCGTCCCACAGGTACTGGTGGTGGGTGCCTTCGAGGTGGTCGATCAACTCGGCGACACTCATCGTCGCCCACTCGGGCACCGCCTCGTCGGCAGCATCAGCGGTCAGGTCGGTGAGTACCGCGTCCGCGTCGAGATCCTGGGCGGCACACGCGTCCTGGAGCGTGGCGCCGCCACCGCAGCAATAGTCGAGGCCCCGGGCTTCGAGGACGCGGGCCAGCGAGGGACGTGCGGTCACGATGTCGGCGAGTGTGGATTGTGTGGTGAGCATGGTCATGGTGGTGTCTCTTTCTCAGGTGGGTCGGATCGGGCGATGCGTCAGGCGAGAACGCCGACTGCCGTGGCGGCGACAATGGCCAGGCCGGCGGCCATCTGGCGCAGTCCGATCACCTTCACCGGCGGGATGTGTTCGCGCCGTATCGCAATCGATTGCGCTGCTGCCACGACGGCCACGGCGATCGCACCAGCGAACACCTGGGTGTCGACAGCGAGGGCAGCAAATCCGAGCGCCGCGCCGGCCAGTTGGAACAGGTCGGTCGTCCCGAGCGGACTCGAACCGCGACGCGTGCGCACGATCTGTGTCCGCACGTACGGAATCGACGCAACGGCGCGTGCGGCGAGGACCATCCACACGGCGACGGCCAATCGCCAACTCGCACCACCCGCCACCGTGACCGATGCCGCGACAGCGGTCATTCCGATCGCCCCTGCCAACTCGGGCACCAGCCGACGGCTGCGACTGCGAATGTCGAACCAGAGTTCCACCGCGACGAGCGGTACGGCGATCAGCACCGGCACCAACCACGCCGCTCCGGCCGCCCGCAAGGCAGACGCCGCGAGCAGTGCAAGCAGGCACAATTCGATTGCCGCGATGCGGGTGGCGAGCCGGGTGCGCGGGAGTGATCGATGCCGTCGACGATCCACGACAGTGAGCTTCAACGGAGTCCGTACGAGAAACGCCACAAAGGCTGCGAGCCCGATCGCGAGACCTGACCAGGAGAACGCGATGACCAGGCCGAGCAGCACCGGCTCGAGCGTCAAGCCCCACCCGCCGTGCTCGGTCGGCACCGCAACTGCTCGCCACAGCGAGCGCTCCGTTTCCACGGCCCGCTCGGACGTCGACGCCATCGACAATTCAGTCACGCCGTCACCGCCAATGCTCCAACCGACATGGCGGACAGGGACGACACCAGCTCCCGACGCGCCAGCCCCCACGCAACGTGCAGCGCGCACGGCGTCACGGCCTCACAGGGACGATCGGCGACCACACAGCGCCCGGAGTCGGTCGGGCCGTCCACCGCTTCGACCACAGCAAGAACGTTCAAGGTGTCGACTTCGACCAACGGCTCGTAGCCGCCTGTCGGCCCTGGTGCCGAGTGCACCCAACCCTCGCGCACCAGCGGGCCCATGACCTGGGGAACGAAACCCGCAGTCGTCCCCAGCGCTGCCGCGAGGTCGGCGCTCTTCATCCGTGTCGGCGAGCGGTGCAAGACCACCAGCGCCCGTACCGCGAGGTCGGCTCGATGCGTAATCTCAAGTCGCATAGTATGAGACTAATGGATACGAGCGATGGTCGCCAGGGACGAACGTCCCGGGACGAGATCACGAGCCCCGGCGACGTCGAGATCGAGCTGACCCTCGTCGCCAACGAACGCATCGCTGGATCCTGGATCGCTCGCGGCGTGTGGTGAGGTGCCGGCTGGCTCGCCGCTGGACTCGGCATGCCGAGGCGGGCAAAGTTCACCGCCATCTCGATGATGGTCATCGCCATCTCGATCAGCGTCGGGCTACTCCCAGCTGAATAGTTCCAAGGGATTCGCGCGCTCCGCGCGATAATCCACCACTTGGTTCACGAGGGTGGCGCCACGCCAACACCCACCTGCGTGGCTTGTTTCCGTACCTGCCACAGCGCCCTGCCTACAACAAGTGACTTCGCAACGCCGCGGCCACGACGCAACACATCATCACCACCCTCGCCCGCGACTGTCCGAGTTGGCACGATGATCTGTGGCTGGTTGATTCGACCCCGGTCGAATGCGGCAGAGTCGTGAGACGGTGAAACGGTCCGACCTGGCCAGCTACGCCAGCTACGGCTACTGCGCATCGCACTCACGATGGTTCTGGGGACTTCGACTGCACCTGATCGCCACACCATCGGGGCTGCCCGTGGCCGCTGGTCATCGACCGGCGCGTGCCGTCGCTGCGCGACGAGTTCCAGAAGCGGTCATGGGAGGTCCCGTCATCCATTGACCGGGTCTACGTTTCCGACGCGGCACGCGCGATCATCGGCTACGAACCCGCCTACGGCATAG
>JBBREA010000199.1:0-3560 GCA_038203385.1 Acidimicrobiales bacterium | reverse complement strand
CCCACCTCGACCGTGACACCGCAATCGAACATCGCGACGCCCACGTCCTCGTCAACGGAGCCGAACTCGACGTCGCCGTGATCGGTGGGGATCCGGTCACCGCCGCCGAGATCGTCGCCATCTTCGACATGGTGGTACAGCAAGAGTTCGACGCCGATGTCGCTGCCCGCGCGGCTGAGTTCGGTGACGCCGCCGCTGGTCATCCGTTGCCTCGCACCGCTGGGCAACGACGTCATGATGCGTTCCTGCGGCTCTTCCGTGCCGGCGGCAACGCGATCGCAACCGACAGCACAGCTGGGAAACAATCGATCGCCAAAGTGGTGGTTCGTGTGATCATCGACGAAACCACCTTCCGCCACATCCTTGCCGACGCCGGCCTGGCACCGGCGGGGATGATCCGTGACGCGATCGGTGAACTGGTCGCTGACCCGACCGGGTTGTTGAACCGCAAGTGCGAGATGAGTGACGGCACACCCATCCACCCACACGACGCCCTGCGAGCCCTCCTCGACGGGTACGTGCAAAGGGTGGTGATCGATGCGAACAGTGTCGTCACCGACATGGGACGCGAGAGCCGTTTGTTCACCGGGCACGCACGCGAAGCAGCCATGGTGTTGGTCAAACATTGTGATCACCCAGGATGCGACCTACCAGCCCAGTTCTGTGACGTGGACCACAACATCGAATGGGCCAACGGCGGCAGAACCGACCAAGCAAACGCGAGACCGAGATGTTCGACCCATAACCGGTTCAAATCCCGAAACCGATGGCGAAGCCAACAAGCCACCAACGGATACCACTACACCATCAGAGACGACGGCACCATCGTCCTACCCATCGGCGCCCGACCACCAACCTTCCCTGACCCCGCCCAGGACCCGCCTGATGTACGCAAACCCGACGGACTGCTCGACGCCCACACCATCGGACGCTTCCTCAGCATCAGTCTGGGCGACGTCACACAGCACCGCGACGCCGTCACAGATCGAATCGCACAACTCCTCGCCGCATAGGCAGGGCAAAAAGGGATAGCTCGCAGTCGAAGCTGACTGTGCGGTCCGGCTTCCTTGGTACCTGCACCGGTGCGAAACGAGCCGCCGGTCGCAACCCAAGCTGAGTTCGTCGTCTATCTCCTTGGCCATCTCGCCCCACTCCTAGCCATCGGTCTGCACGCGGCGGCCCGGGATCCTGAACGGTGGGTGCGCTGGCCCGAACGGCAGTCGGTAGCTTCGGGTCGTGGCCGTTCGTCGGATCTCGTTTGCAGCGGAAGTGTGGGAACACGACGGGCCGGCATCCTGGTTCTTCATCAGCCTTCCGGAGGCTCATGCGGACGACATCGAGGCGGAGTTCGGGCAACGCGCCGGCGGGTTCGGATCGGTGCGGGTCGAGGTGATGATCGGCGACACGCAGTGGGCGACCTCTCTGTTTCCTGACAACAAGCGGGCAACGTACCTGCTACCCGTGAAGAAGACGGTGCGCAAGGCCGAGGGAATCACCGCTGGCTCGGTCGTCACGGTCACCCTCGCCGTCGTCCACTAAGGGGATCAGTGGATAGGTCGCTTCGCTCCTTTTGATTCCGCTGATTCCCCCCGAATCTATTGGCGTCGCCGCGAGGCACACGGCGAACCCGTGGCGCAGCGAATGGAAGAATGCGCCAATGCCCGACGATCGCAACGACGACACCGCCGCCGATCGATACCGCACCGCTGCTCGCATACTGCACGACGTCGCCAAACCGATGCGTGTGCTCGCAGCGCTCGCCTGGCCGGGCGAAATCCGAGAACAGTTCCTCAACGGAGGAGCGCAACAGCTTCCGCAGCCGACGTATCAACCCCTCGACCCCACAACGGCACTCGAGGGTGTTGCGGCAGCGCGACGTCTCTTGCGACCCGGGCACGTCATCGACGACTGGCTGGACCGTCAGGCCTCGGCCATCGAATCGACCGCCTTCATGCTCTCGGCGGTCGGCACGTCGGCGTTTCACGCCCACAGCCGCAGCCTCTATGGCGTGCCAAAGCAGCCGCTGCGCTTCGATCCAGCCACGCCGCTGGAACTCGCCGAGCGGATACACAACTCGCTCGCTGAACTGCACACCTTCGCGCTGGTCCCACCGGTCATTCACTCCCGCACCGGTGCCGACGTTGCCGACGTCGTTCGTGCGGCCGTCGTCGAGCACTTCGGCGACGCGGCACCCGAGGTGCTCCTCGTCGATGAACTGTCCGCCAACGCAGTGGCATCCACGAGCCGAATCAAGATCCGGCGCAGCGCGAACTTCACCACGACAGACACCGCCCAACTCCTGAACCACGAGGCGTTCATCCACGTCGCAACCGGCCTCAACGGGCAGGCCCAGCTCGACATCCCGATCCTCGCCATCGGCCACCCCGGCACCACCCGCACCCAGGAAGGGCTGGCCGTCTATGCCGAGTACGTATCGGGCACGCTCGGCCTGGATCGCCTACGGCGACTCGCCGACCGCACTGTGGCAACACAGCTCGTGATCGACGGCGCGGACTTCATCGAGCTCTATCGCTGGTTCCTCGACCGCACGCCCAACCCGGAGCAAGCATTCGAGTCGACGCGGCGGATCTTTCGTGGGTCTCCCATCACCGGCGGTTCCCCGTTCACCAAGGACTGCACGTACATCTCGGGCTTCCTGTCAGTTGCCACGTTCGTCCGTGCGGCATTCATGGCCGGTCGAGCTGACACTCTGGCGCTGCTGTTCGCCGGCAAGCTCGACATCCTCGCGGTGCCGGCGCTCGCCGAGCTCCGCAGCATCGGCCTCGTACAACCGGCCCGGTTCCTACCGCCGTGGGCGTCTGATCCGAGTTGGGTCCTGGCGCACCTCACGATCAACAGCTTCATGGCCGGCGTCGACTTGCAGTCGGTGTCGGAATCGATGGCAGACATCCTGAAGCACTGCCCGCGCGTCACGATCTCGCGACCAGGCTGACCCGGCAGGCGCAAGGCCCCCCGCTCGTCCAATCCACCCGGAGTTGTCGCCGTAGGAAGCGGCACCTCGGGTCGCCT
Organism: Acidimicrobiales bacterium; assembly: GCA_038203385.1. GTDB lineage: Bacteria > Actinomycetota > Acidimicrobiia > Acidimicrobiales > Ilumatobacteraceae > Ilumatobacter. Next base: position 530 of record JBBREA010000199.1, on the reverse strand, counting down.
CCGGCCATGATGGTGACAGTGAGTTGTGAGCGATCTTGTGAACCAACCGTTTGTTCGGGCTCGGTGGGCTGATACATGGCTGGTTCCGCCGCAGCACGCGAGACCATGGCAATCCGGTCGTACCGCCTGCTGTTCTTCAGCGCCACGTTCATCATTTTCGGTGTGATGGGGCAGGCAGTCGCTCGCGGCTGGCTGGCTCGTGAGCTCACGGGGAGCAACGCCGGGCTGGGCGGTGTGATGCTGGCGTTCGGTGCGGCGATGCTCATCGCAACACCCTTCGGTGGTGTGGCGGCCGACCGATATCCCAAACGCCTGATGTTGGTTGGCGCCGTGTTGGCCATCACCATCTCGTCATTTGCGATCGGCATCGCCGTGATCACCGACGACATTCAGTACTGGATGCTGCTCGTTACAAGTGCAGTTCAGGCCGCTGCGTTCGCCTTCTACCTTCCAGCGCGCATCTCGCTGATCTCTGAGTTGGTCCCGTCACATCTGATCCAAGATGCCGTCGTGCTGGCCCAGATGTCCGC
>JBBREA010000198.1:0-3573 GCA_038203385.1 Acidimicrobiales bacterium | reverse complement strand
CACTATGTCGCAGGGGCAGGTCGGCGCGCGCCTCGGCGATGTTGCGCAGGAAGTGGTCGGCGAAAACTGCGTCGACGAAGGCAACGGTCGCACCCGAGTCGGCCAGGATGTGCAGGAGCTCGGTACCCGCCAAGCGGAGGTTCAGCGGGTTGATGATCGCGGCACCCAGAAATGCCGCGTGATACAACTCGAGATACTCGTGGCCGTTGCACGCCATCACCGCGAAGCGATCGCCGGGTCGCAGACCGAGTTCGGTGCGCATCGCGTCGGCCAGACGCAACACGCGCTCGCCGTGCTGGGCGAAGGTGCCGTGGTAAGTGCCGTCGTGGAAGCCGACCTTGTCGGGCCACCGCTCCAACATGGGGAAGAACTGACGGTGATACACGAGCTCTTTCATGACGCTTCTTTCATCTTGTTTCGCTTCTTGGGGTTGCGTTTCCTGGGTTCGGTTTCGGGTTGTTCGGCAACCGACCGCGCTCAACCGATCCAGCGGGTCAGCGACGCCCACGGCAGCTCGGCGGTCATCATCGACACTTGGTTGTTGTACGTGTGATCGTCGCCCGACCGAGTCGACACCGGCACCAACGACGAGACGGTTGCATCGTCGACCACGTCGCCGCGCCGCAGGAGCAGGTCGCGGAACGCGGCGGTGATGGCCGTCAGGATGACGTCGTTGACCGATCCCCCGAACACCTCGCGAATCGCCTTCGTATCGGCCAGCGTGCAACGCGCGACCGCCCACCGACGATGAGTCCCGATGGAGCCCTCGATGGACAGCGGTACGGACGGCATTCTCATCCGTCGTCCGAACGAACGCACCCCGGCGACCGTCTCGCTCAGCCGTCGCCATGTGTCGCCGGGCGAACCGGCACTGCGAATGACCGCTGCCAACTGGTGCCCGGGGGCCAGCACCAGACCGGCGACGGCATCGAACATCAACCGAACATCGCTGGGCTCGGGATCGGGCGTCCACGCCGGCAGCGGAGCGATCCGGACATCGGGCGTCGAGTCCATCAGCACCGTCACCAGGTCGGTGCCCGACACGCCGTCGACCATGCAGTGGTGCACCTTTGAGATCAGCGCCCATTGCCCGCTGGGCAGCCCTTCGATCACCCACATCTCCCACAACGGCCGGTCGCGGTCGAGTTCTTGCGACATCAGTCGACCCATCAAGTTGTCGAGGTCCTGCTCGTTGCCAGGGGGCGGCACCGCCGAGTGACGCACGTGGTAGCAGACGTCGAAGCCGGGGTCGTCCACCCACACGGGCCTGCCCAGGCCACCCGGCACCAGTCACACCTTCTGCCGAAAGCGATGCGCCAGGTGCAGCCTGCTGCTGATCAGGGTGGTCAGCTCGTCGATGGACGGCGCCGGTCCGGCGAACACCGCGCACGACCCGATGTGCATGTGGGTCGTGCCGTCCTCGGCGTGGAGGAACAGCGCATCGAGTGCGGTCATCGTATTCATCGCGTTCATCGGGTGACCCGCTTGCCGGCTGTGGCGCGACGCGACGAGGGCGGCGACCCCACGCTCAGCACGTCGTCGAAGCCCTCGCGTAGACACGCGACCAGCTCGCCTGCATCGGGAACCGCTGTGGTGTCGATGTTGATCCCGATGCAGCACTGATCGCCGTGCGACAACAACGCGACGCTGAACGCAGCGCCAGACGGTGGAGCAAAGCCGTACCCACGAACGACCTCGGCTCCAGCCAGGTACACCCGATTCGGAAGGCCAGGTATGTTCGTCGCCACGAAGTCGATGGCCTTCAACATGCCACCGAAGATCGACGTGGTCATCGCGATCGGCAGCCGGTTCAAGACGCCCGCAATTACGTTGCTCATCGGCAAGGCCGGTTCGGCCCGCCACCGTCGAGACAGCGCGCCGATCCGTTGCATGCGCTGCGTGGCATCCAGCGCATCGATGGGAATCGTCAGACGAGCGGGGACGAACCGGTTGTTGCCCAACGTGTCGCCGGGCCGACGCAGGTTGATCGGCATGGTCACCCGCAACGCTGTCACCGGTGAACCACGACGCTCGTGGTACCGCCGCAACCCGTCGGTGACGCTGGCAAGGAACGCATCGTTCAGCGTGCTGTCGGCGGCGTGCGCGGCCGCGAGCATGTCGGTCAGCGGCACGTCGAAGGTATCGAGGTGACGCGACAATCCGCGTCCCACCATCACCGGCGACAGCGGCGTCGTGGCAGGCGCCAACAGTTTGACGATCGATCGTGCGCTGCGCACACCGGTGCCAACAGCACGATCTGGCCGCAACGCGGCTGCCGCGGCGACCGATGGAAGCGCGTGTGCGCCGCGCAGCGACAGAGCGGTGACCGCGCGAGCGTTGGCCACGAGTGGTTGCACCATCGCCTCGATCGATCCGATCTGTCTCGATCGCTCGCCGGGATCGACGCGACGATGTTCGCCGGGCGAGCGCGACTCGTCCAGCAACACTTCACCCATCTTGACCCCACCCACTCCGTCGGTGAACGCGTGGTGGACCTTCTGGATGAACGCAGCCTGTCCGCCTGCCAGACCCTCGACCAACGTGAACTCCCACAGCGGCCGGTCTTTGTCGAACGCGGCCATCGACAGCAGCCCGGCCATGTCCATCACGGTCCGTAGGTCTCCAGGCGCGGGACACACCACGCGGCGGAGGTGATAGCCGACATCGAAGTGTTGGTCGTCCTGCCACCGCGGTGGCCCGACGCGCATGGGCGTCGACACCACCTTTTGTCGCAATCGCGGCACCTCACGGCACGCTTCGTCCATTCTGCGGCACAACCGCTTCCAGTTCGGGCTGCGGTCGAGCAACGAGATGGCCATGATCGTCGTCCGGAGCAAGGGATCGCGTTCGATGCTCCACAACACCGAGTCGGACTCGTTCAAGTGCGATGAGAATTGGCCGACCACGCCCGACGGCCGGTGGGCCTTCGCGGTCACGGTGTGGTCACCCAGCTGTGCAGCGTCTGGTAGTAGTTCACGCGCTGGTACACGTCGGGATTCGCGACGTTGTGTCGGCTGACGCTGCCTCGAAGCTGACGCACACTGAGGTAATCGTGCGCAGCCATCCACGACCTGATCCACGTCAGCATTTCTGCGATGCGTTCGGGGCCGTGAAGCAGCAGTGCACTGGTCGTCATGGCAACGTCTGCGCCGGCGAGCAACAACTTCAGCGCATCGGCGCCCTCGTGCACCCCCGTGGTCGCTGCCAACGATGTGGTGTCGGCGAGCGTGCCGCGCAGGATCGCGATCCAACTCAGCGGCAGCAACGACTCGGCCGACGACGACAACTGCAGGTGCGGTTTCACTTCGAGCGTGTCGAGATCGATGTCGGGTTGATACAGACGGTTGAACAGCACCAACCCGTCGGTGCCTGCGCGCTCGAGACCGGCGGCGAAGTTGGCCAGTGCCGTGAACCAGGGGCACAGTTTCACGGCCAGCGGCACCGAGATCTGGGCGCGGATCTCTTCGACGAGCTCGAGATACCGACGCTCGATCGCGTCAGCGGTCTGTTGCGGGTCGACGACCAGGTCGTAGAGATTCAGCTCGATCGCGTCCGCACCTGCCTCGGCCAGGT
>JBBREA010000197.1:0-3679 GCA_038203385.1 Acidimicrobiales bacterium | reverse complement strand
GCCCGTCTCGATGTGGCCGGGATCATCGACGACGTCGTCGGAACACGCCGCACTGATGCTGGCGGTTCGGTCGGCACCTACATCTGTCTGGCAACGTTGAACCGGATTGTTGCACCGTGCTCGAAACTCGCATTCGCGGATTGGTGGGCGACGACTGCTGGGGATCGGTGGGTGCGCATGCCGGCCGCGGCGTTGGATCATCGCCGGTTCTGGACCGCAATGGACTCCATCGATGCCGACATGCTGGTCGAGATCGAACGACGCATCGGTGTCGCGATGGTCGCCGAGTTCGGGTTGGATCTGTCGGCGTTGGTGTTGGATATGACGAACTTCGCGACCTACATCGACACCGCCAACGATCGGGCCCCGATCGCGCAGCGGGGTCGGGCGAAACAGAAACGATCCGACCTGCGCCTGGTCGGGCTCGGTTTGGTCGTCACCCGCGATGGTGGCATCCCGTTGTGTTCCCACGCCTACGCCGGTGACCGGCCCGACGTCACCCAGATCGCCGACATGGTCACCGAACTCGTCGCCCGGTGGGGAACACTCGCCACCGACACCGACGACGTCACATTGGTGTATGACGCCGGCCAAGACTCGAACACCAACCAGGCCCACATCGACAACAGTCCTTTGCATTTCGTTGGGTCGCTGCCCCCATCAGACCACCCCGACCTGCTCGCCGTCGGCGCCCGCCGCTACCGCCCCGTCGACGAAGACCGCTATCGCGGGGTCACAGCGTTCGACACCCGCGGCACCGCGCTCGGAGCGGACCGCCGCCTGATCGTCACACACTCACCGACCTTGCACACCAAGCAACTCCGCGGGTTCGCGCAAACCACCGCCGGAGTCGAACGCAAGTTGAGCGAACTCGCGCAGCGTCTGGCCCGGGGCCGCACCCGCAAACAACGCGACAAAGTCGAAGCCGACATCGCGACCATCTGCAAGCCCCGCTGGATCAACCGGGTCATCACCTGGCACCTCGACGGCGACACCCCCAAAGACTTTCGACTCGACTGGACCCTCAACAAACAAGCTGTCAACGCACTCGCGACAGAACTGTTCGGCAAACGCATCTTGTTCACCGACCGCGACGACTGGCCAGTGGTCGATGTCGTTGCCGCGTATCGATCCCAATCAGTCGTCGAGAACGACTTCCGTCAGATGAAAGACCCCCACGTCGTGTCGTTTGCACCCATGCACCACTGGACCGAACAGAAGATCCGGGTCCACGTCTTCTACTGCGTGCTCGCCCTCGCCGTCGCCCGACTCATGACCCGACAAGCCCGCCACACCGGAACCTTGATGAGTGTCAACGAACTCCTCGGCACTCTCGCCGGGATCCAAGAGACCGTGCTGCTCTACCCCTCCACCGGCGGACGGCCCAAAGCACGCCGCCTCATCACCGACCTCACCGACCCGCAACAGGCCCTCTACAACCTGTTCAACCTCGCCGACTACGCCCCCAAACACTGACTTAGGTACAATGCCGTTAAGTTAGGACTACATGGGTGTAGTTTGGGTGGATGGCTCGTGCTGGTTGGGTGAAGCCGGTGTCGGATCGGCGGTTGTCGGATCTGGTGTCGGTGGGGTTGTTGACGCGGGTGTTCCCGCCTGAGCTGGTTGATGAAGTGATTGCCGAGTGCGGTCGCACGGAGCAGCGGCATCGGTCGTTGCCGGCAAGGACGATGGCGTATTTCGCGGTCGGGTTGGCGTTGCACTCGGATGGTTCGTATGACGAGGTGATGGCGTTGATGACCGAGGGTTTGGCGTGGGCCGAGACCGAGGGCGACGACGAGGGCGACGCCGAGCCGCCGAAGTTGCCGTCGAGGTCGGCGATCTTCCAGGCTCGTGTCCGGCTTGGTGCTGAGCCGGTCAGGGCGTTGTTCGAGCGTGTCGCGCGCCCGTTGGCGACGTCGGCGACGCCGGGTGGATGGTTGGCGGGTCGCCGGTTGGTGTCCATTGATGGGACCACGTTCGATGTTCCCGACAGCGACGCCAACAACGCGTTCTTCGGTCGGCCGGGGGTGATGAAGGGCGAGCGCTCGGCGTTTCCGCAGGCTCGGATGGTGGCGCTTGCCGAGTGCGCGACACATGCGATCTTCGACGCGGAGATCGGCGCGTACACGACGTCGGAACCCGCGATGTCCAAGCTGCTCGTGGATCGACTTGAGCCTGGCATGGTGCTGCTCGCGGATCGCGGGTTCACCAGTTTCGAGGCTTGGAAACGGGCGATCGCGACGGGTGCCGATCTGATCTGGCGAGCGAAAAGCAACGTCAAGCCACGCCGAATCGAAACCTTTGCGGACGGGTCATGGCTGGCGGAGATGCGCAAGGACAACTCGCGCCTCGACGACGAGCACGTCGTGATCCGCGTCGTGGACTACTCGATCGATGACGGGCGCGGCTCCGAGATGGGCCCGTTCCGATTGTTCACCACCCTGGTCGACCCAGCCGAGGTGTCAGCGGTCGAACTCGCGGACAGCTATCGGCAGCGATGGGAGATCGAATCGACGTTCGGTGAACTCAAGACGTCTCAGCGCGGCTCGAAAGCTGTGCTGCGCTCGAAATCGCCGGCGCTCGTCGAACAAGAGATCTGGGGTCATCTCTGTTGTCACTTCGCGATCCGCACCCTGATGTTCGAAGCCGCCGACTCCGGCGGCGTCGACCCTGACCGGGTCAGCTTCATCGCCGCACTCAACATCATCCGCCGCTCGCTGTCACAAGCGCGCGGTTTTCCCCCCTCCGGGCAGTGACCACCGGTGGCGGCGAGCAATCATCCAACTCCTGCGACGGCTCAACCCGAAACGCCGACACCGGTCCTGCCCGCGAGTCATCAAACGCAAGTACTCCAAATGGCACGTCAAACGAGCCCGCCACGCCGACTGGCCCCAACCCAATGGACCACCCACCCCAATCATCAACACCACCTAACTTAACGGCATTGCGTTTAATGGCCGCCCCCAAGCTCGAGCGGTTCGTCGCCGCCACCGTCACCCGCTCGATCGACTTCCTGAGCGGACGCACCACCCGCGACTGACGTTGCATCCGGTGCCAGGCACCAGATGCAACACGACTGACGGACGGCCCCTGTTGCATTTGGTGCCAGGCACCAGATGCAACGGTCACGCCTCGGGGCCGTCGACGAGGATCGGTTCGAGTTCCGCGAGGTGGGAGATCTCATGGGTGACGCCGTCCCCGCGGGCGTGGCCGTGCGGGTTGTACCAACAGGTGTCGATGCCGTACGCGAACCCGCCCGCGATGTCGGACGTCAGGCTGTCGCCGATCATCAGGGCCGTCGAGCGTTCGGGCTCGCCGAGCGCAGCGAACGCGAGATCGAAGATCTGTGGTCGCGGTTTGGTCACCCCGACTTCTGAAGAGATGATCACCGTGTGGAACAGCTCTCCGAGTGCGAGCCGGTCGATGCGCGCCCGCTGCACCTCGCTGAGGCCATTGGTGACCATGGCGAGCGTCGCCTGCCCGGCGAGCGATTCGAGCACCCCGCGGGCGCCCGGATAGAGCTCGCCGAACTGCCCGAGGCCCCAGACGAACGCATCGGCCATGGCATGGGCGTCCGCATCGAGATCGAGTTCGGTGATGAAGCGTTCGAAGCGACGATGGCGCACGTCGTCGGGTTGCAGGTCGCCGGCTTCGACGCTCCGCCACAACTCCCGGTTGA
>JBBREA010000196.1:0-3680 GCA_038203385.1 Acidimicrobiales bacterium | reverse complement strand
CGCAGGATTGGTATCGGTGGTCGGGGTGGCCTACACGGTCGGGCTGGTGGTGGAGAACTATCTCGTGTTGTCCCTGCCCTTCTGGGCGGTTGCTGCGGGGGTCGGCTACTCGTGGGCCATCGAGGAGCTCACCGTTCGGTTGAGGGTCAGTGCGCGGCCGGTGGTGACGGCGGCGCTGTGCGTGCTCGCCGCCTTGGCGTTGATTCCGTCAGCCGGCGAGGTGCGCGAGCATCACAACGGGCTGGCGTTCTCGTTCGGGACCCTTCGCGAGGGCAGTGTGGCGGCGGGGGAGCGGCTGGGTGACGACTGTGTTCTCATCACCTCGTATCTCCCGCAGGCGGGGTACTACTCGCAGTGTCGGATCTCGCCTTGGCTCGGCATCGAGCCGGACCGGCCACTCGCCGAGATCCTTGCCGAGTCGCTCGCCGGGGTGGAGTCCGCCAGCGACCCGTCGTCGACCGCAATCCTCGTCCTCGATCGCGGCAAGCGACAGCCGGCCGACGAGATTCTGAACGAGGGGGCGGCCCTGGAACCGCCTCTCGTCGAGGTCGGCGACCCCGATGTCGGGCGCGGGCGCGCTCGCGCATTCCGGGTCGGGGAATGCGTGTGGAGCGGTCAATGCTGAAGCGAGGCGCTACCTCAGACGGGTGATTCGGACACACCCTTGACATCGCGCATCGCGCAGATGAGGCCAGAAACAATGGACTGCAACCTACAACCCGTGCGGGGACAACAAATTCCCGGGCCCGATCATTGCCAAAGGTGCTTGTGTGGGCCTAGGGGGTAGGTGTTATGGTGCGGGAGTTACAAAGCAGCGTGTGGGCCACCTGGCCTGCCATCTGAACACGTTGGGCCGGGATCTCCGGTTCCCGGCATCAACTTCACTCCAGGAGGAACACCTTGATTACTCGCACCTCGCGAGGTACGAAGCGCATCGCGGCAACTGCAGCAGCAGTCGCCATGGTCGGTTCGGCACTCGCAATCTCCGGTTCGGCGGCACTCGCCGGACCCGGCGCAGCAGCGCCGACATCTGATCGCCTCGCCGGCGACTTGCGTTATGGGACTGCTGCGGAAGTGGCAGACGACCTCGTCGCGAACGGCGGAGACATCACCACGATCACCGTGGCCGATGGCCTCGACTTCCCGGACGGCCTTGCTGGCGCGTTCCTGGATCAGGCCATCCTCCTGACTGAGACCGACTCACTTCCCGCCGACACGGTGGCATGGCTCGAGGCGAACAACGCCGCGATCGCCAACATCCAGATCGTCGGCGAATCGATGGCCGTCTCGGACGCAGTCGAAGCCCAACTCGCTGCCTACGGCACCGTCACCCGCCTCGGCGGCGACACCCGCTACGACACGGCAATCGCAATCGCGAATTCGGAAGCTCCCGGCACCACCGAGATCATCATCGCGCGCGGCGATGACTTCCCGGACGCACTCGCCTCCGGCCCGCTTGCGCTCGCAGCTGACGCTCCGATCATCCTCAACGCCGGTGCAACGCTGCGCCCCGAAGTGACGGCCTACCTCGACGCGAACGACCAGATCACCACCGCCTACATCGTCGGTGGCGAAACCGCCATTCCGCCGACTGTTGCGGCTGAACTCCTGGCGAACGGAATCACCACTGAGCGCCTTGGAGGTCTCAACCGTGACGCGACGGCTGTCGAAGTTGCCAACGAGCTGCTGACGCTCGACGCTTCCTTCGCAGACGGCACCATCCTGGCCAACCGTCTCCGCTTCGCTGACGCGATGGTCGCCGGCCCGCTCGGTGGACAGCGCACGCTGCCCATCCTGCTTGTCGCCGAGACCACCATCCCGCCGGCAACCGCGACGTACCACGTCGAGAACTGCTCGACGATCGCTGAGATCGTTGCCGTCGGTGGAACCGACGTCATCGACGACAGCGTCATCGCAGGTGCTGTCGACGCAGCCACATGTGACGTGGCGTCGAATCAGACGCTTACGGTGACCCCTCAGGAAGACGTCACAGCCGCTCGTGTTGCGAACCCTGGCGATGGTACGTCCGATGCCACAACGACTGACAACCGGTCGTTCACGGTCACCGGGCTCAATGACGCTGAGACATACCGTGTAACCCTCGTGGCGTGTAGCAACATTACCGAGGACGCAAACGGTGTGGTGAGCTTCGCCTTCAACCCGGCTGAAGCCGAGGCCGACGGCAACAATCTCGCCTCCACCGGCAGCCCCACGGCCGACATCATTACGGTCAACGGCGCTCCGGCATCCAACGGGGGTGTGGCAAACGCGCAGAACAACTCGTTTACGGCGACTACCAATCCTGTCAACGGTTCGATCACATTCACCATCGACGGCGATGGTGTCGAGTGCGTCGTACCCGTCGTCTACCTGAACGGTGGCCCTGGCGAGACGAACGCTCAGGGTGGCACGAGCCCCCGGCTCGAGCTCGACGCAAACGGCGTCCCGGTTGAGCCGTTCGGCATCGGTGGCCAGACCACGTTCACCAACCCGCTGGCTACCACCGGCGCGGCGGCCGGCCTGGTGCAGAGCGTGAACAAGGCTGCGAATCAGTTCGACGCCAACAACCTGACGTTCACCTTCGACGCCAACGACACTTTCCAGATCGGCGGCGTCCCTGCCACTCTGGATGAGTTCGAGGCTGCTCTGTCGTCTGGTGACTCTGTAACGGCGAACTTCTCTGCCAACCCGGCAGCGTCGAGCTCGTTTAACCTTGCCGACAACAACCCGGCCACACCGGCCGCACCGACGACCAGCGTTGCGAACAGCAACGATGTCACCGTCACGGCGACTGTCGTGGGCGACGCGGACACCGTCATCTTCCAGCGGGCAACGGTCACGGGAGCGACGGTTGGCACGTTTGCCACCATCGCAACCGAGCCGGCAACGGATGATGATGCCGCTACCGGTGGTACTCAGGTCATTTTTGTCGACAACGATGTTCCGGCAGGCACCTACCAGTACCGGGTCATTGTCACCAACGACGGCGACCAGAGCACCCCGAGCCCGGCAACGGCCAACGTCGTCACGACGACACCTGGTCCGGATGCAAGTGCACCGCTGGCCATCGACACGATCAACAGCACCAACGCAGGACTCGCCAGCGAGCTCGGCACGGGTGACGTGGTCAAGGTCGTCTTCAACGAGGCCCTCGGAGCGCCGGTTATCGGCGATCTCGTTCGACTGACTGATGGAAACGGTTCTGTTGGCGACGTGATCAACGGCACGAACGCCGGCTTCACGTTGAACGCAGCGCCCGAGGTCGTCAACGGTGTCACACGGGCAGCGAATACCGTCCTCACCATCACGATTACTGGTGCGCCGACGGTTGTCACTGCTGGTTCTGCAGCAGGGATTCAACTCCCTGCGACGATCACTGATCAAGCCGGAACGGCCGACGTCGCAGGCAACGCCTTCGACCCGGATCCCGTCGGTTCGCAGGACGTCGTGATCGACCAGATCGGTACCGACACGCAGAACAACTCTGCGGACACCACACCGGCCGTCGTGACCGCAGCTGCTCCGGCAGCCGGCGCAACCTCGGTTGTGTTCACTTCAAATGAGGCGATCACACCTAGCTCGGTTTCCGTGGCTGATTTCTCCAGCACCACTGGCGTCATCATCTCAGCTGTGAGCGTTTCGGCCAATGGCCTGACGATCACGGTTACGACGGACACTCT
>JBBREA010000195.1:0-3735 GCA_038203385.1 Acidimicrobiales bacterium | reverse complement strand
GTCGTTGCCTTCGGTGAACTTGTTGACGCCGACGGTGATTCGGCGACCGGAGTTGAGTTGCCGTTCCAGCTCGTATGCCGAATCGGCGATCTTGCCCTGGAACCAGTTTTCCTCGATGCCACGAATCGCGCCTTCGAGCATGGAACCCTCGCCGAGTTCGTCGAGGTAGGCGAACAGATCCTCGGCCTGACGTTCCATTTCATCGGTGAGCGCCTCGACGTAGTACGACCCACCGAGTGGGTCCGCCACATGAGCGACGTTCGTTTCGTATGCAATGACCTGCTGTGTCCGCAGGGCGATCCGGGCGGATTTCTCGGTGGGGAGCGCAAGGGCTTCGTCCATGGAGTTGGTGTGCAAGGACTGTGTGCCACCCAGCACACCAGCGAGCGCCTCGATGGCGGTGCGGACGATGTTGACTTCGGGCTGCTGGGCTGTGAGCGACACACCGGCCGTCTGGGTGTGGAAGCGCAACTGCAGCGACTTGGGGTCGGTGGCGCCGTACCGCTCTTTCAACCAACGCGCCCAGATACGTCGCGCCGCCCGGTACTTGGCGATCTCTTCGAAAAAGTCGATGTGGGCGTTGAAGAAGAAGCTCAGACGGGGGGCGAACGCGTCCACGTCGAGCCCCGCTTCGAGCGCAAGCTCTACGTAGGCGAACCCGTTGGCCAGTGTGAAGGCCAGCTCTTCGGCAGCAGTGGAGCCTGCTTCGCGAATGTGGTAGCCGGAGATGGAGATGGAGTGCCAGCGAGGCATTTCGGTGGCGGTGAACTCGATGGTGTCGCGCACCAGCCGCATGGAGGCGCGTGGTGGAAACACGAACTCCTTCTGTGCCTGGTACTCCTTCAGGATGTCGTTCTGAAGCGTGCCGCCGAGCTGGCTGCGGGGGGTGCCAGCCAGCTCGGCTTGCGCGACGAACATCGCGAAGATCACCGCTGCCGGGGAGTTGATGGTCATCGACGTGGTGATCTCACCCAGATCGATGCCCGCGTACAGATCAGACATGTCGGCCATGGTGTCGATGGCCACTCCACAGCGACCGACTTCGCCGAGCGACATGGGGTCATCGGAATCGAGCCCGAGCAGCGTGGGCATGTCGAACGCAGTGGACAGGCCGTCGCCCCCCGATCGGATGATCTCCTTGAACCGCCAGTTGGTGTCTTCCGCAGTACCGAAACCAGCGAACATGCGCATGGTCCACAGGCGCGAGCGATACATGGACGCGTACGGCCCCCGGGTGTAGGGGTACTGGCCGGGAAACTCGCCATCGTCGGGCCCGTAGACCGGTTCTACGGGGATGCCGGACATGGTCTCGAAATCGGCGTCCCGCAATCGCGAAGCGTTGAACGCCTCGTTCCACAACTCGCGACGAGTGGAAGTGTTCGAGTTCATGTGCCTACCATATGCCACAGATACTTTGACGTCCAACTAAACTGGTCCCGCTGTGATTGACTCTGCCGCTCGACCCCCGACGCCCACCTTGCACACCGATCCGATCGGCTTGGCGTTCGATCATTGGGTGTCTCACGGGTGGCACGCCGCCGCAGACGGCATGGCCTTGGTCACGTCGATCATGCGGGTACACCAGGTGTTCCTCGCGCAGGTCGAAGCGGTGCTGAAACCACACGGCCTGACATTTGCACGATACGAAGTGCTGCGCCTGCTGGGCTTCAGTCGCACGGGTACGCTGCCGATCGGCAAGATCGGAGAACGCCTGCAGGTGCACGCGGCCAGTGTCACCAATGCCGTGCAACGTTTGGAGGCGGGAGGACTGGTCGAACGGCGTCCACACCCTGACGACGGTCGAAGTGTGCTGGTATCGCTCAACAGCGCCGGTGCCACCATTGTCGACCAATGCACCAAGGCGCTCAACGAGGCGGTGTTCGCAGCAATGCCGCTAGCCCCAGAGCGCCAACGTCAGGTGTTCGACGCGCTCCGACTCGTCCGACAGGCATACGGCGACTGGACTGCGAGTGATTCGGCGGCCGTCGATCAGGCTTCGGAGCGGATGACTTGAAGTCCCTCGGGGTCGATCAAGGATTCGAAGAGTCGCAGGTTGTGGCTGTGGCCAACATGATGCAGACCGAACGCCGACTGAATGGCGGTGTACATGCCCATGGCATCGAGGGTGTTGTTGACACTCTGCTTGGCAAGGGTGAGCCCGAGCATCGGTCGCTTGGCGATGTGTTCGGCCATTGCCAGCGCGGCAGAACCGAGTTCGTCGCGCGGCACGACTTTGTTGACCATGCCGTGCCTCAACGCCTCGTCGGCGGTGATCGCACGGCCGGTGAACAACATCTCCTTTGCGAGCCGGGCACCCGCTTCGTACGGGTGTGTGAAGTATTCGTGACCGTTTACGCCGAACGCCACCACGGGATCGCTGAACGTGGCATCCTCGGAACAGACGACGAGATCCATCGGCCAGACCAACATCAGACCGCCGGCGATCACTTTGCCTTGCACCTGGGCGATCGTGGGCTTGGCGAGGTTGCGCCAACGCCAACACAACCCCACGTACATCTCCGCTTCAGTGGCCATGTAGCCCTCGGCACCCGGTGCGTCGAAACACCACCAGTTGCCCACCGGCTCGATATCGGTCATGTCGGCCGGAGCCCGCAAGTCGTGACCAGATGAGAAGTGTTTGCCGTCGGCAGCGAGGATGATCACGCGCACCGAATCGTCGCGAGCGGCCTGGTCGAACGCCTGGTTCAGTTCGGACAGCATCTGATAGTTCTGAGCGTTGGCCGCCTCGGGGCGGGCCAGCACGATTCGCGCCACCCGCTCGGCAGGTTGCTCGTACCGGATGTACTCGAACTCGATGGAGTGTGGGCGCTTCGTCATGCTGGCAGTCTGCGACGCGTCGGCGCCCCAAGGCGAGGCGGATAGGGGCAGGCGCATGTTTGGCGGACGACCTGACGGGGTAAGCGTCCGACGATCGTCGAGGCTGGTCTCGACGTGGAGAACTCGCCGGTAGTAGAGCACCGGCTGAAAGGACACATCATGGACATGTCGATGATCGACGACACGGCGCATCGAGCGGCGGCTGCGGCTCGCCCTGTCGCCGAAGCAGTAGCCGAGGCCCTCACCGACGCTGCTTCGGTGGCTGCGAGCGGTGTGGTCTCTGGGGTGGAGAGCATGCTCAGCGCAACACCAGGAGCAGTCAGTGCGACGACCGCGATGACCGCCGGTGCTGCTCACACTGCCATTCGTTTCGCCCGCCAACACCCGTATGTGGTCGCGGCTGGCGCCGCAGTTGTCGTCGTGGGTTGCTACGCAGGCTGGCGTCGTCGCTCGTCCCAGCCGACCACGCCTGCTGCTGTTCGCCTGTCTGACGTGCGGGCTGCCGCATGAGCGTGCACCCCGTTCGCCGAATGGTCCGCCTGGTGTTCTGGCCGCTCTCTCGACCCCTCGCCGCAGGTCTGATCTGGTCGCATCGCTACACCATCGGCCTGTGGGCGCGTTCGTTCAAGACGGAAGTGACCGAGCAATACGAGGGGTCGTTCAGCCCGTCGCGTTTGCGACTGCTCACCACCGCATTGTGGCGGGTTAGCAGTGACCCAAAATTCCGCAACGACCCGACCGTTCGGCGCCTCACGATCGACAGCGAACTTGCCGTGGTGAATCGCGACGAACGCGTGGCCTCATTGGAAGAAGCGTTGGCAGACCTCCCTGGGGTTGTCACCGCCGAGATCGACATGGCGACCGACGGCAGCATCGAGCCGGTGGTCATCGACTCTT
>JBBREA010000194.1:0-3843 GCA_038203385.1 Acidimicrobiales bacterium | reverse complement strand
GATACCCTGGCGCACCATACGGGACAGACGAGCTCTCAGCTCACCTGCACCAGGAGGAGTGCGAGAGCGGCCGAATCGGCACGCTTGGAAAGCGTGTGAGGGGCAACCCTCCGTGGGTTCAAATCCCACCTCCTCCGCCATGTGGATACCGGATCCATCGGTACAAGAAGCACTGGTGGACAACCCGCCGGTGCCGGCAGCTTCGCCAGGTTCGAACCCGCTGAACGCTGCCGCACCCACCGACGATGCCACGGGGTCACAACTACGGACTGATGGGCCGACAGATGGGCCGACAGACGTAACGACTGCTGGGCCGATCGGCACGTACCGTGCGGACACTCGACCGCACCTGGCAGATCTCGACGACGATGCGATGATGCGGCGTGCGCTCGCCGAGGCACACGCAGCCTTGGAGCACGATGACGTTCCGGTGGGAGCCGTCGTCGTCCACCGCGGGCATATGATCGCCTCCCGCCACAACGAGCGCGAACTCACGGGCGACCCCACTGCCCACGCCGAAGTGTTGGCCATGCGTGACGCCGCAGCCAGCGTGGGCAACTGGCGGCTCGACGAGTGCACTATGTACGTCACGCTCGAGCCGTGTGCCATGTGTGCTGGGGCGATGGTGAACGCCCGGCTCGGCCGACTCGTCTACGGCGCCACCGACCCGAAGGCAGGCGCCGCCGGCAGCCGATTCGACCTCATTGACTCGGCCCTGCTGAACCATCGGGTGCCACGAACGACCGGAGTGCTGGCCAACGAATGCGGCCACATCCTCGTGGAATTCTTCGCCGCAAAGCGCGGCAAGTAGCCAGCGGCGATCGCTGTCGGGGACGGGTCAGACTCGCCGACGGTTCCCCATGAGGCGCCGCAACGCCGGGGTGCCATCCGCTAGATCGTCGAGATCATCCCGTCCCTCGGCCACACCGAACTGATCGACGTCACCCGACCCCGCAGTGGTACGCCGGCGGTCCACAGAACCGCGCCAGGGCCCACTATCAGGCGAGTCGCCGGGCTCGCTGCTTGATCCACTGCTCGATCCACTGCTCGATCCGCGGGACGACCGATCACGCAAACGGTGATCGATCAACCGTCGGCGCGCATTGAGCAGACCGGTGTCCGCTGAAGCGATCGCTCGACGCACGGCGATGAACTCATTGGAGCTGAGCAGTTCCGACCCGGCGTCGTCCAAATCGTCGACGTCGCTACGCACTCCCGCCAAGTCACGATCAACCAACACGATGAGGTCGCTGAGCGCCTCGGTGAGCGATTGATCCGGGTCGCGTCGGTCGGGGTGCACCACATCTCCACCCACCGTTGGCGTCCACGGCGGGGTGTAGTCGTCCACGGGGACCTGCGAGCTGGTGCCCGAAGGCTCCGCCAGCTGTGCGTCGAACAGGTCTGTCGGATCAGAACTGTCGGGTTCCAGAGAGCTTGCGGGCCACTTCACCTCGAACTCGTCAGTGATGGGCTCGGTTGCGAGGGGTGGTCCAGCCGGCGCTTCGGTTGTTGCCGCACGACGCGAGCTCGGCGAGACGTAGGGCTCGGCCCTGGCTTCATCCGTGACCTCACCAGAGCCCGCCTGGGTCGGCTCGTCATTCCACACCAACAAGAAGTCGTCGGACTCGGCCGCGACGTTCGTGGGTGCAGAACTCGGCACTTCGGACACTTCGGACACTTCGGGCACTTCGGGCACTTGCGGTTCTTGGACCTCCGTCGCAGCGGGGACTTCCGGGACTGCGGGCGCTGCCGGTGCGACCGGCAGTACTGGCGCGCTCGGAACCGGCATGACGGGCGGCGCCACAGTGGCCACGACTGGCGGGCCGGTGACCGCAGCTTCAGGCGGCGCCCACATCGCTGCGCGGCCCACGTCGTTGCGCCGTGCGACCGGGTGCTGCGCGTTCCAGAGATGCATTCCAGAGGAGTGATGGATGTATGGCTCGACCACCACCCCCGCCAGCATCTGCCCAGCGATGCTGACCAACGATTGTTCCGCCAACGCCCGAACCGCCACCAACACGGTGTCGCGGTCGATCGCCGGCACTCGTTCGAACAATCGCTCCAAGCGCTCGACGCCCTGGTGAAGTACCGCCCCCCGTTCCAACTGCACTGCGGTGACGACTCCGGCGTCTACCAAACGCGCACCGATCGAGGGCGCACCGACCGCTTCAGCCCAGTAGATGTCGCCCTGATCGGCGAACACGCACACGGCCGGGCTGCCACCCAGCATCACGCTGCCGGTGAGGCCGCGGTCGCGTATGGCGTCGAGCACGACCCAACCCGACTGCGGATAGGAGAGACCAAGACTGTCAACGCTCACAAGCACCACCACAGACAGTGAACGATGCCCGGAAGTCGGCTCGCGGCGAAGGCAGCCGGAACGTCACCGAAGTGATCAAGGTGCCCCACGCTTCCTCCCTATGGCTCCCGCCGGTCCAGTGATGCGCTCGCCATGGTATCTCAGGGAATGGGCGCGAATTTGCATTCGCCTCCAACGTGTTTTCAGGATGTGGTCAGCGCAGTACAAAGTCGCACACAGAGAGGCGGAGGTCCACCACGCAGAGTGCTAATAATGCGTGAGTGCCGGAAGCATCCACTGTGTCGTTTGGCGAAAGATTCCCCGCTAGCCTCGTGTTCGGAAGGGTGCCAGAGCGGACGAATGGGTCGGCCTCGAAAGCCGTTGAGGGCTTCGGTTCTCCGTGGGTTCGAATCCCACCTCTTCCGCCACGAACGACCGCCGTCAAGGCGGTCGTTTCGCGTCCGACGTGACCGAACTCGACGGCGCGTCCCTTACGAGCAGAACGAGTCGGTGTCCGGCGCGATCAGATCGATCAGGTAAACATCGACCAGTTGGACCACACAATCGTTCACGCCATACCCAGTGTGCTGATCCGCTTCCACGATGACGAGACGCCCGTCTTCCAGCGTCTCGGCCATGACCCTGGTGGACGCCAGCGGTGTCGCCGGGTCCCCGGTGGTGCCGATGACCACGATCGGCCCTGCGCCAGCACCGGTGATCTCCACGCGAGGATCGCGCGCCGGTGGGTAGAAGGTGCAGAAGTATCCGCCCGCTGCACCCTCGGGCACCAGCAGCGGCGCCACCGCGTGGAACTGGACATTCTCGGCGTCCGTCTCAGCCGCAGAGGGCCGCTCCGCGACGTCGGCACAGGAGATGGTTTGGAACGCTTCCAGTTCGTTGCCGTACGTGCCGTCATCTTGTCGTTCGTAGTACTGGTCGAAAAAGGCCAGCAAACCGCCACCGTCACCGGCTTGCGCGTCGGCCAATGACTGCTCGAGCGCCGGCCAATAGCTGTCGGAATACATGGCTTGGATCACGGCGCCGGTGGCCACGTCACGGTTGACCTGCGGGCGCCCTGGAGCCCCGGACACCGGGGTCTCGTCGAGCGATTCCATCAAGGCTATGTAGGCCGCGGTGGCATCACCGTCGGGCGCGAATGCGCACAAACCGCTGTCGTCACAGTCCGCCAGGAACGATTCCAGTGACGCCTGGAAACCGGCCAACTGCTGCAACGAACTCTCGAGCGAGTCGGCGGTAGGGTCGGCCGCCCCGTCGAGCACTGCGGCGCGAACGGTGTCGGGAAACAGCGTTGCCCACGTCGCACCGAGTTCGCTGCCGTAGCTGAACCCAAAGAACGAAAGGGTGTCTTCACCCAGCGCCTGGCGGATGGAGTCGATGTCGCGGGCGCTGTTGTTGGTGCCGACGAAGTCGTAGATGCTCTCGTTCTGCTCGACACACAACGACGCAAACTCCTCTGCCACGTCGACGAGACGTTCGTACTCTTCGTCGTTTTCGGTGGTGGTGTCGATGTCGGTGAAGTACGG
>JBBREA010000193.1:0-3880 GCA_038203385.1 Acidimicrobiales bacterium | reverse complement strand
ATCAGCGACGACACCGAGTTGCTGCCTTGCTCCAACAGATGAAACGTGAAATCGAAGCGCGGCGAAATGATGAGCACAACAGCGATCGTCTCCCCGAGCGCCCGACCGAGACCGAGCATGGTTCCACCGATGATGCCGCCTTTGCCGAACGGCAACGAGACGGTACGAATGACGCCCCATCGCGTCGCGCCCAGCGCGTACGCACCCTCGCGTTCGCCTGCCGGCACTTGCGAGAACACCTCACGCATGACGGCGCATTGGATGGGCATCACCATCATCGCGACGACGATTCCGGCGATGAAGGACGACGTGGTGTACACCGTCACATTGGCGAGCGGGTTACCGGTGTCTGAGCCGTCGACGGCAAAGAACGGGATCCAGCCGAACCAAGTGGTCAGCCATTGCGATACACCGACCACATGGTTCTGCAGTACATACGCGCCCCACAGCCCGTAGACCACGCTCGGTACAGCCGCCATCAGGTCGACCAGCGCCACCAACGTCGAGCGCATCCAGTTGGGCGCCACGTCGGTGATGAACAGCGCGGTCAACAGTGACAGCGGCACGGCGATGATCACCGCTACAAACGCGATCACCGCGGTGAAACCGAGGATGGATGCGACACCGAACTCACCGATGTTCGGCTCCCACACGGATGTGGTGAAGAACGCGAAACCGCGCTGACGGAAGGCCGGCAGTGCCTCGATCGTCAAGAACAGCCCGACCCCGATCATGATCGTCAGCACGATCACGCCGCTCAGGGTCGAGCCGCCGAAGAACACGCGGTCCCCGGTGCTCGGTCGAGCCCCCACGTCGCGCGGCACCTGCTCGGATTGCGCGCCGGTCTGCAGCGGAATCGTGGTCGTTCGTTCCACGGCTAGACGGTCCACGCCAACAAGACGACGACGACCACGAGGATCGCAATCGACGACAGCACGACGTCTGCGTGCCAGGCCCCCGCCCAGAACGACCGCTTGGGCATCGGAGCCGCGGATTGTGTCTGCACCACCGGTGCGATCGCCGGCGCCGACAACATGCGCCCATCGAGAGCGGTGACGAGTGCATGCGCGAGGGCCGCTGAGAGCGCGTCGACGTCGAGATCCACTCGCACCACATTCGGTTCGCGCACCTCACTGCGGGCCCGAACGCACGCCTCGACCGAACAGAGGCCGTCAGATTGGGGGCCGGAAGTGGCGTGGACGGTGTCGGCGGGATCGAGATTGTCACCGACCAGTTCCATCCGGGCGACCTGCGCCCGCGTCAGCCGCGCGGGGAATCCGGGCACCCGTTCGCCGACGCGCAACTCAGCGCTCGGCACCTGGCTTTCGGCCCAGTCGACATCCATGCGGTTGCGAATGTAACGATGCGGGTTGACGGGCCGCTGAACGGATGGTGTGCGACGGATGTCTTACGTGTGAATCCTCGTTTTCCAAGAGTGGCGGCAGTTCCACTCCGAGTGGTCACTGATTGCATCACCTTCGGTACTGGTGGCGCGTCACGCTCTCCAGATCAGCCGGCTACACCTCGGCTACGTCGAAACAGCGACGCCGAGCGAATCGGCGCCAAGTGATTTCGGCGCACCCTTCTCGTAGAACACATCGATTTCAACGATGATGAATCCAGCACTGTCGAGAATGTCGGCGATGCGACGGGTGAGATGACAGCCACCCACTACCCGTTTCTGAATGGGTTCCAGACGGTGCTGCCATCGTTGGACCTTTTCGTCGGGTGCTAGTCCGTGCTCCACGAAATGCAACTTGCCGCCCGGCTTGAGCACCCGACGGATCTCGCTCAGCGCTGCGACAACGTCGGGAATCGTGCACAACGTCCACGTCGACAATGCGCAGTCGAACGTGTCGTCGGGGAACGGCAACGATTGGCCGTCGAGTCCTGACCGCTCTATTGCCACGGTGGACGCTGCCAAACGCTTGGACGCCAACTCCCATCCAAGGTCGGAGGGTTCGACGGCGGCCACGCCGTTGACGGCTGCAGGGTAAAAGGGAATATTGAGGCCTGAGCCGAACCCGATCTCGATGACCTGGCCGTGGAGGCCTGCACAAACGCGCTCCCGTAACGGATTCGACGCCTTCATCCCACACGCGATGTTGATGATCCGCGGGAGCACTCGCTGTTCGTACTTGGCACCAATTTTTCCCATGTTGTTCCCCTGAGGTCGAGTGCACCACCGCTTGATCAGACTCAATCAAATACTTGACACAGTCCAAATCCTGTGCTCTGATGACGGGTGTGTCGGATGAGGTTCATCAACTTCTTCGCCAACATGGGGTGCAGGTAACTGCTCAGCGGTTGGCGATCATGCGTGCCCTATCGTCGCGTGGCCATACCACTGCCGACGAGTTGGCGGACGACGTTCGTAGGGGGATCCAGCGACTCCCGACAGAAATCGTCGACGACTTCGTCGCAGCATGGACGAAGGTCATGAATCTCGACCGGTTCGACCTCGCATAGCGCCAACACCTAAACAAGCCAGCGAGGCCCGAAACCACGTCGTGGTTCCGGGCCTCGCCCGTTTTGATTGCCCGTTGCTCTAGTTGATCGTGAACTCGTGGAGCATCCCTAGGGCGAAATGGGGTTCGTCCTCGGCATTCGGGATGGGGCACAGCAGCACCCAGTCGCCTGCGACGAGATCTGCATTGATGATCGCTTCGCTCCCCGGTACGGCCAGGTCGGACTCGAAGGACACAACGACGCCTTCTTCGCCCTCCGACGCGATCACAGCGTCGAGGTCAGCGCCCTCCTCGAGCTGCAGCAGAATCATGATGTGGGGTTCTTGGCCAGCGTTGTTCAGGACGAACGAATAGCGACCGGCCTCGGTCGGCACCTCGAAGTCGAACGCATAGTCGGTCGCGACGACGTCGACGCGTATGGCATTCGGGTCGACTTCAACCGGAGGTGCAGGCGCTTCACCGATTCCGCAGTACTCGAACTCGAACGCCTCGATCGCGCCGATTGCCTCAACGAACGCCGGGTCGCTGAACAGCTCAGCGAAGTTACCGTCGGCCGCTTGGAACCCAGCGATCACCACAGCCACTGGATCGGCGATGTCGGCGGGTGCTACTTGGGAGTATGCCTGCAGCTGCTCCTCCGTCGGAAAGTCGTCCTGGTTGAACAACTCGAGTGCAATCTGGCAATAAGGATCGTCTGGTTTTGAGGTTGTCGCTTCCCCCTCAGGTGCGAGCCCGCAGTACTCGGTTTCGAACACATCGATCTCATCGAGCCATTCCAGGAACTCATCGTTGCCACCCAGGGCATCGAGATCGCCGTCTACACCCTCATACGCCGCCAACACGTCGGCGACGGTGTCGGCAATGCCCTCGGGTGCGAGCGCGGCATAGCCCTGAAACTGTTCCAACGTCGGTGCGCCGTCGAGGCTGTTGATCTCGGCTGCAGCGGCGCAGTACGCGTTTGGCGAGTCCTCCGACGATGCCTCGGTCGTTTCCGTCGCTGTCGATTCTGGCGCAGCCGTGGTCTCGGACACGGCTTCCGTGGTTGTGGGCGCGGCCGTGGTCTCAGGAGGCACGGCGCTGGTCGTGGGCGAAGTAGCAGCAACCGTGGTAGCAGCGGTGTCGGGCTCGTCGTCGCCGCATGCGGCAACGGCCAGCAATGACCCGGCTGCCAACAGCGCAGCAAGTGTGTGGCGTCGGGATATCCCGGCAAGGCGTCGACGAGGACTCTGGCTTGATGTGTCGTTCACGGATGACTCGCTTTCGTTGCAAGGTGTGATGCGGGTGCTGCTACTGGTGTTCGTGCCGTGCTGCTTGTCGCCGTGAGTGATGGATCCGGGTCACTCGGACGACGGCTGATCACGATTGCTGGGCAGAAGCGGACCGTCGCACGCTCGAGCCATTGGCATCGGCAC
>JBBREA010000192.1:0-3888 GCA_038203385.1 Acidimicrobiales bacterium | reverse complement strand
GCCGGTGATGGCGGAACCGTGCTGGTCGGTGGGCAACGAGCCCTCGCAGGTGACGCGTCAGAGGCGTTCTACGCCGAGCCGGCGCTGGTGGTGATGCCGACGCAAACCGAGATCGTCCGCACCGAGACGTTCGCACCGATTCTGTACGCGGTTGCCTACGACGATCTCGATGAGGCGATCGCCCTTCACAACGGTGTACCGCAGGGTCTGGCATCGTCGATCTTCACGAACGACCTCCGTGAAGCCGAGCAGTTCGTGTCCAGCTCCGGCAGCGATTGCGGCATCGCCAATATCAACATCGGGCCATCTGGCGCCGAGATCGGTGGTGCATTCGGTGGCGAGAAGGAGACCGGTGGCGGACGCGAGTCCGGTTCAGACGCATGGAAGGGGTACATGCGTCGTGCCACGAACACCGTGAACTATTCGTCGTCGCTACCGTTGGCCCAAGGCGTCAAATTCGATATCGACTGACCGCACGAGGCCGCCGATAGCCTCTGTCCACTGTGAAAGTGCGTTCTGTTCTTGCTGCCGTGATCGTGTCTACTGGTGTTCTTGCGGCCTGCGGAGCTTCTGCCCCGCCTGCTGATGAACTGGCGATCGAAGTGATCGAGTCGCTCGATGTCAGCGAGTCGGCGAAGCAGTGCATGCTCGCCGTCGTCGACACATTCGACGAGGAAGAACTCGACCAGATCGCAGCTGCCGCCGACGACGGCGATGCCGAGGGTCTCGCTGCGATCGACGCGTTCCAAGCGGCGCTCGAAGACTGCCAAGCATCCGGCTGAGCGCCTCCCCGTTCTCGCACACTCCATCTGGCCCGGTTCGCCGCGTTTGCGGCGAGAATGGGTGGATGACCGATCACGGCATTCCGCACGACGACGCACCGCAGGGTTTGCCGCTCGACGATGACATCGACGAGATCGACAGCGACGACAGCGACGACAGCGACGACGAGTACCAAGATGTCGACGAGTACCAAGATGTCGCGGTGGCTGCGGTCGCTCTCGACGAAGAGCCGGTCGGTTTTGCAGCGCTCGGTCTGAGCCCAGAGATCCTGGGTGCGCTCGAACGCCTCGGATATGAGGAGCCCACACCGATTCAACGCGAGGCGATCCCCGTGCTCTTGCAGGGCCGTGACTTGCTCGGCCAAGCTGCCACTGGAACCGGAAAGACCGCTGCGTTCGCACTGCCCATCCTCGATGCGATCGGCAAGAACGCTCCCGCAGTTCCCACCGCCTTGGTGCTCGTGCCCACGCGCGAACTCGCGGTGCAGGTGAGCGAGGCGATGTTCAAGTACGGCAGCGGCTTCGGCATCAAAGTGTTGCCGGTGTTCGGCGGCCAGCCGATCTTTCGTCAGTTCAAGGAGCTCGAACGCGGGGTCCATGTGATCGTCGCCACACCTGGTCGTGCCCACGACCACATCAAGCGCGGCTCGCTCGACCTCGACCAGATCAGCACCGTGGTCCTGGACGAAGCAGACGAAATGCTCGACATGGGGTTCTCCGAGGACATCGAGGCCATCCTCGAGGCCACACCCGAGACGCGTCAGACGGTGTTGTTCTCGGCCACGATGCCGAAACGGATCATCGGCATCGCCCGCAAGTACCAACGCAATCCCTTGCGTATCGAAATCGGCTCAGGGCAGACCGAATCGGGCAAGGTGCTCATACGTCAGACCGTGTACTTCGTGCAGCGTGCCCACAAGTCGTCGGCACTCGGTCGTGTCCTCGATATCGAGTCGCCCACCTCGACCATCGTCTTCTGCCGCACCCGACACGAGGTGGACGAGCTCACCGTCACCATGAACGGTCGTGGTTACCGGGCCGAGGCACTGCACGGCGGGATGGATCAAACTCAACGAGACCGCGTGATGGCGCGTCTGCGTGACGGCACCGCCGAACTGCTCATCGCCACCGACGTCGCAGCCCGAGGTCTCGACGTCGACACGCTGTCGCACGTGGTCAACTTCGACGTACCGGCCGCGGCCGAAAGCTATGTGCACCGCATCGGGCGCGTCGGGCGCGCTGGTCGCGAAGGCGTCGCGATCACACTGGCCGAGCCACGAGAGCGTCGCCAGATCGGCAACATCGAACGCCTCATGGGCACCTCGATCGCAGTTGGCAAGGTTCCCACGGTGGCAGACCTGCGAACCAAGCAGATCGAACTCACCACCGAGGCGCTCGCCGAGGCCATGGCGAGCGACGACCTCGACGACTATTACGACGTGTTCAACGCATTCGCCGGTGAAGACGCACGCCAGATCGCATTGGCCGCCATCAAACTGGTGCACGAAGCACGCGGCGCAACCCTCGACGAGCCCGACATTCCAGACATGGGAGACAAAGGCAACGACCGAGGAAAATTCGACAAGAGCGGCAAAGGGGCCAAGTTCGACAAGGGAAGCAAGTTCGACAAGGGCGATCGCGGCGCCCGCGGAGATGGTGGTGACCGCGGTGAGCGCCAGCATCGTTCTGCGAACGAGACCGGCTACGTCTACATCAACGTTGGTCGCAAGGCCGGCGTTCGCCCCGGCGATCTGGTGGGAGCGATCGCCAACGAAAGTGGCTTGCCGGGGAGCGATATCGGCCCGATTCGCATCGCCGACTTCTATTCCGTGGTCGGGGTACCGGAGAGTTCAGTGGACGATGTGGTCCGCAAGATGCGCAAGGCCCAGGTGCGAGGCAAAGACGCCGAAGCAAGACGCTTCGTCGACAACAACGACCAACGCCCTCCCCGTCGCGACGGCGGCAGTTCCGGCGGGTATCAGGGCGGGCAGCGCCGTGAAGAAGGTGGCTACCGCCCCGGTCGGCCGAAAAGCTGACCACGACGTGGTCAGGTAGGTGCGGGTTCGGGTGCTGGGGCCTTCTTCTTGGGGGGCGGTACGCCGATTGCCGGGTTGGGGTCGGCTGTTTCCGGCCAACGTCGGCGGCTCACGATCGACAGCAGGCGCAGTAGCCGCATGGCGGTCTCGTCGGTTTGAGCCGGCCGGGCGATGATCGTGCCGTCGGCGATCATGCGCTCGATCACTTCCTCGCCCAGCTCGGTACGCACGATCGTGAGCGTCCAGTCGTTGTCTTCGCCGATACCACCAGTGGAGATGTCGGCGTGCTCGGCTGCGAAGTCCGGGCATTGTTTGCAGCCCGTGCGGGTCCACCCGTGGCATTCCTTCAGGTCGATCTCGTGGTACGACCCGTCTTTCATCCAGATCTGGAAGACGCCTTTGATGTTCATCTTCAACATGTCTTGCTTCGCGAGGCCGTACTTCGCCTCGAAGAGTTCCGGGAAGATCGCGTCGTCGAACGTCTTCGAGCACAGCAACCCGATGTTGAACTGGAACGGCTTGGACACCTTGCCTGCCTTGCGGTCCCACATGATCGGTGGCGACGAGGTCTGGCAGCCCATGCCCACCAACGCGAGCCGGTCGAGGCCGCGCTCTTTCGCCTCGGGTAACGCCAAGGGATTCGCGCAGTAGGTATAACGCGACCCGGCGGTGGCAAGTATTTCTTCTTTGGTGACCACGACGGCCGGCTTGGCTTTCCAGGCGTCGTCTTCTTCCACACCGGATACCAGGGCAGCATCGATGTAGTCGTGTTCGCGAAGCCAGATGAGCATGGCCGAGACGAGGCCACCGTCTTGTCCCATCTGATGCACCATGTCATCAGATGCCCGGGTGAGATACAGCTGACGCCAGATGCCGGCCATCTCGTCGGGTTCGCGCACCCGACCGAAGAGGTGCATGTCGGCCGAAGGCTCCCAGGCCTGGAACCGCGGGCACGCCCGGGTGCACGTAGTGCAGCCCTTCTCACCATGGATGCAATTGTCGAGCCCCAGTTCTTCTTCCAGGTGGAACGGGATGTACTTGCCCTCTTCGTGCTCGTACCCGATCACGTC
>JBBREA010000191.1:0-3918 GCA_038203385.1 Acidimicrobiales bacterium | reverse complement strand
CTCACCCCGTGAAACATCTCGAGTTGCTGCGACAGTCGAACCCGTCGCAGCAGCTTCGCGCACCGGGATGTCGGCTCTCGACCATCATCCAACCGGGGTGGTCATCACTGACGCCCAAAGCAGAGTGCTGCTCAAGAACCGGTCGGCTCAAGCCCTCGCCGGTACCCACGTCGCAATACTCATCGATGCCGCCGTGGAACGGCACATCGCCACGGCGATCGAGGGCGAGAGCGGCAACGAAGTGGTCGACCTGTACGGCCCACCTCGTAAGGTCGTGGTGCTCACCTCGCAGCCGCTACCGGATGGCGGCGCCGTGGTCTTCATCGACGACATATCGGAACGGCGCCGGCTGGATCAGGTTCGGACTGACTTCGTTGCGAACCACTCACACGAGCTGAAGACACCGATAGGGGCCCTCGCCGTGCTCGCCGAGACGCTGGCCGACGAGGCCGTTTTCGACCCTCCTCACCCAGACACAGTCGCACGGTTGGTGGATCGCATCACCATGGAAGCTGATCGAGCATCGCGCACGCTCGACGACCTCATGGAGCTGTCGCTCATCGAGGTGGGGGGCGAAACTGCTTCCGAGCCGGTGAAGCTGGCCGACGTCGTGCGAGGAGCGGTGGAACGTGTCACCGAACTGGCAGCGCAGCGTGACATCACCATCTCGGTGCTCGATCCTGCTGCCGATTCAACGGCCGCGAGTGACGGATTGACGATCGATGGTGATCGCCGTCAACTGGTATCGGCCCTCGGAAACTTGGTCGAGAACGCAGTGAAGTACAGCAACTGCGGCGGACAGGTGCAGGTGTGGGTACGGCAAGCAGACCCGTGGATCGAAATGATGGTCGTGGACCAAGGTGTGGGAATTCCACAGCGCGACCTCGACCGAATCTTCGAACGCTTCTACCGTGTCGACCGTGCACGCAGTCGCGACACGGGCGGCACCGGGC
The DNA here is from genome assembly GCA_038203385.1 of Acidimicrobiales bacterium. Classification (GTDB taxonomy): domain Bacteria; phylum Actinomycetota; class Acidimicrobiia; order Acidimicrobiales; family Ilumatobacteraceae; genus Ilumatobacter. Next base: position 2,965 of record JBBREA010000191.1, on the reverse strand, counting down.
TCGGACTCTCGATCGTTCGTCACGTGGCCCACAACCACGGTGGTGAAGTGTTCGTCGCCTCGGTCGAGGGAGAGGGCAGCACGTTCGCGCTCCGACTCCCCGGCCGACCAGTAACCCAGGTCACTCCAGACAGGGCCACTCCGGCCAACCCAGCGAGTTCTGACACACGAGGTCCCTCATGACACAACCAACCATCCTGCTCGTCGAAGACGAGCCAAGCTTTGTCGAAGCACTCGAGATCGGGCTCGGGCGCGAAGGATTTCTCGTCGCGGTCGCGACCGACGGCATCGAGGCGCTCGAGAAGTTCGATGCCGTGAACCCGGATCTCGTGCTCCTCGACGTGATGTTGCCTCGTGCTTCGGGTATCGATGTGTGCCGACAGATCCGCGCCAAGTCGACCGTGCCGATCATCATGGTGACGGCGAAAGCGAGCGAGATCGACACCGTCGTCGGTCTGGAGGTCGGTGCCGACGACTACGTCACCAAGCCGTACCGGATCCGTGAACTCGTCGCCCGGATACGGGTGCAGCTACGCCGTGTGAGCACCGACATCACCGGTGGTTTCGAGCGCGAAGGAGAGGCTGAGGTACGCGTTGGGGGGGTGGCTCTCGACCCAGACGAACATCGCGTCACCGTCGATGGGCGCGAGGTGACCCTGCCGCTCAAGGAGTTCGAAGTGTTGCATCTGTTGCTGGCCAACGCTGGCCGCGTGCTGACGCGCGAGACACTGATCGACCGGGTGTGGGGGCGTGACTACGTCGGTGACACCAAAACGCTTGATGTCCACATCAAGCGGCTGCGCGGCAAGATCGAAGACGATCCTGCCGCCCCGACGAGGATCGTCACCATCCGTGGTCTCGGTTACAAGTACGACCGCACCGGAGTCGCCGTAGCTTCCTGACAGACGTCGTACGATCGGGGCGTGCCGGCACCGACGTCGAAGTTTCAACGCCTGGCCTTCACCCACGCGGCCATGATGGGCGGCGAGGCGGCAATGGTGGTTGCACTCGCCGACTCGTTCTTCTTCGACGTGGACCCGGCTGGAGCGCGCAGCAAGGTACTCGCGTTTCTCTTGGTGAGCTTCGCACCGTTCTTGCTCGTTGCCCCGCTGATCGGCCCCACCATCGATCGGGTGAGCGGTGGCCGTCGGCTGATCGTCCAGATCGTCGCAGCGGCGAGAATGGGTGTGCAGTTGCTGATGATTCCGTTTGCCAACACCGTGGGTCTGTTCCCGCTGGTGTTCGTGGCGTTGGTGCTGCAGAAGACCTACACCGTGTCGAAGTCGGCACTCGTTCCTGCCGTGGTTCGTACCGACACCGAGTTGGTGGAAGCGAACTCGAAGCTGGGCGTGATCGCCGGTGTTGCAGGCACGGTTGCGGTGATGCCAGCGGCGGCGCTGCAGTTCTCGATCGGTTCGTCGGCAACACTGCTGTACGGGGCGGTGTTGTTCGCAGTTGCCCTCGGCGGTGCGCTGCGGTTGCCGCGTGAACTGCCCGTGCTCGCCGGAACCGAAGACACCGCCACCGAGGAGTTCGACCACACGGCCAGCCTGCAACTCGCAGCGGCCGTCATGGTGCTGTTGCGAGCGTCGGTAGGGTTCGTGCTCTTCCATCTGGCGTTCTTGTTCCGTGGCGCCGACGACGACAGCAAGTTCTTGTTGGGACTCGCCGTTGGCCTGTCGTCGCTGGGAACGTTGGCAGGAAACGCACTCGCTCCCGCTCTTCGTCGTCGGCTTCCTGAAGAGCGCATGTTGCTCGTGTCGTTGGCATTGCCCGCTATCGCTGGGCTGTGGGCTGCGGCCGTGGGAGGGGCCGCTGCTGGCATCCTCGTTGCTGCTTGCGCCAACCTGGGCGCGGCCGTGGGGCGGTTGTCGTTCGAAAGCCTGGTGCAACGCGACGGCCCGGCAACCAACCGCGGGCAGGCATTCGCCAAGTTCGAGACCAGGTTTCAACTCGGCTGGGTGATCGCTGCCGTGGTGCCGGTGTTGTTCATCCTGCCGGGGCGCGTGGGCTTCGGATTGGTTGGTCTGGTGATGACGTCGGCCCTCGTGAACTATCTGCTCGGCGCGTCGAGCGCGAGACGTGGAGCGGCTCGAATGCGAGCCCGACGGTCAGCCCGTCAACAATTGGGTCGTCGGGGGTCAGCTGTCGCTGACGCGAGCGATCCACAGACCAGGAGCGTCGACTTCGTTCGGCGTGGGCATGGAACCGAGAACGGTGAGTAGCCGGTTCAGTTCTGACTCGCCGACCCGGTCCACCACGCCCTGTACGAACTGCTTGCCCCGCACCACTTGATCGTTGCCGATTCGGATACCGAGCAGACGATCGACGAAGAGGTCGTCTGGTGTGCTGTCCAGCCGGGTGCGGCGTACTGCTTCGGCAACGGTGAGCGCCTCGCCCCCGATGAGTCGCGCCGCCACGGCGTCGACCATCCAGTCGATGTAGCCGACCACCAGCGCTACGGCGGCGTCGAGGCGCGGCTGCAACGCCAACTGTTCGGGTGATTGGATGGCCCCGAGCAACACTTCGGGGTCGCCGAACATCTGCTGGATCGACTTCAACCCGTTGCCGCCGGTGATGTCGAGGTCACCCATCTTGTCGGCCAATGCAGTGGGGTCGGGCCGGAAGCCGCCCACGTGAGCCCGAACCAGAGCGGCGAGATCGTCACGCAGGTGGTCGATCGCAAACAAGCGGTACCCGATGAGTTCGTGGGCGAGGACCCACAGCCGCATCTGATCGACAGGAATCGACCACTGGGCGGCGAACGAATCGATGTTGGTGGCCACCAGCACCACGTCGTGTTGCTCGCGCGGGATCGGCAAGTCGTGGACGCCGAACACCCGCTGCGCCAACGTGCCGACCATCGAGCCGACCGACATGCCGAGCATCGCCGGCCCGACCATCTTGTTGAGCCCGGCCATCATCTGAATCATCGGGTCAGCCGCATCGGCCGGATCGAGCGAGGC
>JBBREA010000190.1:0-3998 GCA_038203385.1 Acidimicrobiales bacterium | reverse complement strand
ACGGATGGGGCATCGTCACCGGGCCGATCGACGACCTGAACGTCCTGTTGACCCACGTCGGGTTCGAGACTCGTAGCACACCAACGCACGAAGTGGCCCTTCGGGAGATGGTCGCCATCGCCGGCCACGACGACTTGGCCGCCCGGCTGGTGGTGCAACGGCTGCTCCCAGGAGCACTGAGCGTGGTTCGTCGACAACGGCAACTCGGCCGAGATCACGACGCTGCTGCAGACATGATCGGAGCGTTGTGGATTGCGATTCGAACGTTCAACCCGGAACGTCAGCCCTCATGCCTTGCTGCTGCGCTCATCGGGGATGCCGAGTACTTGGCCTTCAAACGCGCTCAACGCCAACGTTCGTCGGGCGAGCGTCCCAGCGACTTCCCGCAAGATGTCGCGCAACCCGAACGTGAACTGCAACCGTGGGAAGAGCTCGCTGAACTCGTGCAAGCGGCAGCTGAGGCGAAGGCCACCGACGCCGACGACCAAGCGTTCCTGCAGTGCCTCTTGGAGACGCCCCGTACGGTCGACATCGCTCGAACGCTGAATCTGAGCTCGCGCACCATTCGTAATCGACGGCACCGAGCAACCGAGCGGCTTCGAGCGCACGTGGTCGCATAGCAACCTGTGCGCTCGTGAGCTCAGTTGGCGCGCTCGACGAAGTTCGGGTGACGCTTCTCGAGGAACGAGGCAATCCCCTCTTGCCCGTCGACAGCCACTGCGCCGGCGGCCATGACCGCGGTGGCGTACGAGTAGGCATCGGCCTGGCTCATGTCGATCTGAGCATAGAACGACCTCTTCCCGTTGGCCTTCGAGAGTGCGCTGCCACGGGTGGCGCGGCGCAGCAGGTCGTCGACGGCCACATCGAGTTCGGCGTCTGGAACCACTGCGTTGATCAATCCCCAGTCGGCCGCGACATCAGCGGCAATCGGGTCTCCGGTGAGGGCCATCTCGAGCGCCCGCTTGCGACCGATCTGGCGGGCGACTGCCACGAGCGGGGTGTGGCAGAACAGCCCGCCCTTGCCACCCGGCAGCGCAAACCCGGCTGATTCGGCTGCGATCGCCAGGTCGCACGATGCGACCAGCTGGCACCCAGCAGCCGATGCCAGCGCATGCACTTTCGCGATGACCACCTGAGGCATGATCTGCACCGTGTGCATCATGTCGGCACACACTGCGAACAGGTGCTGGGCCTCATCGAGCGTGGCCCCCACCATGTCGCCGAAATTGTGACCGGCTGAGAACACTGGGCCGTTGGCGGCGATGATCACACCGAGCGCATCGCTGGCACCGGCGTCACGGAGCGCATCCGTGAGTTCCGCCATCACGTCGAGTGCGAGTGCGTTTCGCTTGGCGGGGTGGTCGAGTGTGATGGTGATCACGTCACCGTCGCGAACCACGTGAAGGTACGTATGCACCGGCTCATCCATGGGCCCAGGTTACGACGGTTGCAGGGCGGGATACGATCCGACCATGACGACACCCGCAACGCAAGAGCGACATCGGTTCGCCGATTTGCTCGCCGAGATCGGGCCCGAGGCCCCCACGTTGTGCGGTGATTGGAGCACGCGCGACCTCGCCGCCCACATCGTCATTCGCGATCGACGGCCTGACGCCGCACCCGGCATTCTGATCCCGAAACTCGCTGGCTACACCGACAAAGTGCAATCCAACCTCGCGAAGAGCGACGCGTACGACGATCTCGTTCGCAAGGTCCGCGAGGGCGCGCCGTTCTGGTCGCCCATGCGTCTCGACGCCATCGATCGACTGACCAACACGGCGGAATTCTTCGTGCACCTCGAAGACGTGCGCCGAGCCCAGCCCGATTGGAGCGCTCGCGAGCTCGACGCCGACCTCGCCAACGACCTATATGACGTGTTGAAACGCGGCGCGAAGATGATGACTCGCAAGGCACCGGCAGGCGTCGCGCTGGCGCCCACGGGTCGTGCGAGCATCGTTGCGAACAAGCGTGAACCTATGGTCGAGGTGAGCGGACCGGTGGGCGAACTGGTGCTGTGGCTGTATGGCCGGCAAGCGCACGCACTCGTGGACTACGACGGGCCCGAAGAGGCCGTCGAGAAACTGCGAGCCGCCAGCTTCGGCATTTGAGCTAGGTGGCAGCAGACTCTGCAGCTGAATGGGCCGTTGCCGCGATCTGATCGAGCACGTAGTCGGTGTGGGCGACGCCGACGAATATGGCTTCGTAGGCACCGGGCGCCATGGCGACACCTCGGGCGAGCATGGCGTGGAAGAAACGCGCGAATGCCGCTTCGTCAGTGAGCTTGGCTTCCGCGAAGTTGGTGGGGGTGGCACTGTCGCCGCACACCATGCCGAACAGTGTGCCGACCACCGGAAAGTGGGCAAGAAAGCCAGCCGCCGTGCACGCTTCACCCAACAGACCCGCCAACCGTTCGGCACGCTCTGCCAGTTCGAGGTACACGTCGTCGTCGAGTTGGCCCAGCGCGGCGAGCCCGGCAGCCGTGGCGATGGGGTTGCCCGCCAGCGTTCCGGCGTGAAAGACCGTGCCGAGCGGCGTGAGGTGCTCCATCAATTCGCGTCGACCGCCGACCGCGCCGATCGGCAACCCACCGCCGATGACTTTGCCGAACGTGGTCAGATCGGGCTGCACGCCGTACATGGCCTGTGCACCACCCAGGCCGACACGAAAGCCGGTGATCACTTCGTCGAACACCAGCACCGCACCCACGCGATCGCATTCGGCCCGCAGCCCTTCGAGAAAGCCTGGCGCTGGTGCAACGACGCCCATGTTGGCTGCGATGGGTTCGACGATGACGCACGCAACGGACTCGTCGAGCGTGGGCACCACGTTGTACGGCACCACCAGGGTTTCGGCCACGGCGCCCGCGGGAACACCGGCGGTTCCGGGCAACCCGAGGGTGGCCACGCCGCTGCCACCGGCGGCCAACAGGGCGTCGGTTGCTCCATGGAAGTTGCCGTGGAAGATCACCACCCGGTCGCGACCCGTGTACCCCCGGGCCAGACGCACCGCAGTGCTGGTGGCTTCGGTACCCGAGTTCATGAATCGCACCTGTTCACATGACGAGACTCGCTCGGAAATCGCCTCAGCGAGCTTCATCTCGCGCGGCGTGGGGGCGCCGTACGACGTGCCGCCGGTGACCGCGCTGGTGACCGCAGCAGTGATGGCCGGATGGGCATGGCCAAGGATCACTGCGCCGTAGCTCTGTACGAGATCGATGTAGCGGGTGCCCTCCACATCCCACAGGTGGGCGCCTTCGGCCCGCGCCACCACGTACGGTTGGCCGCCCACCGATGAGAAGGCGCGAATCGACGAGTTCACCCCGCCCGGAATGACCGCCCTCGACCGTTGGAACATCGTCGTGTTCGACGGAACCCCTGCGCCAACGCACACCGTTGCCTCACATCCGGCAGCGACGCAGGTCAGCGGGTCGCACAGCGGTATGCCTGGGCTGACTTCGCTGGTGCTCATCGGCCACTCCCGTGTAGTGCTGCGGCGCGTTCGGCGAACCAGCGGGTGAAATAGGTGAGGATCACATCTGCGCCGGCGCGCTTGATGGCGGTGAGGTGTTCGAGGGCGACCGCATCGTGGTCGATCCATCCGTTGGCCGCAGCTGCTTTCACCATCGAGTACTCACCGCTCACGTGATATGCCGCGAGTGGAACGGTGACCAAAGAACGCACTTCGTGGATCACGTCGAGATAGGCGAGTGCGGGCTTCACCATCACCATGTCGGCACCTTGGTCGATGTCTGCGAGCACCTCGCGTATCGACTCGCGTGCGTTCCGGGGATCCTGTTGATACGCCTTTCGGTCACCACCATCGGCGATGGACACGTCGACAGCATCGCGGAACGGGCCGTACAACGCGCTGGCATACTTCGCCGAGTAGCCAAGGATCGACACGTGTTGAAACCCGTTCGAATCGAGCGCAGAACGAATCGCACCGACCTGACCATCCATCATGCCGCTCGGAGCCACGACGTGGGCTCCGGCCGTGGC
>JBBREA010000189.1:0-4009 GCA_038203385.1 Acidimicrobiales bacterium | reverse complement strand
AGCAGCGGAAGAACATTCGCGAGGCGGTCTTGTCCCCAGTAGAACCAAGTCAGTTCTTGCGTGGAAAACAGCGCTGGAAGCAGCGCGTCGGCGTTGGCAAGATGGAGGAGTCGGTGCCCAGCTATCGCCGTCCATCCCACGACGACGAGGGGCACCAGCAGCCACGAGGCATCCACCCGACCGCCGACCGGAGTGGCGGCGACCGACCGCTCGTGCGCTGACTCTGACGGTTCGGACGGCTCCGACGGCTCAACAGAAGACACGATTCGCTCCGTGTGCTTCACCGGCCACCGTCTACCAACAGATGGTGGACCGTGAGCCAGATGATTCGCACGTCGGTCACCAACGATTCGTGACGCACGTAGTGCAGGTCGAACTGGAGCTTCACGTAGGCGTCCTCTTCGGACGCGGCGTACTGGTACCGCACCTGCGCCCAACCGGTGAGGCCGGGTCGCACCAGGTGGCGGGCGTTGTAGAACGGCAGCCCCTCGGCGAGCTTTCTGGCGTACTCCACTTGCTCTGGACGCGGGCCAACAACCGACAGTTCGCCCCGGAAGATGTTGATCACCTGCGGCAGCTCGTCGAGGTGTGTGCGCCGGAGCAGCTTTCCGAAACCGGTGATGCGAGGGTCGTCGTTGGATGTCCATCCAGAGATGTCGACTGCGCCCGGCGACATGGACCGGAACTTCAGGATCTCGAACTCAGAGCCGTGGCGACCCACGCGCCGCTGCGAGAAGAAGAGCGGGCCACGGTTGGCGATGAGGTTTCCGATGATGACGAACGGCAATGCGATGATCAGAACAATCATGCCGACGAACGCCAGCACGAGATCGAGCCCGCGTTTCAACGGTGCGTAGGCGCCATGCAACGACTCGATGTCACCCATCAGCGCAAACCGGTCGAGCGTGGACAGTGGCAGGCGACCGAGTACCTGGTCGTAGAAGTCGTCGAGGCTGCGGACGCGTGCCCCGGCCTGGTGTAGTGCTTCAGCCTGGCTGACCACCACGGGATGGACGGACGCAACCGGACCGAGCACCAGCGTGTTCGCTTGCCCGTTGGTGAAGACTCGTGACAGCGAGCCGAAGTCCTGTTCGTCGGTGATGATGTCGATCAGGTTGAACCGCTCTTCCCACGGGCCTTCGGCCGAGTCGAGCTCGAGCTGGGCAGCGTCTTTGCGGTTGATCACTGCCACGACCCGTGTGCCGCCTCCACGGCGTCGGGTACGAATGGCGAAAAAGGCGCCCACGAGTAAAATCCAAATGAACACGCAGAACCCGGTGAGCACCATGACGAAACGGGGTAGCGAGTCGGGCACGATCACTTGCGACGTCGCCGCAGCGACCAATACAAGAAGGCCCGTACTAGCGGCGTTGACGAACACCCTCGAGGTCGACGAAGTGATCGGCGGCGACTCCAGCAACCCGGCCGCCAACACTGCGAGCGCGCCGAGCAGGAGATATGGCCACCAGCTCTCCGTCGTTCCGACCGGTGCACGGAACTCTTGGTGGATGTATCGCGCGCCGAGCGGGACGAGAAACAGGACCGATCCGATGACGATGCGTCCGAAGTTGCTCATCGACTGGCGCCTGCGCTGAGCGGCGGCACGATCGCTCAGCTGACCATCGAACCGCATCGCCGAGAGGCTATACGGAGCTAGCCTCTCGGCGCGTGGACACGACACAGGCAGCCGCCATGGAAGCGAAGCTCGATGAGCTCCAACGGGCATCGGACGCTCGACGGGAAGAGCTGAAGGCGCTGGCGGCAGCCATGCCCGAAGCCACGAGCCGTCGGCTTCTGGTGAAACAGATGATCAGCGAGATCGTGCACGCGCCTGACCGATCCTCAGTCGCCAAGCGAGCGATCCTGAAGGTTCTCCGCACCCCGACCGATCTCGTGCGCCGCGTTCGCAGCCGCTGAACGGTGAACAATCCGCTAGTGGTCAACCAGCCAATAATGGACCAGACCGCAACGAACGCGCCCAGGCGCAGCGTCAACGTCTTCGTCGCGCCCACCGGCAACGCATTCATGCGTGACATCGCCGAGTGGCTCGTCGAGGCCGCGGCTGAAACTGGTCGCAACGCGGCACTCGTTGTCGACGGCACGCCGCCCACCGACCCGTCGAAGATCAACCTCGTGGTTGCGCCACACGAGTTCTACGTGTTGTCCGAGTTCGACGACGCCACCTTGCACCGAGCGATGCACCTCAGTGTCCCCGTATGCACCGAACAGCCCGGTACCCCCTGGTTCGACATCACTGCCATCGTGGCGCATCGGGCCCCTCTCGCGATCGACATCAATGAGTTCGGTGTTGCCGCATTGCTGGCGCGAGGCGTCGACGCGCGCAGGTTGCGCCTCGGGGGAGTGCCATCGATGGTCTCAGCAACATCCGGGCGATTGGCGGATCGGGACATCGACCGGGACATCGACCGGGACATCGACCGGGACATCGATGTGGTGTTCCTCGGCGGCAAGACCGAGCGTCGTAGCGCTCGGCTCGGAGCGATGGCGCGAACCTTGTGGAACCGCGACTGCGACTTGCGCCTCTTCACGTTCCTCCGCCCCGTTCAGCCGGGTGTACCAGGGCTCGTGTTCGGCGAGGAGAAGTACCGTCTGCTGGCGAGGAGCAAGATCCTCCTGAACATTCATCGTGATGGGAAACGCCCGGGATACTTCGAGTGGGCACGCATGATCGAAGCTATGGCCAATGGCTGCTGCATCGTCACCGAGCCGGTGAGTGGCAGCGAACCGTTCGTGAACGGCGAACACTTCGTAGCCACCGAAGATCTGGAGGGGGCGATTGCCGACCTGCTCGACCACCCGGAGGAGATCGAGCGCATCGGGCGTGCCGCGCAGCGCGCCGCGATCGACCTGTATCCATTGCGAGACACGTTGAGCCCATTGCTCGCCGAACTCGACCTGATTCGCCCGGTGGTGCCACGGCCGAGGAAGCTGCCAAAGCATCGCCGCCACCTCACCGTGGCTCAGCAGCTCCCGCTTCTTCCCGCCTTCCGAGCCGACGCAGATCTGCGAGCGCAGGTGTTCCATGCGATCCGTGCAGAGGCCGATCTGCAACGTCAGATCGATGCTGCGCGATGCCTCCTTCGCCATGGGTCTGCCGACCACATCGAGCAGGTCGAGACGCCTACGTACCTGGCGGCGACGCCAGCAGTGACGGTGCTGGTGACACTGTTCAACTATGCCCATCTCGTGACCGAGACTCTCGACTCGATCGTCGAATCTGAGGGTGTCGACTTCGAAGTGATCATCGTCGACGACCACTCCACCGACGACGGGCGCGACGTCGCCAAGGCGTACCTGGCAGCCCATCCGGAGGTGCCCATGCTGCTGCTCGGTTGCGACGCCAACGGCGGTCTTGCCAACGCTCGCAATCTCGCGTTCAGCCACGCACGGGCCGAGTACGTCATGGTCATGGACGCCGACAACCTAGTGTTTCCGAACGCACTGGCCAAGCTCGCCGCAGCGCTCGATGCCGATCCCACAGCAGCGTTCGCATACTCCACGTTGGAGGAGTTCGGCGTGCTCCCTGGCGTCCGCAGTTCCATGGCGTGGCACGTGCCTTGGCTGTGCGAAGCCAATTATATCGACGCGCAAGCCATGCTGCGCAAGTGGGCGTGGGAGCGCAATGGTGGTTACCGCTGCGATGACGACCTGGTGTTCGGCTGGGAAGACTGGGAGCTGTGGTTGCGTCTCGCCAACGCCGGCGAGCACGGGGTGCACGTGCCCCAGATGCTGGGCCGCTACCGCACGCAGGAGACGTCGATGATCACCACGACCAATCTGGTGGCCGACCACATGATCCGTCACCTCCACGAGCTGTACCCCAACCTCCCCGGGTGAATGGAGTGGTTTGTGTCAGACACAAACCACGGCGCGGATTCGCCTGAGCACGGCGAAGAAAGTTCCCGGCCGGACGGCCGCACCTCGACGAGCAGACAGCGCAGATCTGCCGTTGGGTGGACGTGACGACCGACTTCGTGATGGCTGCCGC
>JBBREA010000188.1:0-4030 GCA_038203385.1 Acidimicrobiales bacterium | reverse complement strand
TTGCAACGCGCACTGTCCGAATGCCGGACGTCAGGCAAGGCTCGTCGCCACCCTAACGCCCTCGCAGACAGCGTCAGGCGTCGCAGGCCATCGCCACCCCGCGCCGTCGCAGCCAGCGACGTAGATACCGCGCCGTCGCAGCCAGCGCCGTAGATCCGACGACGAAATTCACCACGAGGAGCGCATCGGCATGCGCGCCGTCCTTCGCAACATCCCGGACATGAGCGTGCTCACCAGTGCCGAGATCGATGAAGCGATCGACGTCGCCATCGAACGCGTCACCGGCAAGGACAGCAAGGCCGAGCTCTCCGAGATCGCCGGCGAGATTCCCTCTGCCTCCGATCGTTACTGGGTCGCGGTCTACACGATGATCATCGCGCTCGCCGATGGCACGCAGGACTGGCGCGAGGTCGAGTTCCTGGCGAACCTCAAGAAGATCTTCGGTCTCAACGACAACCAGATGGATGTCGCGATGAAGACCGCGTCGCTGTTCCCTGCCGTCGACCTCGGCGGCATGGCGCCGGATTGACCGAAGATCCCTCGGGCGGTCGTGCTCGCGAGTCGGCTGCGCAGCCGCGGCGCCTGCATGATCCGTTAAGAGCAATCGCCCGGGCACGTTGCCGGCGTCTCGGTGCACGCGAAGTCGCCGCAGTACGGTGTGCATGCACCGCAGTCGTCGGGGCACGTGATGCACGTTTCGCCGATCGGATCGCACACGCCGTCGCCGCACGACGGCGCGCCACTACACACGTTCGTCGCGGTCGCACCCGGCGGGCAGAGCGGCGTGCACGTGCGCCAGCAGTCCGGGTCGTCGCAGCGATCGAGCATGTCGCCGTCCCGATCGAGACCGTCACAGAGCTCTTCCTGTGTGCTAGCACTCCAGCGCAGCAATGCGAGCTCGTCGTTGGCTTCCGCGACCTGGTTCGCGCCGCCGAAGCTCATCACGCCTGCGCCGTCGAACGCGCTGAACATCGCGTGGCCTTGGCGCGGGCGGCGCGTGTTTTGCGCCGGCAGCCGGCAGCAAGTCCCACCCTGATCGCCCGCGCCCTGCTCAACCGCAGGTCAGAACGAACGCCGCGTCGCGAGCACCTGCTCAAGAACCTCCGCTCTGACTGGCTTGACTAGATGTTGATCAAAGCCAGCGGCGAGGGCCTGTTCGCGCATCTCGGCGCCGCCGTAGCCGGTGAGTGCAACGAGAAGCGTCTTTGCTGATTCCGGAGAGGCTCGGACTGATTCAGCAACCTCGAACCCGTTGAGGCCCGGTAGTCCGACATCGACGAACGCCATATCTGGCAACGACGAGAGAATGAGCGCGCTGCCAGAAACCCCATCAGCTGCGACCTCGACCTCGTAACCCCAACTCTGGAGCATTTCCTTCATCAGCTCGCGCGTATCGTCGTTGTCTTCGACCACCACCACGCGATGGTTGATCGACGAGTCTCCCGATACACCACGCTTGACCGGACGCCGTGCATCCTCCGGCGCGGCAACGCGTGGTAGCCGCACAGTGAACGTGCTGCCCCTGCCCAGGCCCTCGCTGCGTGCCTGCACCGTACCGCCGTGAAGCTCGACCAGCCTGCGCACCAGCGTGAGCCCGATGCCGAGCCCACCGCGCGTACGCTCCAAGCTGCCGTCCACCTGAGTGAATAGCTCGAACACGTGCTCGACCATGCTGGGCGCAAGGCCTTGTCCGGTGTCTTCGATCTCGACGACGACCCACGCGGCATCGCCGTGCTGCTCGTTCGTGCAGCGCATCGTGATGCGACCGCCGTCATCCGTGTACTTGGCTGCGTTGGTCAACAAGTTGGTGAACACCTGTTCAAGGCGGGTCGGATCTCCCTCCACCCAAGAGGGGCTGACACCACCGACAAGGGATACCTCCTGACTCTTGGTGTCCATCTGGATGCGCGTCACTTGCAGCGCGTTACGTAGAACCGTCGCGAGATTTACCTTCTGCTTCCGTAGCTCGATCTTGCCGTGGGAAATACGTGACACGTCGAGCAAATCGTCGACGATTCGCACCAGATGCTGGACCTGCCGCTCGGTAATCGCCCGCAGGCGCAGCATGTGGGGATCGGTCGAACCGTCCTGCGCGATGAGATGCTGGGCCGTGCTCAGGGCGGCGAGCGGATTACGCAGCTCGTGAGCCAGCATGGCGAGGAACTCGTCCTTCTTCCGGCCAGCGACAATCGCCTCGGCGCGCGCGCGCTGTTCACGCTCAAGGAAGCCGGCGAGCTGCTGCTCGTTTCGGCGCTGTTCGTCGATGTCGGTATTGATACCGACCCACCGAACGACGTTCCCCGCGCTGTCCCGCTCCGGGTTGGCCCTTGTGAGAAACCAACGGTAGACGCCATCGTGTCGCCGGATCGGAAAGGAATGCTCGAAGGGCGCTCCGGCCTCGATACACGCTCGCCAGCGCGCTTCAATCGATGGCAACAGCTCTGGATCGTGAACGCTGCGCCATCCCCAACCCTCCATCTGTTCGAAGGTAGTGCCCGTGAATTCGTACCAGCCTCGGTTGTAAAAATGGATGTAGCCATCCGCTCGGGCGATCCACCCGAGCTGAGGCATCGCGTCGAACAGGGATCGAAAGGTTGCCTCGCTGTCCTCAGCGCGCAGGGTCGCGAGCACGAGCTTCTCGTTGGCCTCGCGGACCTGGTCGACGAGCTGGTCTGCACTGTCATGCACTCGACGACCATCATTGCTGTAGCTACGATCTGATCTCGTATCGCTACCTTTCGGAGGCGTAGGCACGGTCCTACGTCCCCTTCTTATTGTCCGCCGCCGCAGCCAGCCTAGGAGACCCGACGAGGATGCCCTCGTAGTCGGTGAGCGCGTCGCCCATCACGATGCCGCTGGGGGAGATGTCGTACTTCCTCAGTTCTGTCTGATGGTCGATGCCGCGCATCTTCACCACGAGAAGCACCTTCTGAAGGCGACCGCCGATCTCGGCGTATCGCTGGAGGATGATCCCATCGGTGAGAAAGGAAATCCCGTGCGGACTGAACCGCAGCTCCGTATAGCACTCGACCAGCTCGCACGTCATCAGCACGGTAACGCCGAGCCCAACCAACGCACCGACCATTCGATAGAGCGACTCCCTGAAGTCCTCGCGGAACGAAGGTGCAAGCGCCAGCTCGAAACCCGAAAGCGAATCGATCACGATTCGCTTGGCGCCAACAGCCCGGACCGCTGCGGTGATCTCTTCCATCGTCTCGTCGACGGAAAGGTCGAGGGGACGAAGCGCGAGCATCTTGAGCTGCCCCTGTTTCACGAGCGAACCCAGCTCCTCGGAGGCGACCGCTGTGGTCAGGTACTCCGCAGGCTGTTTCTCGAAGACGGCGATCACACCCGTCTCGCCGTGCTGAATTCCTTCACGGATAAACTGCGTGCAGAGGATGGTCTTCCCCGAACCCGAGGGTCCGACGATCATCACCGAGTATCCGGCGGGGATCCCACCGCCTAGCATCTCGTCGAGCCCCTCGATGCCGGTCATTCGGCGCTCTCGTCCGGCGCTGGGGACGGCGGGAGGTTCGTTCGGCTTAGAAAGTCGCGGGTAGATCCGAAGCCCGGCATCCGACATCTTCACCGTGTGGAGCCCTGGAAGCTGTCCCTGCCCACGCATCTTCACGATCTGCAACTTGCGAACGATCGAGTTGCGGTCCGTTACCTGGCTCAGCCAAATGACGCCATCGGCGACGGTGAAGACCGGATTGCTCTGGGCATCGCGCTCCTCGTACTCACCGATGAGAAACGTCGTGGCCTCCCAGCTCGTGAGGTGAAGGGCTAGACGTCGAACGAACGTCTGAAGCGCCATCTGACCTTCCTCCGTCGACTTCTCGACCACCGCACGAAACGAATCCACGAACACAAGCTTCGGTGCCGTCGCTTCGACCTCCTTGACGATCGACTCCAGAACGCGCTCCAGCCCGCCGTCGATCAGCTCGTTCCCCAGGTGCAGGAAGCGGACGCAGCCGGGGATTTTGGCCGGATCGAAGAACGAAAGCTGTTGCTGGTAGCGAAGCATCTT
>JBBREA010000187.1:0-4113 GCA_038203385.1 Acidimicrobiales bacterium | reverse complement strand
TGCGCCGTCTGCGTCGAGCTTCAGCACGACGATCGCCCCGTTGTACAGATCGTGCAGTGCAGCGGCAATGGCGGCTGGGTCGTCGAGCCCGGTCAGCGCAGCACCCTCTTCCCGGTTCGGCAGGAAAACATCTACCCCGATGTCGGTCGTGACGCGCAAGAACTCGGCGGCCCCCATTTCCTCGATCATCTGAAATGAGCCAGGGTCGAACGAGAACGTGGCGCCGGAAAGGCTCGCCAACTCGGCGGCACGTCGAGCTGCCGACCGTGGCGGGTCGGTGAAGAACGACCAGGCGGTGAGATGCAGGTGATCCGCTGCTCGAAGCACTTCTTCAGGTAGTTCGTCGGGCGTCAGGTCGAAGTCGGCCCCCCGCCCCGACACCATGGAGCGTTCGCCGGTGTGGTCGACGAACACGGCCACGGAACCGGTGCGGTGGTCTGGTGTATCTGGCAAGAAGGCCACGACGCGCTCTGCGTGGAGATCTTCGGCCGCAAGCTGACCCATTCGGTCGCGACCGACTTTCCCGATGAACGTCACGTCGGCGCCGCTGCGGCTCGCCCACACCGCCACGTTTGCCGCGCTGCCGCCGGGCTGCAGTTCGACGAGCCCGAACGTGTCGCCTCCCTTTCGAAGTTCGGTGGTGGTGTGGATCAGAACGTCCCAGGCGAAGTCGCCGATCACGCAAATCTGAGGGGGCGAGGGCAGCGCCATGGCCAGCATCGTACGGTGCTGCGTCGTCACTGATTGCTACCGTCGTACACCGTGACCGACCGAGCCCCACTCCAGTTCCCCGACGGCTTCCTGTGGGGCGCCGCCACTGCTTCGTATCAGATCGAAGGTGGTGCGTTCGATGGAGGGCGCGGGCCCTCCGTCTGGGACACGTTCTCCCACACGGAAGGCAAAGTGGCGCACGGCCACAACGGCGACGTGGCCTGCGACCACTTCCATCGCATGCCGTCTGATGTGGCCTTGATGAAGGAGCTCGGCCACCAAACGTACCGGTTCTCGATTTCTTGGAGCCGAGTGATGCCCGAGGGTCGGGGCAAGGTGAACCGGGAGGGCATGGCCTTCTACCACCAGCTCGTCGACGAGTTACTCGAGCACGAGATCGTGCCGTGCCCCACGTTGTTCCATTGGGACCTCCCTCAGGGCCTCGAAGACATTGGCGGTTTCCGCAGTCGTGACACCGTTGGGTGGTTCGGCGACTACGCCGCGCTGATGGCCAAAGAGCTGGGAGACCGGGTCACGATGTGGTCCACGTTCAACGAACCATGGTGTTACGCATTCCTCGGCCACGGCGCCGGGGTCCACGCCCCCGGTCTTCGTGACGGGCTGGCTGCGGTAACCGTGGCCCATCACGAGTTGCTGGCGCACGGCACAGCACTGAAAGCGATGCGCGCGGAGCGCGACGCCCTCAGCCTCGGCATCGTGATCAACCCCACCAACGTTCGGAGCTCAGGTTCACCTGCCGCAAGCAGCGATGTCATTCGTCGGGTCGACGCCATACACAACCGCTGGTGGTTCGACGCGCCGCTGCGAGGCGCCTACCCGGCCGACATCATCGAAGACTTCGAGGAAGCATTCGGGCCGCTGGATCACATCATCCAACCTGGCGACAACGAATCGATCGCACAGCCGCTCGACTGGATGGGCATCAACTACTACTTCGACAACTTCCTGACGGGAGTCCCAGACGACCCTACTTCCGGCGCATCGAACCGCATGGCCGCGTATCCCACGGTCACCGGTGCCACCGAAGCAGCGCCACAAACGGTGCACACCGACATGGGCTGGCCGATCACTCCGGAAGGATTCACCGAGATTCTGGTCAGGCTCCACAACGATTACCCGAACCTGCCACCGCTCTACATCACGGAGAACGGTTGCGCCTACGACGATCCTGTCAAGGACGGTCGGATCGCCGACACCCGACGCATCGAGTATCTCGACCTGCATCTGCAAGCGCTACATGCGGCGATCGAGGCGGGCGTCGACGTTCGGGGTTACTACCAGTGGTCGCTGCTGGACAACTTCGAATGGGCCCTCGGGTTCGATAAGCGGTTCGGATTGGTGCACGTCGACTTCGACACGCTCGAACGCACTCCGCGCGACAGCGCGTTCTGGTACCGCGAGGTCATCAAGGCGAACGGGCTGCCCGAACGCGGGGCGTGAAGACGGAGCGCTACCCCGCTTCACGGGCCGGCTCAGCGAACTTCGAGTAGATCGACGACGAAGATCAACGTTTCATTGGGGGCAATGACACCACCGGCACCCTGCGCGCCGTAACCCATGTGCGGCGGAATGTGCAGCGTGCGCCGACCGCCGACCTTCATGCCCTGCACCCCTTCATCCCAACCTTGGATCACTTGGCCCTGGCCCAACCCGAACGTGAACAATTCCATTCGATCCCACGAAGCATCGAACTGACGGCCGGTTGACCACGACACACCGACGTAGTGGACGCTGACGTTGCTGCCCCTCGTCGCTTCCACACCCTCACCGACCACATCGTCGATGATGACCAGTTCGGTCGGGCGATCAGTTTCAGGGACGACGATCTCGGGCTTGCGCATGGCGACTCAAGCTACCCGAGCCCAGCGTCGACTGGACCGGCTACGACTCGATGATTCGACGCAACGCTGGCCACGAGGCAGCGAAGCCAGCATGCAATGGGCGTTGTTCCACCTCGTCCGGCAGGTCCCAGGCGACTGCATCGGTTTCAAAATTGATCGATGCACCAAACCTGCTGGGCACCTCGACCACGAACGTGGTGTAGGACCAGTCTGTTGCCGGGGCAAACACTGTTTGCCCGAGCACCCTGTGCCCGTGGGGAATGTCGCCGACTTCCTCGCTCGCCTCGCGTAACGCTCCCTCGAGCGAGGTCTCGCCTTCGTCCAGCGCTCCCCCAGCGCAGGACCAGGTACCGCCCTCGTGCGCGAACGCCGACCGCTTTTGCAGCATCACGCGGGTGCCATCTGGGCTGCGAATGACGAACACGACCCCCGCTGCGCCGTACACACCCCACCGCACATGGCCGTCGCTGCAGCGCATGAATCCATCGCCGCTGAGTCGCGTCACGAGAAATCCCACATGGATCGAGCCACCGCGATCGTGTCTCGGCCAACTGCCCCAGTGGATATTCCCTCTGGACGGTACGAGTGGCCGAGGAGCGCACTCAGAGTCGCGCCTGTGCTGAGCTCCAACGCCGAAGTGTCGTAGCCACCTTCGAGCACCACGAGCAGACGGCCGGCCGGCACGAGTGGTTGCAGTCGAAGCGCCAGATCGGCGTAATCGTCGGCGGTCAGTCCGAGGCCGGCGAGGGGGTCGGAGCGATGGGCATCGAACCCAGCTGAGATGATCAGCCAATCGGGATCGAACCGCTCGACCAAGGGCACCACGATGTCGTCGAACGCCTCGCGAAATGCATCACCGGCAGTGCCCGCCGGGAACGGCAGGTTGCAGGTGGTGCCACTTGCGCCCGCTCCACCTTGCTCCTTCATACGCCCGGTGCCTGGGTACAGCGGAGATTCGTGCGTCGACACGTACAACACGTTCGGGTCGTCGTAGAAAATGTCTTGCGTGCCGTTTCCATGGTGCACGTCCCAGTCGATGATCGCTACCCGCTCGCCCTGTGCGACCAGCGAGGCTGCTCCGATCGCCGCGTTGTTGAACAGGCAAAACCCCATCGCTTGGCTCCGGACGGCATGGTGCCCCGGGGGTCGGCCGGCAGCAAATGCCAGCCCGGTGGCGCCCGATCGCAACTCGTCGAGCGAATCGAGGACGGCACCGGCGCTTTGACGGGCCGTGTTCCACGAGCCGATCGAAACGGACGTGTCGCCGTCGATATCGCCACCCCCAGCGGCACACATTCGTTCCACCGCTGCGATGTAGTCGATGCCGTGCACGAGAGCCAGCTCGTCCACCGTTGCCAGACGGGGAATCTTCCAGGTAGCTGCGTCATCGAGTCCTGCGCTCGACACACCAGCGACAGCCGCTACCAGCCGGGCATGCCGCTCGGGGTGCCAACCGGGAGTGTCGTGCGCATCGTGCTCGACGTCAGCGAACACGGTCAGGGCTGAGGTCACGGCAACAGGTTGGCAGGTCGACAGGGGT
>JBBREA010000186.1:0-4182 GCA_038203385.1 Acidimicrobiales bacterium | reverse complement strand
ACATCTACGCCTCTGCGTCGGTCATTCGCAACGAGTCCGGTGTCGTGGAGATCACACCCGGCAACTTCGCGGCGGTGAATGCGTACGAACCGGGATCGGTAGCCAAGGTGATCACTACTGCCGCAGGTCTCAACGAGGGAGCCGTCACGCCTGAGACCACATTCGTCGTGCCATGGCGCCGGCAATATGCCGACGACCTCTTGGAAGACTCACACCAGCATCCTGACAACCGAATGTCGGTGCGCCAGATCTTCGTCGAGTCGTCGAACATCGGCACGATCGATGTGCAGTTGGCGACGGGACGCGAGAAGCACTACGAGTACATGCGCCTGTTCGGGCTCGGCGAGAAGACCGCGTTGAACTTCCCCGGTGAATCGGCCGGACTCCTGAAAGACTTCGACGATCTCTGGGGTTCCGAGCGTGTCACTGTTGCATACGGTCAGGGTCTGGCGAGCACGTCGATGCAACTGGTCTCGGCAATCAACGCAATCGCCAACGACGGTACGTACGTTGCTCCCCGCTTGCTGGCCGGCACTGTTGGGCCGGGCGGCGATGTCACCGATGCCCAGCCGTCGGCGACTCACGAAGTCATTCGGCCCGAGATTGCCGAACAAGTCCAGCAAATGATGCGCGGCGTGGTGTGTGATCCGCTGGGTACCGGTGAACTGGCTCAACGTGGCATCGAGAACTTCAGCGTCGCTGGTAAGACTGGCACCGGCCTGAAGCCCCACCCCGACGGTCAATACGAAGATGCCAACGGGAACCGCCTGTACTACGCGAGCTTTGTCGGGTTCTTCCCGGCCGAAGACCCACAGGTGACGGTGTTGATCTCCATCGACGAGCCGTCGCCAGACACCCTCGATCGGTTCGGTGGTACTGCTGCTGCCCCGGTGTTCGCCGAGCTTGCGCCAACCATCGTCCATGAACTCGGAATCGTCCCACCGGCAAACAGCACTCCATGCCAATCGTGAACCCGACCCGTTGGAACGATGGCCAGCAGTTCGGATCCGACCGATGCGGTCATGACCCCCGATGGCACCATGACCGGCGCGGCGGGGGCGCCGCAGCCAAGATGGCTCCGCGATGATCATGCCTCAGCTCAATACTTCTCAGCTGCCACCCCTTCCTGAGGGTGTGGTCGATCTCACTCACGACTCGCGCGAAATTCGCCCAGGTTGGGTCTTTGCCTGCGTCGTGGGAGAGCGTCGAGACGGTCACGAGTTCGCAGCACAGGCCGTCGCCGACGGAGCAGCGGCGTTGCTCGTCGAGCGCGAGTTGCCGCTTGCAATCCCACAGATGCTCGTTCCAAATGTTCGCAAGGCGATGGGGCCGATCGCAGCCGAGATTCACGGACATCCCGCGAATCACCTGACGATGGTGGGGATCACCGGTACCAACGGCAAGACGACCACTGCGCACCTGATGACGGCGATCCTCTCTGGGGCGCGCCGGCGCACCGCCACGATCGGAACATTGTCCGGTGTTCGCACCACTCCAGAAGCACCAGACCTGCAACGCCAACTCGCTGCCTTGGTCGCACATGACATCGAAGCAGTCGTGATGGAGGTGTCGTCACATGCGTTGGCACTCGATCGTGTCGCTGGCTCCCGATTCGACGTCAGCGTGTTCACGAACCTGGGCACCGACCATCTCGACCTGCATCACACGATGGAGGAGTACTTTCGCGCCAAAGCGTCCCTGTTCGAGCCGAACCTCACGGCTGCTGGTGTCGCCAACATCGACGACCCACACGGGCAGCTATTGGTCGACGTGGCCAGCGTGCCCATGCTGGGCTTCTCGGTAGCCGATGCGCAACATCTCGCCGTTGCCGCGCACCGGTTGACGTTTGTGTGGCGTGGGATGCCCATCGACGTGCCGATCGGCGGCCGCTTCAACGTGGGCAACGTGCTCGCGGCGCTCACTGCAAGCGAGGTGCTCGGCATCGACCGCGCCGACGCTGCCGCTTCACTCATCGACTGCCCACCCGTTCCTGGTCGTTTCGAATTCGTGTCCGAACCGGATGGGCCCGTGACGGTCATCGTCGATTACGCGCACACGCCCGATGGCATGGTCGAACTGCTCGGGGCGGTGCGCGCGGTCACCCACGGGGGCAGGGTCATCGTGGTGTTCGGATGCGGCGGCGATCGCGACGCCCACAAGCGCCCGATGATGGGTTCGGCGGCCGCTGAGTTCGCAGACGTGGTCATCGTCACAAGTGATAACCCGCGTCACGAAAACCCCCACGACATCATCGCCGCCATCGTCGGCGGTGCTGTCGCTTCAGGTGTTCACCCCATCGTGGAACCCGACCGGCGCGCAGCGATTGCGCTCGCGCTCGATCTGGCGGAGCGTGGCGACGCTGTGGTGGTGGCCGGCAAGGGCCACGAGACCACACAAACCATCGGTGACGCTGCGCATGCGTTCGATGACCGGGTCGTTGCTCGGGAACTGCTCGGGGGCACTCTGTGATCGCGGTCATGATTTCGGGTGCAGTGGCGATGTTCATCTCGTTGTTCGGCACGCGTTTCCTCATGTCGTTCTTTCGCACTCGCGGTCAGGGTCAACCGATCTTGGGCAAAGAGGATCACGGTCCGGAACACCACATGGTGAAGCAGGGCACCCCCACGATGGGCGGACTCGCGATCGTGATCGCCGCGTTCATCGGCTGGCTCGTGGCGCACGTGCGCGAGATTGCATTCTCGGATCAAGCGATGGTCGTGTGGGCCGGCATCTTGAGCATGTCGTTCATGGGTCTGCTCGACGACTACATCAAGGTCAAGAAGCGCCACAACCGCGGCATTTTCTGGAAGCAGAAGAACTACATCACCATGGCGATGGCGTTCGGGTTCGGCTGGGTGCTCGTGGCCACCACGGGCATCGACGAGCGCATTTCGTTCGTGCGCGCCGGTGACCTCGGTTTTTCTGTACCGACGGTCGTGTGGGTCGTGTGGGCAGGTTCGATCATCTGGGCCACGACCAATGCTGTGAACGTGACCGACGGCCTCGACGGGCTCGCCGGTGGGTCGGCGCTCATGGGATTCGGAGCCTTCACCGTGATCGGCTACTGGGCGTTCCGTAATCCGGACGTCTATTCCGCGGTCGTGAACCCCCTCGACATGGGAGTCATGGCGGCCGGGTTCGCCGGGGCGTGTCTGGGATTCCTGTGGTGGAATGCAGCACCGGCGCGCATCTTCATGGGAGACGTCGGTGCGCTGGCCATCGGATCGGCGCTGGCGTTCATGGCGCTCACGCTGAACACTCATCTTCTCCTGATCCTGATCTGCGGCATCAACGTGATGGAAGCCGGTTCTGTTGCGATTCAGATGGGTGTGTTCAAGGCGTCAGGACGCAGAAAGCGCCTGTTCAAGATGTCGCCCATCCACCACCACTTCGAACTGAGCGGTTGGCCCGAGACCACGGTGATCATCCGTTTCTGGCTGATCTCGGCCATCTGCGTCTCCACGGCCCTCGGAATCTTCATCGCCGACTACACGCGTGTGGCGGGGGCGGGCTGATGCGCGCCCTTGTGTACGGATTGGCGATCACCGGCGTGTCCACCGTGCGTGCGCTGCAGCGCCACGGTTGGGATGTCGTCGTCGGCGACGACCACGTCGGTGACGACAAACAAGATCTGGCGAACACCCTCGGCGTCGACCTGCTGCCCTTGATCGACGCTCAGAACGCTCCACGGGTGTTCGCCAACAACTCGTATGACCTGCTGTCTCCCGCCCCCGGCGTGCCCGAGAGCCATCCGGTGATCGCCGCTGCGCTGGCAGCAGGTGTTCCCGTGATGAGCGAGATCGAACTCGCCTACCGGTGGGAGCAACAGCGAGCAGGTGGCCCCCGCCCGATCCTGGCGATCACGGGAACCGACGGCAAGACCACCACCACGGAGATGACGGTGGCCATGCTGCGCGCCGCTGGCGTGCGCACCGAAGCGCTCGGCAACACCGACACACCGTTGCTCGACGCCATCGACCGCACCGGCGACGACGAACTCGACGCGTTCGTGGTGGAGTGCACCAGCTTCCGGCTCGCTTGGACACAACAGTTCCGCGCTGATGCAGCCGTGTGGTTGAACCTGGCTCCCGATCACCTCAACTGGCACACCTCGCTCGAGTCGTACATCTCCGCAAAGGCGCGGATCTTCCAACTCCAACGAGCGGGCGACGTCGCCATCGG
>JBBREA010000185.1:0-4270 GCA_038203385.1 Acidimicrobiales bacterium | reverse complement strand
GTCGAGGTACTGGTGGTCGACGAACTGGTGCCGGGCGTGCTGGAACTCGTGGGCGACAGGGTAGTCGTGGTCTCGGAGCCCAAAGTGGTCCTTGCCCCAGTGGACGTTGTGGAGATGCCGAACGTGGTCGAGGGTGCGGCCGGCGCCAAGTACTCGGGTTCGTCGTTGGCAGCGAGCAGATAGACGCCTGTACCGGTGGTGAACAACAACGCCGCGGCGGCGATCAGAATGATCAGGGCGAGCCGCCCGCTGTAGCGCGCCGAAGCGGGGAAGCCACCTGCAGCAGTGAATCCGTACGACGATGAGATGCCGCCGCGGCTGGCGGCCGAGATCACCCGGTCCCGCAGATCAGGTGGTGCCGCAAATGCGGGGGCGGCGCCGAACAACGCAAGTGGCACGAACTTGCGACGCGACTTCTCACAGGTGTCGCAATCGTCGATGTGACGGGCCACTCGCTTGCGGACGAGCACCGAGAAGTTGCCGTCCCAGCCCGACAGGATGTCGTTCAGTTCCGTGCAGTCGGCGCGTCCGCCGCGAGCGACGCACAACGCCCCCAGGCTTCGTTCAGTGCGCTGGCGCATGCGGTGAACCAGGTTGTAGCTCTGCTGCGCACTGACACCGAGTGCGGCTGCGAGGTCGTCGCCCTCCAAGCCCTGCCGGATGGTTAACTCCAGGACCATCTGGTCGCGCTCGTCGAGCCCGGCCGCTGCGTTGCGGACGAGTTCGGTGAGCTCGCGGTATTCGGCGTTCGATGCATCGTCGGCCGGCTCGGTGGGCAGAGACATTTCAGCAACCGGCTCCGAGAAATCGGTGGCGACCGTACGGGTGCGCTTGCCGGTGCGGCGGTACACCTCGTTGCGCAGGACGGCGTAGAGCCAGGGCTTCAGCCGTGAACGGTCGCGCAACTGATCGAGTCGTTCGGCCGCGATGACGAACACGTCCTGCACCGTGTCGGCCGCGTCGTGACGGTTGCGCAGCATCGCTGCGGCGGTGTCGTAGAGGCCAGCACCGTACCGGTCGTACATCACAGCGAGCGCGGCACGATCCCCGGCAAGGTGCGCGGCGACGATTTCGGTATCGGTAGACGCTTGGTTGGGCATGAAACATGGGTCGCTCCTCACCTGTTCAAGAGGAGCCACCAGCTGGCATCTCGCGACTTTCGCAAGAAATATTCAGCTCAGATTGTCACAAACTCACGATCGGCTCACGAGGAAATCGAGATGAGGTACCAGGCGCTGTGCTGTTCGCCGGGTTGCAACACTCGGTTCCGGATGTTGAAGGCGTCTGGCGGGCCGGTTTGCGGTTCGATACACGTGGCGTGGAGGGGCTCGTCGTACACCACCCAATCGCTGCAATCGGAGCTGAGTTGCAGGTGCACGCCGTCGATGGCCACGCGGACTGGCGCTGTGTTGACGAAGCAATCGTCCCATGGGCCAGCGGGCACCTCGATCAATTCGTCGACTGCCATGTGGTCGCTGTCCCGCCGGTACATCGCAGTCGGTCGGAAATCGATGGCGTCGGGCTTTCGGAACCACGGGTGCCAACCGAACGACACGGGCATGGACCGATCGTCGGCGACGACGCTGAGTTCCAGACGAACCGCGCCCGGTGTGACGACGAAGCGTTGGTGGGCGACGCCGCCGAACGGCCACCGTTCATCGGTCGGGAGTTGCAACCTGAGCTCCGCACTGGTCCCCGTAGCGGCGGCAACTACCCAGGTTGACAGGTACCCCACGCCGTGAATGGCGTGGGGAACCAGGTTGATCGGCAGCTGGTAGTCGATGCCGTCGAATGTGAATCGGCCGCGTCTGATGCGGCCAGCCCACGGCACCATCGCGAATGAGCCCCACTGCATCTCGTCGCGAGCAGGGTCGGCGCCGACAAGCACATCGACATCGTGGATCGACAGCTGGGCGAGACGGCCGCCAGCCACGTCGATCGTGGCAGTCACCAAGCCGTCGCTCAGTATCAGTGTCATGAGCTCAGTATCGCCGGTCTGCTGCGCATGCGTGGCAGGCTGGGAGCGTGCGTGGCTTGGTGCAACGAGTGAAGTCAGCGGCGGTAGACGTGGTGGCCGAGGCCCCGCATCAACGGGTGGGGGAGATCGGCAACGGCCTTTGCGTGCTGGTGGGGGTGACCCACGACGACACCGTGGCCCACGCCGACAAGTTGGCCGACAAGCTCTGGAACCTTCGGGTGCTCGATGATGCGGACGGAGTGATGAACAGGTCGCTCGCCGATGTGTTCAGTGAACTCCACCGTGCGCAGGTGCTCGTGGTGAGTCAGTTCACGTTGTACGGCGACACCCGCAAGGGTCGTCGTCCGAGCTGGATCGACGCGGCGCGTCCGGAACACGCCGAACCGCTCGTGGAGCGTGTGGTCGACCGACTCCGGACGTTGGGAGCGGAGGTGGCGACCGGTCGCTTCCGCACGAACATGCAAGTGAGCGTCGTCAACGACGGGCCCGTCACCCTGATGTTGGAGGTATGACCGAGCGCGAAGCGTGCCGGGAACGCGATTTCCAGCGTGCAATCGCGAAGAGCCCCAACACTCCCATGCGCCACGGCCAGTCGCCGAGCACCCGGTACCAGGTGCTTCCGGAGTGCAGAGGTACTTCGCGGATGATCACTCGTTGCTCGCTGATGTCGGTGCGATCGAACACCGACCCGTCTGGCGTCACGAATGCGGAGAACCCCGTGGGAGACGCTTGCACGACCCACCGGCCGTTCTCCATCGCGCGAAGGCGGCTCGACGCGATCTGCTGGGTCTGCAGCATCGTTCCCGTGTACGAGGCGCCATTGGTGGGGTTGATCAGTAACGCTGCGTCATTGCTGTTCGCGTCGCGAGCTCGGTCGCCGAAGAACACTTCCCACGAGATCATCACCCCGACCGCCGTTCCGTCGGGCAAGGCCAGTTGCGCTGGCCCGGTGCCGAACACTGCATCACCTGCCACACGTTCGAGCGGCGCCCCCAACGCCTCGAGGATGCTGCGAAACGGTACGTACTCTCCGAAGGGCACCCTGCGTACCTTTTCGTAACGCCCGGTGACCTCACCGGTTGGGGCGATGGCGACCTGAGCGTTAACGAACCGATCGGGCATCGGGGTGCTGGCGAACTCCGAATCTTCGGTGACCCCAACGAAGAACGGTACCCCTAGGCGTGCCGCTTCGGCAGCGATCAACTCGAACTGCAAGCTGTCGGTGAAGGCGACGCCGTTCACGTCGACACCGTTTTCGGGCCAGACGACGACGTCGGCGTCTCCCGGTTGGATGGTTGCCGTTGCTTCGAGCAGCCGTTCGGTCACCACGGACGACGGCACGTCCAGTGCACTGGTGCCCTGCTCGCCGCCACCTTGCACAGCGGCCACCGTGACGCTCTGACCGCTCGGCGTTGGGTTGCCGGCTGGTGCGACGGCGGCGAGCGCAATGATGACGACGATGGCCACCAAGCCGAGCTGTCCGTGCGGGTCGCGCCTTCGAGCAAACGATGACGCGGCAAGTGCGGCGACCGCGAATCCCGCTTGGAACACGACCCATGTGATCAGGAGGACGCCACCGAGCCGGGCGATGATCAGCAACGGCCCACCAGCCTGGGAAATGCCGAGCGACGCCAGCGGAACCCCTCCAAACGGAAACACCAGTCGCACTGCCTCGACCAACGTGTGTGCTGCAGGGCGGCCGACCACTCGCCATGCGCCGACCGGTGCGATCAGCGCCGCAACCGCATGCAGGCTTGCGAACAACAGCGACGCAACGAGGTAGCCGCCCGCAGTGAGGAACCACATCCATGCCATCGCAACAACGAACCATGGCAGACCGAACGCAAGGCCCGATGCAGCGCGCTCGCCGCGCGACGGGGTTACGCCCAACGCAAGGTCGAACACCGCAACGCCGACAAACGCAAGAGGCCACCATCCCCACGGAGGCATCGCGAGCGCCACCAAGATGCCACCGAGCGCGGCAGCAGCGGGGCGGCGCAGACGCGCCGCCAGAAACTCGTCAGGCATCAGGGGCTGGAGACGAGGTCAGAAAACACGATGATTCGTTGCCGCGTGGACCCCGGCGGATGGCAGGCGAAGAGCGTTGCCTGCGGCGTTGGTGTGGGGTCGACGATCCACACGGCTGACGGGTCGACGATCTCGATGCGGTTCACCACGTACGTGTACACACCATCGGGCATGGTGAAGAAGATCTCGTCGCCAGGAACCAGCTCGTCGACGCGGCGGAAGACCTTGTGTTTGCTGGTGCGGTGGCCACCTACCACGACGTTG
>JBBREA010000184.1:0-4411 GCA_038203385.1 Acidimicrobiales bacterium | reverse complement strand
ACACCGTCTGCGTAATCACCGTCCTCCATGGGTGGCAGGTTGACGATCACGATCATCGTGGCGAGCAGCACCACTCCCGACGCCAGGAATCCTTTCCACGATCTCGTGGATTCGAACAGGAGGGCTGGTCGCGATGCCCGCCACGCCAGCACGGCGATACAGACGGCAACGAAGGCGATCAGCACGAGGATCAGGGCGTAAACGCTTCCTCCGGTGAAGATCGCTCCGATCGTCGCCGCAATGGCGACTGCGAACGCGATCGCAGCGACGAGGTTGACGGGTGGACGGTTCATGCGGGCCTCCAGGTGTTGTGATGGAAGAGTGAGGATCAGATCGCGGCTCGTCCGTAGCCAGCTGCGAAGACGTCCGTCGTCGGCGAGTTGCTGGCCGAAGGTGGCGATCAGGTCGGCCCGATACTCGTCGCGAAACGATTTCGGATACAACCTGGTCAGTCGCCGGTAGGCGGCGACATGGATCTCGTTCATGCCGGTGCACCTCCCAAACCTGGCACTCCATGGAACTGGTTCACCAGCGATCGGATCCGATCGAGCTCGGTTCGAGCGACCCGATCACCCTCGCCGGTGAGTGTGTAGTAGCGGCGCCGTTCGTTGTCGGCGCGGTCACCGTCTTCGGTGGTTTCGATGATCAAGCCGTCGCCTAGCAGCCGGTTGAGGGTGCCGTAAAGCGTGCCCGGGCCCATCCGCACCGCGCCTTGGCTCTGGTCCTCGACAAGGCGCATCAGGGCGTATCCATGATTCTCTCCGCCGAGCAGCGCCAGTACGAGATACGTCGAGGCGGCCGGCATCGGTTTGTCCACTCGGTTGGGAGACATAGTCGAAGTATGATACATCGAACTTCGATAGTCAATAGAACTATCGGCGCGGCATCGGACTATGAGGTAATTGCGCCAGTTCCGACAACGACCAGCACCGAGCCGACCACAATGATCCGCCAGGGGTGAACGAGCCAAGCCTCACCGACTGACACGGGAAGAATCCTCGGAGGAACGACCGCACCGGCGACCGCCCAACCGGCAGCAATCGCTGCACCTACACGGAAGGGTCGTGACGTCACGAGTTCGGAGTTGATCGAGATGACAAGTTCATCGCACGCCCATACGACCGTCGAGCTGCCCCCGCTGCTGCTCACCGTCCCCCAAGCCGCCGAGATACTCGCCATCGGGCGAAGCACCCTCTACCAGATCATCTGGAACGGCGAACTCACTCCCCTACGAATCGGCCGCAGCGTCCGATTGACCGTCACCCAATCGAACAGTTCGTCGAGGCGCGTTCAGCGCAACAGCCCGCGATGCCCATCTGGTCCGGCTGAATACCTCTGTTCGTGAGTTGCGGGCGGCCAGGATGACGGTCATGGGTCATGCACATGACGATCACAGAGCGGGCGATCTTGTCGACGATTCTGTATCACGGTGGCTGTGGTTGGGCGCTGCGGTCTGCGCGACACTCACTCTGATTGGAGCTGTTCTACTGTGGCCCGGTGGCGATCAGGACCGGGCGTTGGATCCAGCTGGTCTGTCGAGCGAACCGCTCGGAGCGGTAATTCGCGATGCAACGGTCGAGCGTTGCTCCTACGACGCGACCACGTTCTGCCGCACGCTGACGATCGAGATCAACGAAGGTGAGACTTCTGGTGATGTTTGGGTCTGGGAGCAACCGGACTACTCTCCGCTTCGCGTCGGTGACGACATCTTGGTGACGCTGGCCGAACTGCCCGATGGCACTGCGCTCTATTCCTTCTACGACTATGAGCGTTCCACGCCGCTACTCGCGCTCGCGATTCTCTTCGTTGTCTGTGTACTGCTGCTGGGCCGATGGCGCGGTCTCGGTGCAATCGGCGGACTGGCAGCCAGTCTGCTTGTGATCATCAGCTTCATGCTGCCCTCATTGTTGGATGGGAACAGCCCGGTCGCCGTGGCCCTGGTGTCCGCAGGTGCGATCGCCTTTATTGCTTTGTATTTGGCGCACGGCTTCACGGCGGCGACCAACGTGGCGTTGTTGTCGACATTTGCCAGCTTGTTGATCACTGGGACGTTGGCGTGGATCTTCATCCGCGCAGCACACTTCACCGGGTTCACCGACGAATCCACCTTCTATCTGGACGCGCTCGGGGTGTCAGTCGACGCTCGCGGCATCTTGCTGGCCGGCATCGTCATTGGGTCACTGGGGGTGCTCGACGACGTGACCGTCACCCAGGTGTCGGCAGTGGGCCAGCTTCGCCGCTCGCAACCCGACGCCTCAGCGGCCGAGCTGTATCGGTCGGCACTGACGATCGGCCGTGACCACATCTCCTCGACGGTGAATACTCTCGTGCTGGCGTACGCAGGCGCGTCGTTGCCGCTGCTCTTGCTGTTCACCGAGACGCAACAAGGTTTCGGTGCAGTTGCCATGCGCGAAATCGTCGCCGTCGAGGTGGTCCGGGCCCTCGTCGGTTCCATCGGCCTCGTGGCGTCGGTGCCAATCTCCACATGGCTCGCGGCGCGCGTGTTCACCACCTCGCCCGCGCCCCCGCCGAGAAGGCCACGATCTCGCGACAGGCCGAAGACGGACGAGGACGAATTTTGGTCACGGTGAGCACGTTTAACAGCTGGCATGGACGAAGGATCGGAGCGACGACGAAGTCGTAGGCTGCGATCGATGCCGCTACACCCACACCAACTCCAATTGCTCTATTTTCCGGAGTGCCCGCATTGGGGTCTGGCGGAGGAACGTCTGAGCGTGGTCGCTCGCCGCTATGGCTTGCCGATTGAGCACCAGTTGGTGACGACCGAGGAGGAAGCCGAGCGCGTTTCGTTCCGCGGCTCGCCGACGATCTTGATTGACGGTGTCGACCACTTCGCCGAGGGCGACCAACCGATTGGCCTGTCGTGCCGCATCTACCTCACGCCCGACGGCTACGCCGGGTCGCCCACGTCGGAGCAAATCGCAGCAGCGCTCGACCGCGACTGAGCTCGACGATCTAACGTGCTCAGGTTCCGCGGAACGTTCCTACTCGACCGTGGTACCAGCGGGTGATCGCAACCGCGTCATGGTGCCGGTGCCGTTCGATCCGGACACGGTCTGGGGCACCCAGCAGACCAATCGGGTCACCGGCGCTGTGAATGAAATGGACCTCCGGGCCTCGGTCGACGCCCGGCAAGCGGTACCGTCACTGATCGCCGACGTCATCCAGAGCTGTGCGGAAGCAGGGATTGTGCGGTCCGATGTTGCCGCCGACGAACTCGCCAACTTCTGCGTGCATGATCTCGGTGCGACATGTGAGGCTGCGTCGAGACCCAGCGTGCTCGACTGATCGACATCCCGCTGGACGCGCTGCGACGACCTCTCGAGTGACCTAGTCACGTGAACCCCCTACTACCCGGCGGTTGTGCCGCTGGGCGCCGCGACAACCGTATCCGTTACGCATCTGTAACATCTACGACATGTTGTCGGAGTCAACTCGGGGCCGCTCAATCGGAAGCTTGATCGTCACGCTGCTCGTGGCTGCGACGATCGTGCCGCCAATGGCTGCCCAAGCTGACCACTCTGGGGCAGCAGCGGAGCAGGCTGCGCGAGAGATCCTTGACGCCCGAGACCGGGCGAACGCTGCAGCGCAGGCGATGTTCGACGCCGAGTCGCGCCTCGACGGGTTGACCATCGAACTTGCTGCGGCGGAGGAAGGTCTTCTGACCCTCGAAGCCGAAGTGGGCGATCTTCGTGTCGGCCTCACCGAGAGTGCCGTCAGCCAATACATGGGCGCTGGCGATGAGCCGATGATGCTATTCCTCGAAGTTACGCGCGGGAACGATCAGGCGATCGCCAGCGTGTACGCCGGTGCGGCCAACGGCTCGCAGTTCGTGCAGGTTGACGACTACGACGAGTCGATTCGTAAACTTGATGACGCCCGCAATGCCCTCGAGCGGCAACGGGACGACACGGTCGAAGCCCGTGAAACATGGACAACCCTCAAGGCGGTAGCAGAGAACGAGGTGCTGGAACTTCAACGCATTGAGCAAGAACGGCTCGCCGACGCTCAGGTACAGCACGAACTCGATCGCCAACGGCAAGAAATTGCCGAGCAGGAACAACGCGAACGAGAAGAGGCAGACCGCCAGGCGGCTTCGGCAGCAGCGGCCGCCGCAGCGGCAAGGTCGATCACACCATCGGGAGGCCAACAGGGCACGGCCGGGGCCGACGCAGCGCCTTCGCCCGACTCGACGCCGGACACTCCCAGACCGCCCGCCGAACCGATACCTCTGCCCACGCCCGTCCCGTCCCCGGCCTCGAACGCCGGTGCCGGGATGGTCTGTCCAGTGGCCGGACCGAGGTCGTTCGCCGACACCTGGGGAGCTCCCCGCTCGGGAGGAAGAAGCCATGAGGGCGTCGACATGATGGCGCCGGGCGGCACGCCCTTA
>JBBREA010000183.1:0-4418 GCA_038203385.1 Acidimicrobiales bacterium | reverse complement strand
CGTCAGCCTCGGGCAATGACGGCGCCTTCGCATTGTTCTTGTTCTTCGCTCCGATCGGCCCATTGGTTGCAACGGCGGCAGCGTTCGAGCGACTCGCAGAGCCGGTGGAGCATCTCTTGCGAACCGTGCCGACCTCGTTGTGGACGATTGCGCTCACGCGTTCGATAGCGGCGGTGATTCCGTCGATCTTGTTGACCGGAATCAGCGTACCGATCCTCAGCGAGCGAGGCTGGCTGGCGTTGGCTTGGATGCTTCCATCGATCGCGCTCAGCGTTGCTGCGCTGGCGCTCTCCTCGTGGATTGGGGTTGGGCGTGCCACTTTCGGCGTGACGCTGGCCTGGGTGTCGATTCCAGCCATCTCACGGCTGCGAAGCGGGGCGCTCATCGATGCGATGGCGGGCCCGGCCCAGGCCGCATCAGCGGCCATCTTGATCATTGGCGGCGTGGTCGTCGTGGCGCGTCGCTACACATTCGACTACAAGGGGTTCCCGTGACAGCTGACAGAACAGACACTCCGGTGGTGCTCTCACGACTGGTGAAGAACTACGGCCGAACCGAGGTGTTGCGTGGAATCGATCTGGAACTCGGCACCGGGGTGATCGGTTTGCTCGGCCCGAACGGAGCTGGGAAAACCACCTTGCTCAAGTTGCTCGCGACGGCGCTGGCCCCGACGTCTGGATCGTTGCGGGTGCTCGGGAGGCATCCTGCCGACCCGGTAGAGCGACTCGAGATTCGTCGTCGGCTCGGCTACGTTCCGCAAGAAGTTGGTCTCTACGACAACTTCACGGTGTACGAGTTCGTCGACTACATAGCGATTTTGAAAGAGCACGTCGATCGCGTCGCTCGTCGGGCGGAGGTTCGCCGGGTGCTGGCGGCAGTCGACCTCGACGACCTGCGGTCGAAGAAGATTCGAAAGTTGTCGGGCGGAATGCGTCGCCGTGTGGTGCTGGCACAGTCGCTCTTGGGAGATCCGCAGTTGCTGGTGCTCGATGAACCCACCGTCGGGCTCGATCCAGAGCAGCGCCTGCGCTTCCGTCAGATCGTCTCGCAACATGCCGATCGGCGGTGCGTCGTGCTGTCCACCCACATGACCGAAGACGTCGAGGCGCTCTGTGAGCGCGTGGTCGTGATGGATCACGGGTCGGTGGTGTTCGACGGCACGCCTGGATCTCTGGCCGCCATCGCAGCCGGAAAGGTGTGGTTGGCGTCGGCGCCGGATCCTGATGCGCTCATGTCGTGGCGCACCGGCGATGGTCGACATCGCAACGTGGGTACCGCACCGGATCGAGCCGACCTCGCCGAACCGACTGTGCAGGATGGGTACCTCGTGCTGAACGGCGGGGTGATCGTGGAGTCTGCTGCGTGAGCCCGGTATTCGTACTGGGCCGCAACGAGGGTGAGCGGTTGTTGCGCAACCCGGCCATTTGGTTGTCGTTCGTTGTGACGCTGTTGTGGGTGCGCTCGGCGCGTCGTGTGGGGCAGGCAGAGGATCAACTGTTCTTGATGGTCGGCTACGGATTGATGCTGCCGGGATTCGTGATGGTGACGGCGGTGTTGTTGGCCACCCTTCGGTCGCGCCTCCAGCACAGCGACGAGTTGCTCGGCACGCTGGCGGTCGGGCCGGATCGTCGATCGCTCGGACACGTTGCGTCCACGTTCGTGTGTGGCGCAATCGGTCTGGTCGCAACCGGTGCGATCTACGTGGCGCTGGCGCCGTCGCCGTCGCTGGGCGCGTGGGAAGCAAGCGATTCTCAAGTGGTCATCGTCCCGCGTCCGAACATCGCCCAGTTGCTGCAGGGTCCGATGGCGTTGTTGGCCGTCGCTGCGTTCGTGATTGCGATCGTGCGATGGATGCCCACGTGGTTGGTGTTGTTGCCCCTGGGTTTCCTGGTGATGGTGCAGGGCCTGTTCGGCGGGGTGTTCCACGGCACACCTACCAGCGGGCAACGCTGGATTTTCCCGTTGAACACGGGGGTCGTACACGGGCCGTGGCGGGGGTGCGGTGAGCTCGACATCGAGTGCGACCTCCCGGTGAGCGGATTCGACACCATGACGCCGTGGTGGCATTTGGGCTACCTCGCAGCGCTCATCGCATGGTTCACCGCCGCTGCGGTGCTGCGCCACCGCCGAGACCGGCGTGCGTGGCTGATGTTCGCCGGGACGCTCCTGATCGTGGTGCTGTGTGTTGCTGCGCAGTTCGTCGCCGCCGACCAGTTCGTTGTGAACTCGTGAACGTGGCAGCGTCAGTGGGCATCGTCGAGGCGCAACGCTTGATGCTGAACCCTGCGCTGTGGGTCTCGTTGGTGCCTGCCTTCTCGTGGGCGGCGTTCGTTGGCGACGACTCGTTGGGCGAGCACTTCCTGCTCATCGGTTTTGGGCTGGCGCTGTGTTGGTTCGTTGTGATGACAGTCGTTGCGTTTGCCGCGCGCCGCACGGTGGCGAGCAATGCTGGTGAGCTGTTCGATCTGCTGCCGTGCGATGCGTCACAACGAACCTTTGCCATTGGAGTGGGAGGCGCTGCTGCTGCGCTGGTCGCCTTGGCCGTCACTGTGATCGTTTGGGTGTGGCGCCGTCCTGGCGCATCTCTTGGGATGACGACCGACACGGTGTCGAGCAGCATCCTGATCCCGCGTCCGAATGCTGCGCAGTTTCTGCAAGGCCCAGCGATTGTGCTCGTGTTCGTCGGACTCGGGTTGCTCATTGGCCGTTGGGCTCCGAGTTCACTGGTGGTTCCGGTGCTGCTCGTGCCGATCCTCGCCCAGTTCGTGTTGTTCGGCGTGTGGGAGGCGGGGGGCACCACTTGGTACTCGTGGTTGCTACCGATGGCGAGTGGTTGGGTGTCTGGAGATCGATTCGGCGAATGCGGATCGAACAACGGCGATTGCCTTTTGCCGCTCGTGGGGTTCGACGAAGTCACTCCTTGGTGGCACCTGGGTTACCTCGTGTGCTGTGCCGGGTTCTTGTTCGCCGTGGCGAGCCTGGCCGGTCACGGTGGGACGCGTCGGTGGATGGCTGCCGGGAGTTGGTTGGGTGCTGTGGTTGCGTTCGGAATCGTGCAACTCGTGGTGTACGAACGGTTCCCAGGAGTCGCGGTCTGATGTTCGACTCGCCGCGACTCGTGACGCTGCACGCCCGACGGGCTCCGTTTGTCGCCGTGCTGGTGGCCGCCGCAACTGGCGGGTCGGCTGTGCTGATTCGGGCCTTCATGGTTGACGAAGCACGCGAACTGTTGCAGATCACGAGGCTGTCAGCAGTGCTGGTGGCCGCTGCGGCTGCGGCTGCCACGGAGAACTGCTGCGTGGCGATCACCGCAACGACGAGCTTGACTCGTTCTCGGTCGTCGTGGCTGGGTGCGGCGATGACTGCAGTGCTCGCCATCACGGCGTGGGTCGGTCCTGTGATAGTCGCCAGCGAGGTCGCTGGCGACTCCGGTGGTTTGCCCCTCAGCGGTCTGCTCATCGAGCTGTGTGCGTTGCTCGTCGTTGGATGGCTGCTGACCGAATCGGTTGCCAGGCATCGCGGTCCGTCGGGCGCCGGCGCCGTTGCGGGGGCTGTTCTGACTCTGGCGGTCGTCATGACGCTGATGACGCCGCACACCATGAACTGGTTGTGGCGCGGCCCTGACCCGAACTGGTGGCGCATACATGTGAGATGGGTCGCTATTGCGGGAGCGGCGGCCGGCTGCTTGGGCGTCAGCTTGCGCGACTGGGCTGCGCCGCACACCTTCAACCGAAGAGTCCAACTGCAACGTCGGCGGAGGGGCCATGACTGACCAATCCGTTCCCGAGACCGCTGCGTTCAAACCGTCTCGATCACGCAGCGGCGCTCGGTCGGTGGTCTCCGAGACAGCGCAGGCGATGCGGGTCTTGCTCGTTGCTGGTATTCCCACTGGTGTCGTCGTTGCTGGCCTTGGGAATCGGCTGGCAATGTTCGCGCTGCGAGTTACCTCGTCGGACCGGGTGAATGGCATCGAGAGCGACGACGGCTTCACCATTGGACGTTTCACGTTGTTTGGCACCTACAACCTGATGGTGTTGGGTGCCGTTGTCGGAGTCATCGGAGCAGCCGCGTATCAATGGGTGCGACCATGGCTCCTGGGCCCGGTGTGGTTCCGCTACGTCACGTTGGCGTTGGGGTCTGGCGCCGTGGTGGGGTCGATGCTGGTGCATGCCGATGGCATCGACTTCCGTGTGCTCGGCCCGATCTGGTTTGCCATCGTCCTCTTCATCGCGTTGCCGGCGCTGTTCGCAGTGTGCGTCGCTGCGGCGGTGGAACGAGTGGAACATCGTCCGGTGTCATCTGGTCGCCGGCGTGTCATCCTGCCGGTGCTGCTCATGTTGGCGTTTCCGTTGACCATCTTCGTCGCGGTCCTCGCGTCGCTCGTCATTGCTGCGTGGTTCGCCATTCGTCAGACGGTG
>JBBREA010000182.1:0-4497 GCA_038203385.1 Acidimicrobiales bacterium | reverse complement strand
GTGATCTGAAAACTGGCCGAGCCAATGTCTGGCACTTCCGTGCCGGGCGAGGGCAAACGGTCGCGGCCCAAGAAGTCTTGAACGAGTCCGACACCGAAGTACACGACGACACCCGCCGCTGCGAGCAGGCAGGCTCCGATGAGCCCACGCAGCACCCGGCGCCACAACGGATTCGCCCGCCGGTACACCGCTTTCGAGCGGGCTTCCTCGGTGCGGTACGTCCGCTGGGCACGCGCCACGCGCGGTGATGCGGGTGAAATGCTGTTGATCGGGGTCGTCGACGGTGTGTGTTGCGTCGGCAGCGATGGAAGTATCGGTGGTTCTGGGATTGCCGATGCGGATCCGGTGGGTGCCGCCAGACTGCCGGGCGCTTGATGGCCCGCGTCATCGGTACGGTGCTCCAGTGGGTCGGCATGGCGACCACGTTCGCCGGAGTCACCGGTTGCCGTATCCATCTCGCTCATGCTCGCAGAAAAGCGACTTGTGCGCTGCGCATGGTTGCGATTCGGACCCTGTCGCTCACGTCGGTGCACACACTACGCTCGCACCCGTGGTAGCACAAGATTCCTCAGGTTCGTCGTTCGGCGCGAACTCGTGGCTCGTCGAAGAGATGTACGAGCAATTCACCGCAGATCCGAGCTCGGTAGGCGAGTCATGGCGCGAGTTCTTCGAGGACTATCGCTCGGTCACCGCGCCGGTTCAGGCGGCACGAGCTACGCCTCCGGCCAGTGCCGCAGCCCCATCCACGCCGGCTGCTCCGGCCCCAGCATCTGCCACTGCCGCGGCGGCACCGACGCCTGCCACCCCCGCCGCCGTCGAGACCGAGCGAGGCGAACTCATCAAAGGCGTCGGCGCGGTGATCGTTCGCAACATGTCGGCCAGCCTCGAGGTTCCCACAGCCACGAGTTTCCGCAACGTCCCAGCCAAGCTGCTCGAAGTCAACCGGAAGGTCATCAACGGCTATCGCGGCCGCTCCGGCCTCGGCAAGGTCAGCTTCACGCACCTCATCGGGTATGCGATCGTGCGCGCCATCGTCGAGGCGGTGCCGAACATGAAGAACAACTTCATCGAAGGCGAGGATGGCAAGCCACGATTGGTTCGCAACGAGCACGTGAACATGGGTTTGGCGGCAGACGTCGACAAGGGTGACGGAACTCGCACCCTGGTCGTTCCGGTGCTGAAGAACGCTGACCTGCTCGACTTCCAGGGGTTTCTCACCGCCTACGAGGAACTGATTCGAAAAATCCGCGGTAACAAACTCACCATCGACGACTACGCCGGCGCGAACGTCACCCTCACCAACCCGGGCACGATTGGCACGGTGCAGTCGGTGCCGCGGCTCATGCCCGGTCAGGGCGTCATCGTGGGCGTTGGCAACATCGACTATCCCGCCGAGTTCGAAGGCGCTGACCTTCGCAACCTGTCGTCACTTGGCATCTCCAAAGTCGTCACCATCACGAGCACGTATGACCACCGCATCATCCAGGGTGCCGAGTCGGGGATGTTCCTCAAGCGTGTACACGAACTGTTGATGGGAGAACACGACTTCTATCACGAGATCTTCCGGTCGCTCGACATGCCGTACGAGGCGGTCAAGTGGCGGCCTGACGTCAATCCGATCGACAAAGAAGATGCGATGCTCGCCAAGCAGATGGCCGTCGCAAAGCTCATTCGCGTCCACCGGGTTCGCGGCCACCTCATGGCAGCACTCGACCCGTTGCACTGGAAGCAGCCACTCACTCCGGCCGAACTCGACCCTGCCACGTACAACCTCACCATCTGGGACCTCGATCGTGAGTTCCTCACCGACGGTGTCGGTGGTGTCGACAAGATGCGTCTCGGAGACTTGCTGGGGGTGTTGCGCGATGCGTATTGCCGTTCCATCGGCGTCGAATACATGCACATCCAGAACACCGAAGAGCAGGATTGGGTGCAGCGTCAGGTCGAGACCAAGGCCACTGCCACCAGCAAAGAGCAGGTCGAGCGCATTCTCGAGCGACTGAATGCAGCCGAGTCGTTCGAGAAGTTCCTGGCCACCAAGTATGTCGGAACGAAGCGGTTCGGTATCGAGGGGGCCGAGTCGGCGATTCCCGTGCTGGATGCCATTCTCACCGGCGCCGCCGATGGTGGTCTCGATGGGGCCGTGCTCGGCATGGCCCACCGCGGTCGCTTGAACGTGTTGTCGAACATCATGGGCAAGAGCTACGAGGCGATCTTCTCCGAGTTCGAGGGCCACGTCGACCCGAACCAGGTGCAAGGGTCGGGCGACGTGAAGTATCACCTGGGTACGTCGGGCAAGTTCACGAGCCCGTCGGGGGCGCAGATGCCCGTCGAGCTGGCCGCCAACCCCAGCCACCTGGAAACCGTCGGGCCGCTGGTGCTCGGCATCGCTCGAGCACAGCAGGACCAGATCGACCCGCCCGGCGCGTTCTCGGTGCTGCCCATCGTCATTCACGGCGATGCGGCATTCGCCGGCCAGGGCGTCGTGGCAGAGAGTCTCGCGATGAGCGATATCGGGGGTTACCGCGTGGGCGGCACCATCCATCTCATCATCAACAATCAAATTGGTTTCACCACTGCTCCGGAGTGGAGCCGCTCGTCGATGTACTGCTCCGACGTGGCGAAGACGGTGCAAGCGCCGATATTCCATGTGAACGGTGACGATCCGGAGGCGTGCGTGCGCGTCGCCTGTCTGGCTTGGGAATATCGCCAACGGTTCCACAAAGACGTTGTCATCGACATGGTGTGTTATCGCCGTCACGGACACAACGAGGGCGATGACCCGAGCTACACACAGCCGCTTATGTATCGCGCCATTGCCGACCGGCGCAGCGTTCGCAAGATCTACGTCGAGACCTTGGTGAAGCGTGGCGACATCACCGTCGACGAGGCCGAGGCAGCGTTGGCCGACTTCGGATCCAAGCTGCAGGTGGCCCTCGACGACACACGCGCCAAGAACGCCGAAGCGCCGATCGTGCCTCGTCCGCCCAAGCCACTCGGCGTGCTGCCGCACATTCCCACTGGAGTGGAACGGGTCACCCTCGACCGCATCTTCGAACAACTCACCGAGTACCCGGAGGGCTTCACGCCACATCCGAAGTTGGCTCGACAGTTCGAAGGACGCGCTGCGCAGTTCGGCACCGAACACGACGTCGATTGGGCTACCGCTGAAGCGCTGGCCATTGGTTCGCTCGTCCTCGAAGGACACCCTGTGCGACTGGCCGGTCAAGACTCGCGGCGCGGCACGTTCAGCCAACGCCACAGTGCCCTCATCGACTACGAGAACGGCGCCGCTTGGATTCCGCTCAACGAACTCGATGGGGCCCGGGCCAAGTTCTGGGTCTACGACTCGCTGCTGTCGGAGTACGCGGCACTCGGTTACGAATACGGCTACTCGCATGCCAACGGGCAAGCGCTGGTGATTTGGGAGGCGCAGTTCGGTGACTTCGTCAACGGCGCACAGATCATCATCGACCAGTACGTCGTCGCTGCAGAAGATAAGTGGGACCAACGCAACGGGCTCGTCATGCTGTTGCCCCACGGCTATGAGGGCCAGGGCCCCGAACATTCGTCGGCGCGCATCGAGCGGTTTCTCACGCTGGCGGCAGAAGACAACATGCAGGTGTGCAACGCCACGACCGCATCGCAGTACTTCCACCTGCTTCGCCGTCAGGTGCATCAAGAGCGGCACACGCCGTTGGTGATCTTCACCCCGAAGCAAGGTCTTCGCATGAAGCAGACTCGATCCCACATCGATCAGCTCGCCCAGGGGTCGTTCCAAGAAGTGCTCGACGACCCGGGCGTGCACGACCCGGCGGCGGTGACACGAGTGGTGTTCTGCTCGGGCAAAGTGGCGTGGGACGCCATGGCGGCCCGTGATGCTCGCAACGCGCCAGCGGCGATCGTGCGTGTCGAGCAGCTCTATCCCTTGCCGTCAGCCCAGATGCTCGAGATCGTCCAGAATCGGTACCCCAACGCTCGTGAGTTGCGTTGGCTGCAAGAAGAACCCGAGAACATGGGCGCCTGGCACTTCATCGAACATCGCACGTGGCGGGTGAAAGAGCTCGGGTACGAGCTGCAACATGTCGCCCGAGTCGAGTCGGGTAGCCCGGCGACAGGTTCCAAGACAGTGCACGATCAAGAACTTGCCGAGCTGATGAACCGAACGTTCGAGGGCATGTAACCGGCCCGTTCGTCGACGCAACCTGGTTGACAGGTCGGTTGACGAACTGGTTGACAAGCCGCTAAGAGGCGGTCGCCATCGACCGGCAGATGGTCGATGGCTACACGCGTGTGCCGCCAACGCCCGAGGAAGACGCGTGGAGCGCCGGCGGGGTTCCCCGGTCTCCCACGTGACGAATGGAGTGACTATGACTCCAGCCCAAGGTGAGATCTGGTGGTTGGAGGCGCCCGACATGCCGTCGCGGCCGTCGCTGGTGGTCACGCCGACGGGCTTTCGGTGGATTGCGCCGCTTCGTTCGACAATGTTCGAACTGT
>JBBREA010000181.1:0-4695 GCA_038203385.1 Acidimicrobiales bacterium | reverse complement strand
GGTGCACCCGCCAAGCGAAACCACGGAACGAAGCGACCACCCGTCGAGTCATTAGTCTTGCCTTCGCATGACCGCCGAGAACAGCCCTCCTTCCGTGTCTGTTGGGACGCCCCAAACCGTCGTCACACTCGACCTCGAGGGTGTACTCGTTCCTGAAATCTGGATTGCGGTGGCGAACCGCACTGGCATCGACGCTCTGCGTCGCACCACCCGCGACGAGCCCGACTATGACGTGCTGATGCGATATCGCCTCGACGTGCTGGCGGAGCATGGACTGACCATGTCGCTGATTGCGGAAGTAATCGCCAGCCTGACGCCGGAGCCGGGTGCTCGTGAATTCCTCGACGCACTTCGCTCCCGCACGCAGGTCGTCATCTTGTCCGACACCTTCGAACAGTTCGCAGCACCACTGATGATC
Source organism: Acidimicrobiales bacterium (assembly GCA_038203385.1). Lineage (GTDB taxonomy): Bacteria > Actinomycetota > Acidimicrobiia > Acidimicrobiales > Ilumatobacteraceae > Ilumatobacter. Next base: position 4,277 of record JBBREA010000181.1, on the reverse strand, counting down.
CACCTCGGAATGCCGACGGTGTTCTGTCACCGACTGATCGTGGCTGATGATCGGATCGTGGGCTACCAGCTTCGGCAACCCGACCAGAAGCGTCACGCAGTGTTGGCATTTCAGGGACTGAACTACAAAGTGATAGCCGCCGGTGACTCGTACAACGACACGTCGATGTTGGCCGCTGCCGAGCTCGGTGTTCTGTTCCGCTCACCGGCAAACGTGCAGGCGGAATTCCCGCAGTTCACCGCGGTCGACGAGTACGACGACTTGTTGTCCATCATTCTCGAAGAGCTAGAAGGAGCCTGAACCATGGCAGACACCGACCCGAACGCCGTCACATCGCGGCACGGCGAGTCAACCTTTGGCACGACCGACGGGCTCACGCTGTATCGCCAGTGGTGGCTTCCCGCGGCCGATCCCAAAGCGGTGGTGATGTTGTTTCACGGTCTGGGTGAGCACTCTGGTCGCTATGCGCACGTGGCTGCGGCGCTGAATGCAGCCGGATACGCGGTGCACGCCGTCGACCACCGTGGCCACGGCAAGTCCGAGGGCAAACCCGTGTTCGCGAAGTCGTACGGCGAGTTCATGTCCGACTTGGTGCTGTTCCGCGACCTCGTCGAGACGGCACACCCCGGCCTACCGCTGTTCGTGCTCGGTCACAGTATGGGAGGCAACCTTGCGGTCGGCCACACCCTCGCCCATCAGGACGGCGTCGCTGGTCTGGCGCTCAGCGGGCCGGCCCTGAAGGTGGGCGACGACATCAAGCCGATTCAGGTCAAGATCATCGGTGTGCTCGGCAAACTCGTGCCCAGCTTCCGCCCGCAGGCGCTGGATGCGTCGTCGATCAGCCGCGACCCGGCCGTTGTCGAGGCGTATCGCAACGACCCGCTGGTGTACACCGGCAAGATGTCGGCCGGTATCGGCTGGGCACTCATCGAGCGCATGGAACAGTTCCCGTCTCACTATGGCGAACTTCGGCTCCCCGTCTTGCTGCAACACGGCACGGCCGACCAGATGGCGAACGTGGAAGGCTCCCGAGAGCTCGAACGGCTTGCCACCAACGCAACGGTCACTTCGCACTACTACGACGGTTTGTACCACGAGATCTTCAACGAGCCGGAGCAGCAAACGGTGCTCGCCGATCTCGTGGCGTGGCTCGACTCCATCAGCTGACCTGGCGTCCGACCGCACGCTCGCTGCGTGTGTGGAAGCCGGGAGTTTCTGACCCCCGTCTTGGAGTCGGTACGCTGCTCGGCGTGACTGACTCGACATCGAAGATCATGTACACCCACACCGACGAGGCCCCGGCGCTGGCGACCTACTCGCTGTTGCCCATCGTCGAGGCGTTTGCGGCTGCAGCAGGAGTCCTGGTGGAGACCCGCGACATCTCCCTTGCAGGGCGGATTCTCGCCGCGTTCGATCTGGCACCCGACTACCTCGCGGAGCTCGGTGCTCTCGCCACCACGCCGGAAGCGAACATCATCAAGCTGCCGAATGTGTCAGCCTCGATGCCACAGATGGAGACTGCGATCAACGAACTCCGAGCGCTTGGCCACTCGTTGCCCGACTATCCGGACCCTGCCACCACACCCGAAGAACGCGAGACCAGGGCGCGCTACGACAAGGTCAAAGGGTCTGCAGTCAACCCGGTACTACGCGAAGGAAACTCAGATCGTCGGGCACCGCGTGCGGTGAAGGAGTATGCGCGCCAGCACCCACACTCCATGGGTGCCTGGTCGCCAGATTCGAAGACGCACGTGGCCACCATGAGCGCCAACGACTTCCGTACCAACGAGAAGTCGGTCACGGTCGAACACGCCGACACCCTCCGCATCGAGCACGTGTCGGCAGATGGCGCCGTCGCAGTGTTGAAAGATTCGGTGCCGGTCATGGCTGGGGAGATCGTCGACGGGACGTACCTGTCGGTATCGGCGCTCAAGGAGTTCATCGCCGACCAGCTCGATGACGCAGCGGAAAAGGAGGTGCTGTTCTCGGTGCACCTCAAGGCCACCATGATGAAGGTGTCCGACCCTGTCATCTTCGGCCACGTGGTGAAGGTGTTTTTCGCCGATGTGTTCGAGCAGTACGGCGACCAGTTGACCCGGGCGGGCGCCAATCCCAACAACGGCTGGGCGGACGTGCTCGCCGCCATTGCCAAGCTTCCACAGGCCGACCAAGACGCCATCAATGCTGCGATCAGTTCGGTGTTGGCGACGCGACCTGCGCTCGCAATGGTCGACTCGGACCGCGGCATCACCAACCTTCACGTGCCCAGCGATGTCATCGTCGACGCCTCGATGCCAGCAATGATTCGCAGTTCGGGGCACATGTGGAATGCCGATGGTGCCGAGCAAGATTGCAAGGCCGTCATCCCTGACTCGAGCTATGCCGGAATCTACACGGTCGTCATCGAAGACTGTATGGCGAACGGCGCCTACGACCCCATCACCATGGGTTCGGTGCCCAACGTCGGTCTCATGGCTCAGAAGGCCGAGGAGTACGGCAGCCACGACAAGACCTTCGAAATTGCGTCGGGGGGCACCGTGCGGGTGATCGACCAGGCTGGTGCGTCGCTGATGGAGTTCGTCGTGGAAGCTGGCGACATCTGGCGTATGTGCAACGTGCGCGATCTCCCCATACGAGACTGGGTGAAGCTGGCAGTCACCCGGGCTCGTGCCAGCGGTACCCCGGCCGTGTTCTGGCTCGATGCCGAGCGCGCCCACGACGCGCAAGTCATCGCAAAGGTCCATCAGTATCTTGGCGATCACGACGTGAGCGGGCTCGACATTCGCATCATGTCGCCCGTCGAAGCCACCAAACTCTCATTGGCACGCATCCGGCAAGGACTCGACACGATCTCGGTCACCGGTAACGTCTTGCGTGACTACAACACCGACCTCTTCCCCATCCTCGAACTCGGCACGAGCGCGAAGACGCTCTCCATCGTGCCACTGATGAACGGTGGTGGTCTGTTCGAAACGGGTGCCGGCGGCTCGGCGCCCAAGCATGTGCAACAGTTCGAGAAAGAGAACTATCTGCGCTGGGATTCGCTCGGCGAGTTCCTTGCGTTGGCGGTGTCGTTCGAACACCTCGCCGCGGTGACGGGCAATCCGAAGGTGAAGCTGCTCGGCGAAACGCTCGACGCGGCAACGGGCAAACTGCTAAACGAGAACAAATCCCCGGCGCGTCGACTGGGCCAGATCGACAATCGCGGCAGCCACGCCTACCTCGCGCAGTACTGGGCCGAAGCGCTGGCCACCCAGACAGAGGACGCCGAGCTGGCAGCCAAGTTCGCTCCGATTGCCGCAGCCTTCGTCGCCCATGAGCAGCAGATTTTCGATGAGTTGATCGGCGCGCAGGGCAGCCCGGTAGACTTGGGCGGCTACTACCAGCCGGATCCGGTCAAGGTCGAGTCTGCTATGCGCCCGAGCGCCACGCTCAATCGCCTCGTTGGCAGCATCTAGTGCACCCCACCCGGCGAGCACGCGTCACGCGACGTGCCTGGCACGTTGCGTTACGTCTGGATGACCGATTGCGGTGAGCCAACGGTGGAGTAAGCCGGGTGCGACCGGTGCGGTGTTGTACGCCGTGGCGGCGGGTCTTGTCGGCGTGGTCGTCACCATGGTCAGTCGGCTCACGATCGCCCGCCAGCGCAGTGTTCGCCGTGCAGCCAAGCGGTTACCCGCCGGCCCGATCATCGTCATTTCGAATCACACGAGCTACGCCGATGGGCTGCTACTGGCGCTTGCGTGCCGGCGGCTCGGGCGGTCACTTCGGTTGCTCGCCACCGGCGGGATCTTTCGTGCACCCTTGATCGGCCGGATGGCGACACGCCTTGGCTTCATTCCGGTGCAGCGGGGCAGTTCGACGGCGGCTCATTCGCTCGATGTGGCCCTCGAGGCACTTGCCGCGGGTGAAGCGGTTGGCCTGTACCCAGAAGGACGCATCACCCGTGATCCGGCCATGTGGCCCGAACGCGCGAAGACCGGTGCGGTGCGGCTTGCTCTGCGCTCCGGTGCGCCCATTGTGCCGATTGCGATGGTCGGGGCACACCGGGTGGTGAGTCGTCGCAAGATCGTCACCAACCTGGTGAAGAACCTCGTCCTTCGCCCGAAGGTACTCGTCGAGGTCGGCGAGCCCATCGACGTTCGTGCGCTCGTCGGCGATCGCGACGACGCGTCAATCGACGTGATTCGCGAGGTGGCCGATTCCGTGATGTCTGAGTTGGTCGCGATGGTCGCCGACCTCCGTCATGAGCTGCCCGAGCATCCTGCTGGCGCCGT
>JBBREA010000180.1:0-4731 GCA_038203385.1 Acidimicrobiales bacterium | reverse complement strand
ACGATGAGAATCCGCGTCACGTGCCCGGTCTGATCCACCCGTCTTCTCCAAGTATCGCGCCACCAGGATGATCGCTCGCCGAGTTTCAGTTCGACTTCGGGTGGATCAGTTGGGGTTCGGTCGTGTCGCCACGGAACACGCGCACGACGAGCTGGCCGTTGGTGAGCACGGCCTCGATGCCCGAGCCGAAGCCGGCTGGCAGCGCGATCGACCGTTCGTAGCCGCCGAACTCCCACTCGTGGATCACATACTCGCGTGGGCCGGCGCTGCGCAACTCGGCCCAGAGGCGGACGTTGCCCTCAGTCAACTCGACGCTCACGTCGCTCTCGGTGACCGCAGGAAACGGCGCGAGGATGACGAACGCCCCCGGAGTCTCGTACGCATTGACCGGCACGTTCTGCGGGGCCATGGAACGTGCCACCTCGGCGGTGTTGGCTCGCACGTCTTCCGGGGAGGGGCGGTTGCTTGTCATGGGGATCCAAGCTACGCCCCACTGCTGGCGCTGTCGACAGCCGGGAACGTTGCCAAGAGAGCTGGGTTTGCGAAGGCGAGTTCGACCTCTGATCGAGCTCGTGCATTCGGCGTAGCATCGGTTTCATGGATGAAGTGTCCGAATCCACTATCGGACCCGCTCGGTTCGAGGCGTTCCCGGAAGATTGGGAACGCGGTCTCGCCGTGGTGGCTCATCCCGACGACATGGAGTACGGCGCTGCCGCAGCGGTCGCCAGATGGACTGCACAGGGCAAGCACATCGCCTACGCGTTGGTGTCTGACGGTGAGGCTGGCATATCGACCATGAGCCCCGCCGAGGTCGGGCCCGTGCGACGCGACGAGCAGATCGCGAGTTGTCGAATCGTCGGCGTCACCGACGTGGAGTTTCTCGGATGGCCAGATGGCGGCATCGTCGAGGGGTTGGCACTGCGCGCCGATCTGGCGGCAGTGATTCGGAGGCACCGTCCCGATGTCGTGTTGTCGATCAACTTCCGCGAATCCTGGGGCGGTCCGAGTTGGAATCATGCGGATCACCGTGCCGTGGGTCGCGGGTTGTTGGATGCGGTGCGTGACGCCGGCAACCCATGGCTCTTTCCCGACCGTGGCCAATCGTGGGACGGCGTTCAGTTCGTCGCGTTCAACGGCAGCCCGCAGCCGACGCACGCCGTCGACACGACCGACACCTTCGCCCTCGGAGTGCAGTCACTCGAAGCGCACGCGATGTATCTCGAGCACCTCGGCGGTGACATGGCGTCGCCGAGCGAGTTTCTGCAGGGTGCAGCCAGGAACGCTGGCGAGCAGTTTGGTGTCGAGTTCGCCGCCACCTTCGAGATCATCCGCTGAGGCCGCGTGACGGTCGTCGACCGATCCTGGTCGGTCGGCCTGACTGCCGAGATTCGGTTGTCATGCCCCCCGGTCATACTTGTTCTATGTCGTGTGGGGCGTTGATCGACGAGGAGTTCGGGGCTTCTGGCATCGAGCCGCCCCACGCTGAGTTCGTGCCCGATGAGTTGCTGATGGCTCGATTGGATGCTGTCGAGGCGAAGCGACTGTCGTTGAAGGCCGACGAAGCCCGTCTGCTCGCCGAGGTCGAGAGCCGGAAGCTGTACAAGTCCGGCGGCCATGCCTCGATGTACGGCCTGTTGCGCTCGCGGTTCAGTTGGTCGGAAGGTGAGTGCAAGCAAGCCCTTTCGATCTCGCGTGGCGGTGTTCGCTTCGGGTGGTTCCTGGACACGCTCGCCGATGGAACGATGCCGGTGTCGCATGCTGAAGTTGCTCTTCGTGCGGCACGTCATCTCGATCGTGCTGGCTACGCCAACGTCGACGCAGATCTCGGGTTTCACGCCAACGAGGCGCAGCTGGAGTACGACCAGTTCTCCAAGCAGATTCAAACGTGGCAGAACGTCAACGACCCTGCTCGCGCCAACCGCGACGGTCAATCGCAACATGATCGCCGGAGCGCGAAGGTCACGGTAACCAAAGCAGGCTGCACTGTCTCCGGATCTCTCGACGCGCTCGATGGTTCCGAGTTCATGGAGATCTTTGCCAACTTCCTCGATGCCGAGTTCATCAGCGACTGGAAGGCGGCTGCGGCGATCCATGGCGAGGACGTCGGCCCGGGTTTGCTCGAGCGCACCGACCGTCAGCGTCAAGCAGATGCGCTCATGACGATCGCTCGAACTGCGGCGGAGGCATCGCCCGCGATCAGCGGGGGAGGTGATCCGCAGGTCGTGATCGTCGTCGATGAACGCACGTTTGCCGACGCCCTCACCGAGCTCGACTGGCACGACGCCAACGAGCCGAGCGCCGAGCGGTGCCCGCACTCGGAAGATGGCACTTGCGGGTGCGATTGTGCGGGCGAGACCGTCTCTGTGATCGATCAGCTCGACGACCCTCTGTTGCCGTCTCAGCGCCGTTGCGAAACGAGCAACGGTGTGGTCATCGACCCTCGCACTGCAGTGCTCGCTGCCCTCGTCGGTGAGGTGCGCTGGATGATGGTCGACCGGCTGGGCGATCCGCTCGCGATCTCGTCGAAACAACGACTGTTCCGGGGTCCGATGCTAGACGCCGTGATGCTGACATCGGATCGATGTATCTGCCCCGGCTGCCGACAACGCACCGGGGCAGCCCAAGCAGATCACCTCCACGAGTACCACCAAGGCGGGCCGACCGCTCTGACCAACGGCGCCCCGATCTGCGCCCGGCACAACCGCTTCAAGTCACGCAACAACTACCGCCCCAGGCGCGACCACCGCGGGCAGTGGCACATCTACGACCACCTCGGCAACCCAGTGACGTAAACGTCGTTGCACCTTGCCCAAACCGATCACCCAAACGCACTCTCCGAGCAACGTGCGGTGCTGCTCGTCAGTCGCCGAGCGCTCCTGGCACATGGCCAGGAGCGTTCCGTGCATCACTTTCAGGGCACGCTGGGCGCTCGGGCCGTCAAAGCCCTCGAGGACATCGGGCCGAATCGCGATGCGGAAGTCCGAGTTGTTCCCCGTGATGTTGGCGTCGAACGCGCGCGGTGGTGGACCTTGCAGAGCGCAGGTTCGCTGCTTACCGATGCCGGTCTCAGTGGCCATCACTAGCTGCCCACTGAAGGCCAATTCTCCGTCGCCGCAATGACCGCTCATCGTGGTGCACTTCCTAGGTGAACGTCCCGTCGATCGCCGCGTAACCGGCGGTCGGTGACACCCACGAAGGGCGTCGGCGGAGCGCGCTTCGACGGAGAGCAACACGAAGTGCTCTGCATCGTTTGACGAGGACTTCGGCTGATCCCCCCGGAGAGACAAGTTTCGACGCGCGCAAGTCCGTGATCCGCCAGACCGTCCGACCGATGCGACGTCGGGAGCGCATCCCCTGCGGCGGATCAAGCGACACGGTGACCAATCCGGATCTTTTGCGCCTCCGAACCCCTCGGTATCCGGCCAACCCCAATGGGCAGCGCCGGCACAACCGGCCGAACGACAGTGCCGGCCATACGAAGGAGTTCCAATGAATCACGCGAAGCGAAATGTTCGAGCTGCGGTGCTCTCGACCTCAGCGTTGGTGGCGATCGCCACCCTCGGTGGGGGAGCCGTATCCGGTAGCGGTCCCGGAGAATCGCCGATCACACCGCCTGGCCAGACCAAGACGGTCACGCTCAATGCGGACCTCACAGAACTGAACGACTCGGGCGTGTCGGGCTCGGCGTCGGCGGTCGTCCGCAACCAGTTGATCCGCCAGATCAACGTCGACGCCGTCGGATTGGCGCCGGATCTGCCGCATGCCCAGCACATCCACTATGGCGACGACGCCCTCAACGAGTGCCCGACACTGGCGGAACACGACAGCGACAGCGACGGTCTGCTCAGCACAGTGGAGGGATTGCCGGCGTATGGGCCGATCGTGGTTTCCTTGACGACGAGTGGTGGCACCACCCCCGCCAGCGGGCTGGCAGTGTCACGGTTCCCCACCGCGCCTGATGGTGAACTGTCGTACAGCCGCAGCATGATCGAGTTCACGGCCGTCTCCGGCACCGGCTACACGGGCGGGTCGGGAACGGCGAAGCAGATTGCCGATGCCATCCGCGATGGTGAGGGTGTCGTGGTCATCCACGGCGTCGATCACGACGGAAACGGCGTCTATGACGGTGATGCGAGGAGCGAGCTCGACCCCTCGTTGCCACGTGAGGCGACCGATCCGGCTGCCTGCGGAATCCTGAAGTGACCCGACGCTGATACGTGCGGCGGCGCAAGATCGCCTCGCTTCGGCAATGGTGCCGGAGCGAGGCGATCGCCGCGTCCGACGCTGGTTGCGTCGCGGTCCAGCGTCTGACCGCACGTTCCGGGGAGCTGTAGCGGCGAGACGAGCGATCTGAATCGCGGCGGCCGCCGCGAGGGCGAACACCAACGCCTCGACCAGGCGCAGCATCCGGGTTGTCGTCCGGTGCCTCTGCGGGATTCTCGCGAGGCGGAAGGGCCGGGCTCTCAGACAGGTGGAATGGCCATGTCGTTCAACCGCTGTTGGGTGACGCTTTGGCCGGAACGGCTCCCCGGGGTTTATGGGACATTCGACTTGGTCATGGGGCAGTCCTGAGCGCCGACTCGTAGCCACGGCGCCAGCTCAGCCCGTTAGTAACCGCGAGGCTTCTCACAGCAGATGCATGAAGCGTTTCAACGTCCTCCGCCGGACACCAACTCGGACAGCAGCCGTCGCAACTCGGCGTGCCCTTCTGCCCCGAGCAGTTCGTCGATC
>JBBREA010000179.1:0-4930 GCA_038203385.1 Acidimicrobiales bacterium | reverse complement strand
CAGGCTTGCGAACGACCGCCCGTCGAGGTGCAACACGTGGGCGTCGGTCTTTGCGACAACGGTTGCGTTGCGGTGACCGTGCGTGAGCAATGCCATCTCGCCTGCGAATCCGCCAGGGCCGATTTCGGCGATGACTTCATCATTGCGAATGACGTCGAGGACACCGTCGACGACGATGACCATTTCATTGGCGTGAGCGCCTTCACTCAGCACGGTACGACCAGCGGGAAGGTTGATGCCGGTGGTGACGCTGCCAACCGTACGCAGTTCCTGCGCCGAGAGGTCGGCGAACATCGGAACCTGCCTGAGGTACTCGAAGAATGGGTCTGTAGCCATGGGTGGTGGGCTCCTTAAGGCTATTGCTTGCACGAGCAAGCGTAGCTATCTGCGCTGCAAGCGTTAGCCAGAGCGGTGGCGGCAAACCATGACATCCGTCACACGAAACCGGGAATAGTTTCGCTCAGCCGGCGGAGGGGAGTTGAAGGTCGGTTGTGCCGGGAGTGCCGCTGGCAACGTTCGTCTCGTCGAGGGCGATTCGGAGCGATTCAAGATCCGTCACCAGGCCGTCGACATCGGCGACCAACACGTCGGAGTCACCGGAGCCGAGGCTCACTTCAACGGCTCGTGCCACCAGTTCGTCGAATCTCGCATCGAGCAGTCGCAGCCGCTCGGCGGCTTGCCCAGCGGCTGACTCCAGGCGGTCGCCGGCGGCGACCTGGGCTTCGAGCGACCGCATCGTCTCTGCCATCGAAGGCGATGGTGTGGGCCCAGCCTGGGCCTCGAGGTGGGCGAGCTCGGCCCGAGCGGCGGAGGTGTCGAGACTGCCGATGGCACCGCTGATGGCGTTGCCGCGTGCGGCTATGCGACCGGACTCGGCGACACCTTCCTCGAGCTTCGTCGCCAACTCCCAGAGCCGGTCTTTCAACGGGCCATTTGTCATGCTGCGCACGACGTCGTCGAAGCGCGACTTCGATGATCTAGCCGCCTGCACGTAGCTACGCCACGGTTCACCAAGGGAACCAGCGGCGACTTGATAAGGCGCTGCGTCGCGAGGCACCGCCGCGAGCACGCGACCACCCCACACCAGTGTCCCCACCCCCGCCGCAGCGAACAGGGGCGCTCCTACCAGAACCGCTCCGGCTGTGCCGACGCCGAACAATACGATGCCGAGCGGCGACATGATCGCCTTCGCCACCTGTGGTGTGAGGAATCGGTCTTTGAAACTGCGGCGGGCCATGACGGTCGATGACCTAGAAGTTGGAGATCACGGCCGTGAACACCCGGTTGATCGTGGCGGGGTTCGAGGCGTCGTAGTGCGCTGCGGTCGTGGCCTGGGCGATGGCTTTCAAGGTGACGGTGTCGGCGTCGTCGCCGTAGGAGATGGTGAACACTCGAACCGGCCGCGACGTGGCCCCCTCGCTGCCCGCCTGTAACTGGTTGATGAGGTCGGTGAACTGCTGGTCGTCATCGCGGATGTCGCCGTCGTCGTTCACGCCGTCGGTGAGGAACACGATGGCGTTGATTTTCGTGGGGTCGTAGTCGGCGAGCATTTCCGCATAGGCAGCCGACGCCACGTAAAAGAGCGGTGTGCCGTTCTGCGGGAACTGGCCACCGATGGCGTCTTCGAGCGCACCACCTTGTTCGCCGATCTCCGACACCGGAACGAGTTCGGAGTAGTTGGGGTCAGGAGTGCCGAACAGGTCGGTGGTGAAGACCCACAAGCCAACGTCGTCGGTCGACTTGAAGTCGTCGAGTGCGGTGATGGCCGCGTCCTTCGCCAGATCGAGTTTGGTACCGCCGCTGCTGGCCAGTTCGCCCATCGAGCCAGACACATCGAGCACCAGCAGCACGCGAGCTTCCTTGCGTTGTTCGGCCCAGGCGTCGAGTACTTGCACCAACACCTCAGGCGACGGCACTTCCAGTTCGGCCGTCGGCTGGTTGGGGTCGACACCGTTTGCCAAGCTCACCGGGTCGGCCAGCGGAACAGTCGGGTTGTTCGGACGGAAGCCGAACGCCAACACCTTCTCTTGATTCTCGGGGCGTTGCACGAACTCCTCGAACAGCTTGGCCGCGGTGCGCTCGTCGTCGCTGACCCATTCGGCATCGAGAATGATGAATGGGTTGTCGGAGTAGAGGGTGCCCTCACTCGGGTAGATCGCCACGAGAGGTACGCGCGGCTCACGCGGCACTTCGCCAATGGCGAGTTCGCCATCGGGATTGCCGAGGTTGTAGTCGATCACACTCTTCTCCTCGACTGCGACGGCAGACGCGTAGGTCAGCGAGGTGCCGCGCACGTCGGTGGCGAACCAGTTGTTGAGGAACGTCATGGTGATGTCGCCGTAGTGCACCACAGCCGATTCCACGTCGGTGGCGAACTGTTGCACTTCTGGCCGTTGCAGGTCTTCGACGGTGAGGCCCGATGACTTGCCAGTCGCCGCGTAGTACTGAGCGATCGTGAAGTTCAGACCGCTGGTGGAGAAGTTCGGGTTCGTCTTGCCCAGCCGGAACGGGCCCCACTCTGGATGGCCTACCGATGCCCATCCTTCGGGGTTGTTGGCGAGTTCGACGATGTCGGCGAAGCCAATTGGCGTGTCGGGCCAGCCGAGCGCCTCGGCCATGGGTTGCGGCATCGCAATGACGAGCGGAGTGAGCATGAACGGTGTTCCCGCAGGCGCAGCGACACGACCGAGGCGTTCGTTGACGATGTTTCCCCAGCCTGACGCAGCAGGCGACCAGATGACCGGCTGCACACCATTGATCTCGGGGTCGGGCCAACCGTCGACGATGAGCTGGGCGGCACCGCCGGACGCCTTGCTGTAGGGCCGCACGAAGACGCAACCTGAGTCGATCTGGGCCTCGTCGCTGCCGTTGAAGTCGTCGGCCAGTTGGGTGAGTAACGCAATTTTCTCGCTGCTCACGGCCATGTCGACCACCGTGCAATCGCCGGGGTCGCCGAACTCGTCGCCCGGCCCGCTCTCGTCGCTGGACCCACCACACGCAGCAAGAAAAGCTGCGGCAATGAGTAACGATGCGATGGCGACTTGTGGGCGATAGCTCACGTGAGGTCCTCCCAGACTTGACTCGTGACCAACACGGTATTGGCATCGGGCGGGTCCCCGGTCGCGCCCGTAGCACCAGGGGCCAACCACCCGGCTGCGAGCGACGCGGTGGTCAGCGCTGCCGCGAGGCCTGACGGTGCTCCCACGCCGGACGGCGTGGCGAGTACGAGGTCGACGCGAGTGTTCATAGAGACCGAGGTGACGGCGAATCGGGCTGACCCATTGGCGGACAACTCGGAGGCAGCGCCGACAGCGACATCGAGGGAGCTCGGCCGTACCTCGATGGTTGCTATAGCTGTGCCGGACGACAACGCGGTGGTCGGTACCGCGCGAGCCAGCGGCCGAGCCCAACTGGTGAACGATGGATCGTTGGGGTTGATCGGAGCGTCGCCGAAGTAACCCGACACCGCTGACGCAACGCCGAGACGGCCAATGCCGGAACTCAGTGGTGCGAACGCCGGACGGACGTCGCGCCACGTCGGGTCGCCGCCGATGTCCGACCAGTCGTTTCCTGCCTGTTCGCCGAGGCATCGCCAAGCAACCGGGTCGCCGCACGTACCCGCGAGCACGGCCGTTCGATCAGGAAATGCGACGAGGACAACATTCGATGACGCGACCGGCACGGTGGTGTAGATGCGCTCGGGTAGCCGTGACCGCTCGCGTGTTTGCGTGATGATCTCGGGAAATGGGGTGAACGTGAACCACAGTTCGTCGTCGTCGAGATCGGTCAGACTGTCGCCAACGTTGTCGGCTCGAACGGTCACTTCGGGATAGTCGGCAGCAACCTGGTTGCAGATCGCCGCCAGCTCAGAGGCACACACGAGCACACTCGCAGCGTCCGCACGGTTGTCGCCAGAATCGTCGCCCTCGATCCATCGATCCCGGGCGAACAGCGCTCCAACGATGAGCCCCACCGCCACGCCAAGAGCAGCAAGACGCTTGACGACGATCATCGCCAGCACGCTAACGGCCCTGACGCCCGGGGTCAGACCCCCATCGTCAGTCTCTGACGCCCGGGGTGACGCTCGGGGTCAGACCCCCATCGTCAGTTCGTTGCCATCTTGGACAGATTCCGTCCACACGTCTGTATGGCGCGACCAGTTCGACTTGATCCCGAAGATGGCTGGCACCACGTGATGAATCGGGGAGCCAATCGTCAACGAACCTTCTTTGTCGAGTCTGACGGCGATCGGTTCCTCGCGATCGTGCACGAAGGCCACGAGTTGTTCGGGGTCGAGATTCATGCGTTCTGCCTGATGCCGAATCACTTTCACCTGCTCGTGCACCTTCCGCACGCAGGCCTGTCAGCATTCATGCAGCGGCTTGGGTCTCAGTACACGAGGTATGTCAACGACCGTCGTTGCGCTGACGGTGCGCTTTTTCGCGGGCGGTTTCGATCTATCCTGGTCGACGATGTGTCGTACCGATCGGTTGTTGGTCGTTACATCCATCGCAATCCGATCGCGCTTGAACGCAAGTCCGGACCGTCCCAGTACCGATGGTCGAGTCTGCGCCACTACCTGAGCGATGCGCAGCGGCCGTCGTGGCTCCGTACCGATGTGTTGCTTGCCGACCACACGTCGCTGAGCACGTTCCGTGAGTACACGCTTGGCAGTCCGCTCGTGGCAGCGAGTGCTCCGATCGTGCGCTGGGCGATCGATGTAGCACTTCATGAACTCGTTGAAGATCCCGAGCGGGACTCCGAGGAAAGGGCCCTTCTGCAACGGACAGTTGCCCTGTCCTTGTTGGATCTGTTGCCTCGTCACCGGGCTGATCTCCGCGCCGTTGTCGATGAGTTGGTGGAGTTTCCGAGTTCGGCCGCACGAAACTCAGCGATGTATCGCGCCAGGCGGAGAGCTGAAAGGGATTCG
>JBBREA010000178.1:0-5053 GCA_038203385.1 Acidimicrobiales bacterium | reverse complement strand
TTGCGATTGTCGTTGCGATTGTCGTTGTAAGCCATCAGAACTCCAGACCTGCGTTGCGCGCGGCTTCTGCGATTGCGGCGACTCGGCCGTGGTAGGCGAACCCACCGCGGTCGAACACGACCGTGTTGATGCCGGCGGCTTTGGCACGCTCGCCGACGAGTTGACCGACGCGAGTAGCAGCGTCGACGGTGGCACCGCTACCGGCGGCGCGTTGATCCAGTTCGGTGGTCGATGCAGCCGCAAGGGTGCGACCGGCATCATCATCGATGACCTGGACCGAGATGTGTTTGTTGGAACGATGCACTGCCAAACGCGGACGCGTAGCGGTGCCGTGAACCTTCTTGCGCACCCGACGATGACGACGGATGCGACCTTGACGACGAGATTTGGCGATGTCAGCCATGACGATTCCTGCTTACTTCTTGCCGGTCTTGCCGGCTTTGCGCAGAATGCGCTCGCCGGAGTAGCGGACGCCCTTGCCTTTGTACGGCTCGGGTTTGCGGATGCTGCGGATGTTGGCCGCGACCTGGCCGACCAGTTCTTTGTCGATGCCGTTGATGATGATCTGAGTCGGCACCGGAACTTCGAACGACACGCCCTCGGGCGCTGCCACGTTCACCGGGTGGCTGAAGCCGAGGTTCAGGCGAAGCGCTGTGGGGCTCTGGGCCTCGGCGCGATAGCCGACGCCGACGATGTCGAGCTGCTTCTTGAAGCCGTCGGTGACGCCGATCACCATGTTGTTGACGAGGCTGCGGGTAAGCCCGTGCAACGCTCGGTTCTGGCGTTCATCGTTGGGACGCGTGAAGTGCAACGCGCCTTCTTCTTCTGTGATTTGGATCGAGCCAGGGATCACGCGGCTCAGGGTGCCTTTTGGACCCTTGACCGTGACCGACCGAGCGTCGAGTGTGATGTCGACCCCAGCCGGGATCGTGACCGGAGCCTTACCGATTCGAGACATAGTGGATTTCCGTTTCTCTCACGTACTCGCGCACGTCACCAGACGTAGCAGAGGACTTCGCCGCCGACTTTGCGCTTGCGCGCTTCGCGGTCGGTCATGAGCCCCAGGCTGGTGGACAGGACGGCCACACCGAGACCGCCGAGCACGCGTGGCACGGAGTCGGCCTTGCGATACACCCGGAGGCCAGGAGTGGAGATGCGACGAAGACCAGAGATCGTGCGAGCACGATCTGGTGAGTACTTCATCTGGATGGTCAGCGTGTCGCCGACGCCACTGGGCGCCGGTGCGACTTCGAACCCGCCGATGTAGCCCTCTGATTCGAGAACTCGGGCGAGTGCAATCTTTTGCTTCGACGAAGGCATACGCACTTCGTCGTGCTTGGCCGTGTTCGCATTGCGAATACGAGTCAGCATGTCGGCGATTGGGTCAGTCATCATGATGCGTGCTCCTCACCAGCTCGACTTCGTCATACCAGGGATCTCGCCAGCATGGGCGAGCTCGCGCAAGCACACACGGCAGAGGCCGAACTTGCGGAAAACCGAGCGGGCCCGTCCACAACGCTGGCAGCGTGTGTAGCCGCGCACCTTGTATTTGGGCGTACCGGCAGCCTTGTTGATCAGTGCTTTCTTAGCCATCTGCGTCTCTCTCGATCACTTCTTCTTGCTGCCGCCGCGGACGGGTCCGCGGCGCTTCTTCTTGCGGGGAGCGTTCTCGGCGTCAGCGCCACGCTTGAACGGAAATCCGAACGAGTCGAGCAACGCTTTGCCGGCTTCGTTGGTGTTGGCGGTGGTGACGATGGTGATGTCCATGCCACGTGGGGTGTCGACGTTGTCGGGGTTGATCTCCGGGAACACCGTCTGGTCTTTCAGACCAAACGTGTAGTTCCCACGACCGTCCCACGAGTGAGCTGGCAGCCCCCGGAAGTCGCGAATACGTGGAATCGCAACCGCCAACAGTCGGTCGAGGAACTCCCACATACGGTCTCCACGGAGCGTGACCTTGGTGCCGATGGCCTGGCCCTCACGCAGCTTGAAGTTGGCGATGGAGTTCTGCGCCTTGGTGACCACCGGCTTCTGCCCTGCGATCAGGGTGAGGTCTTCGACTGCCTTCTCCAACAGCGATGGCTGCTGAGTGGCCTCGCCGACACCCATGTTGATGACGATCTTTTCGAGCTTAGGGATCTGCATCTCGTTCTCGATGCCGAGATCCTTGGCGAGCTGCGCCTTGATCGTGTTGTTGTAGCGCGACTTGAGTCGCGGCATGGTGGACGTGGCGGTCACTTGATTTCCTCACCGCTGGGACGTGCAATTCGGACCTTGTTGCCCTTCGAGTCCTCGGTGTATCCGAGGCGAACGGCTTTGCCCTTGTGCATGTACATGACATTGGATGCGTCGATCGGCATGTCCTTGTGGATGATGCCGGTTGCGTCGTTGGCCTTGCGGGCCTTCTGGTGACGCGACGCGATGTTGACACCAGTGACGATCACCTTGTTCTGCTTGGGAAAGGCGCGTTCGATGACGCCTTGCTTGCCTTGATCTTTGCCTGCGATCACCACGACGGGATCACCCTTACGAAGTTTCATCTCTGTGGTGTCCTTCTCAAATCACTTCTGGTGCGAGTGAGACGATGCGCATGAACTTGCGATCGCGAAGCTCGCGCCCAACTGGGCCGAAGATGCGGGTGCCACGAGGCGTGAGGTCGTCTTTGATGATGACGGCGGCGTTCTCGTCGAAGCGGATGTAGCTGCCATCGGAACGGCGCTTTTCCTTCTTCACTCGAACGACGACGCACTTGACGACGTCACCCTTCTTCACCGCTGCGCCGGGGATGGCGTCTTTGACGGTTGCCACGAAGATGTCTCCGATCGAGGCGTACCGGCGGCGAGTGCCACCGAGGACCTTGATGCAGAGCACTTCGCGAGCGCCTGAGTTGTCGGCGACACGAAGTCGCGATTCCTGCTGAATCATCGTGCGCGCTCCAAGACTTCTACCAAGCGCCAGCGCTTGTTCTTGCTGAGTGGACGGGTTTCCATGATGCGAACCTTGTCGCCCACACCGGCGTCGTTGGTCTCGTCGTGGGCGTACAACTTCTTGTCGCGCTGGACGATCTTGGCGTACTTGGCGTGCTTCACCCGCTCGGTGATGGTGACCGTGATGGTCTTGTCCATCGCCGCGGACGTGACGATGCCTTCGCGCACCTTCCGAGCGCTGCGCTCGCCGGTTGCGGCCTCGCTGGTCGCGGTTGCGGCCTCGCTGGTCGCGGTTGCGGCCTCGCGGGTCACGGTTGCGACGCTTGCCTCGTTGTTCGCGGTGGCGTCGGTTGAGTTATTGGTGTCAGTCATCGTTGCTCTCAGCTCTCCGACCCAGCAGCGGCGATTTCGCGCTGCCGGATGAGGGTTTCGATCCGCGCGATCTGGCGACGGACCTTCTTGATTTCGGCGACGTTCTCGAGCTGACCGGTTGCATTGCGGAACCGCAGGTTGAGCGCCTCGTGCTTGGTGGAGCGCAACTCGTCGACGAGTTCGGCGATGTCCATTTCGGCCAGCTTGCCGGTCTTGGTCTCGGTCTTGTTCTTGGTTGCCATGATCAGATCCTCTCTTGACGCGTGACGATCTTGGCCTTGATCGGCAGCTTCTGGATCGCCTTGTTGAGAGCGAGCTTGGCTTGCTCTTCGTCGGGGAACGACAGCTCGAACAAGATGCGGCCGGGGCGAACCACGGCAACCCAGAACTCGGGGTTGCCCTTGCCGGAGCCCATGCGGGTTTCAGCTGGCTTCTTGGTGACGGGTTTGTCTGGGAAGACCTTGATCCACACCTTGCCACCGCGCTTGATGGAGCGGGTCATGGCAATACGGGCAGCCTCGATCTGACGGGCGGTCAGCCAACCCGGCTCGAGCGCTTGAATGCCGTACTCGCCGAACGCCAACTCGCCGCCACCCTTGGTCATGCCACGGGTACGTCCACGGTGGTGCTTGCGATGTGCAACCTTGCGGGGCATCAACATGATGTACTCCTCAGCTTTCGCTCTCGGTAGCGGCAGCATCGGTGCCGTCAACCGTTTGGCGGGCGATGGTGTCTTCTTCGGCGAGCAACTTCTCGAGTTCGGGGTCAGCACCTGCCAACAGCGGTGACTCTGCTTCGATCGCAGCGATCTGCGGGCCGCCCGACGACACCACCCGGCGTGGGCCGTCTGTGGCCTGGCCGGAAGTCTCGCCAACAGCCATGGCTGCTTCGCGAGCGATCTTGTCTTCGTTCTGCGCCTTGTACGGAAGGATGTCGCCTTTGTAGAGCCACACCTTCACACCCACGCGACCGTTGGCAGTCTTGGCTTCGCGGAACCCGTAGTCGATGTCTGCGCGGAGCGTGTGCAATGGCACTCGACCCTCGCGGTACCACTCGGTACGGCTCATTTCAGCGCCACCGAGACGGCCCGAACACTGCACACGAATGCCGAGTGCCCCGGCGCGCTGTGCGTTCTGCACGGCACGCTTCATGGCCCGACGGAATGCGATGCGGTTGGCGAGCTGGTCTGCCACGCCCTGTGCGATGAGCGCGGCATCGAGCTCTGGGGTCTTGATCTCGACGATGTTCAGCTGGACCTTGGGGTCGCCGGTGATCTTGGTGATCATGGTGCGCAGCTCATCGGCTTGGGCTCCACGACGACCGATCACGATGCCCGGACGGGCGGTGTGAACGTCGACACGCAGTTTGTCGCGGGTGCGCTCGATCTCGATGCGGCTGATGGCGGCTGACTCGAGCTTCACCATGATGGCCTGGCGAATCTGCCAGTCCTCGGTGAGGTATTTCTTGTAGTCGCGCTCGGAGAACCAACGGCTCTTCCAGTCGGTGCTCACACCGAGGCGGAACCCGTAGGGATTGATCTTCTGACCCATGGTTCAGTCCTCTTCACTTTTCGTCGTGTTGCCTGGCTGAGCGAAGCCGGCGGCCTCTGCACTTGCCTCGGTGTCGAACCACACTTCTGCCTTGGTGACCGCGTAGTAGCGGCTCTCGGGGGTGTGGTACAGCATCGAATCGGCGTTGCCCTTGATGGGGTGGGTGTCGGGTCCGTTGCCATCGGCATCGGGCAGCACGCCGCC
>JBBREA010000177.1:0-5066 GCA_038203385.1 Acidimicrobiales bacterium | reverse complement strand
TCCACGCACAGCCGGGCGTCCGCCGGCACCAACCAGTTGTTGTTCGACGGTGCCAGCATCGTGCGTTCGGCCGACGACGTACTCATGCAACTCGGTCTGGACCACTCCCGTTACCGTGAAGTGCACGATCGTAGGCTCGTTCCGTCTGGGATTCAGGCGGATGTGCTTGCGGCATGTCAGGACCAACCCAGCACGCTCGACATGATTGTCTCGAGTGTCGGATGTCCGGTCATCGAGGCAGCGCTCGCGGCTGCTCGATTGGAACAGACGGGCTGGCTCGTCGAGGCAGGTGGATGGTTCGAGCCCACCACATCCCGATTGAGCACTTCGTGAGCGAATACCCTGAACCTCATGGCCGACCACAACCCGTGGCAACTTGCGGAGTTCCTCGGCACCCACACATCGCTGTCGCCGCGAACGCTCAGCGCCTACGAGACCGATGTTCGTCTCTTTGCCGAGTGGGCCGCTCGTTCCCACGTCGACTCGCCCGGGCAGGTCAACCGTCGGCTGGTGAGGCGGTACATCGCTTCGCTGTCGACGAGGGATTACGCCCGACGCAGCATCGCTCGCAAAGCGGCCGCCCTACGGCGCTACTTCGGTTGGGCAGTCGCACGCGAACTCGTGGCGGTCGATCCCACGTTGGGATTGCACGTCACGTCCGATTCGGGGCGCTTGCCGCGGATTCTCGATCGGCGCGACATCGACACCTTGCTCGACGGTCCAACTCCAGAGTCAGAGCCGGCGTGGCGAAAAATGCGCGACGACGCAGTCCTCGAAACGCTGTACGGCAGTGGTGTTCGAGTCTCCGAGCTCTGCGACCTCACCCTCGACCAAGTCCATCTCACGGGGCGCTACCTGGTGGTCTGGGGCAAAGGCGCCAAAGAGCGGCGAGTCCCCCTCAGCGAACCTGCCATCGATGCCCTGCAGGCGTGGTTGGCGGTGCGTCACGACTGCGCGCCGGTAGAGGTCGGCCCAGTGGTCTTCGTCAACGAGCGTGGCAAGCAGTTGTCGCCGCGCGATGTTCGTCGGGTGCTCGACCGGCGCTCGCCAACACCTACCCATCCCCACGCGCTCCGCCACACGTTCGCCACCCACCTGCTCGACAACGGAGCCGACCTCCGTTCGGTGCAGGAACTGTTGGGCCATACAGACGTTGCGACGACACAGAGATACACTCACGTCAGTCGAGAGCGACTTCGGAACGCCTATCAGAAAAGTCATCCGCGCGCATGAGCATTGTTCCTGAAGATCCAGACCTGGGGATGCACTGGAATAGGTGGTTGATTCGCAAGAACTCCGCCTCACGCGACCACCTGATCGTTCATTACTCGCCCCTCGTGAAGTTCGTGGCCGGGCGCGTGGGCGCTGGACTTCCGAACAGCGTCGATCCCGGCGACCTGGTCAGTTATGGGGTGTTCGGGTTGATCGACGCGATCGACCGATTCGATCTCGATCGCGGCGTGAAGTTCGAAACCTTCGCGGCACCACGAATCCGAGGAGCCATCTACGACGGCCTGCGCCAACTCGATTGGGTGCCGCGATCGGTGCGAAGCCGCGCTCGGGAAGTGGAACGAGCGTTCGCATCGCTCGAGCACGAGCACGGACGGTCCCCCAGTGATGAGGAGCTGGCTGCTCACCTTCGCATCGGCACCGAAGAGTTGGCACGCTGGTTGGCTTCTATCGCAGCCACCACCATCGGTCCCCTCGATCGGGCGATCGAAGCCGGACACGAGCCTCAATCTGTCGATTCGGCAGGTTTCTCATCGCCAACGGTGGTCGTTGAAGAGAAGGAACTCCGTGACGTCATGAAGGCGGAGATCAAGAAGCTGCCCGAGCGTGAAAAGCTCGTGCTGTCGCTGTATTACGACGAAGGGCTGACCCTGTCTGAAATCGGGCAGGTGCTGGGTGTCACCGAATCGCGTGTGAGCCAGATCCACACCAAATCGGTGCTCCACCTCAGGAGCCGCATGTCGGCTGCCGGCGTCGGCTGACACAACCCCGATCGCGGTCGGTCCGCCCTGAAATCAGCGATATCGCACGTCCCAGGGAGGCCGTATGTCGGCTCGACAACGCGCATTTCTCGTCGTCATGGTGCTGGCGATTGCCACACGAACCACAACGGTGACAGCGTCAGGCGCCCCGTGTTGGCCGCCACCGGTTGCTGCGGCCGTCTCCGACCCGTTCCGGGCGCCGCCGTGCCCGTGGTGTCCTGGCAACCGAGGCATCGAATTCGCCACTGCGTCGGGTGACGTCGTTACCGCTGTCGCCGCAGGGAACGTCACATTCGCCGGGTCGATCGCCGGCGTCCACTACGTCGTGGTGGAAGTCGCCAACGGGTGGCGGATCACCTACGGCAACCTGCTCGACAGCGCGTTGCGACGAGGAGGCACCGTGGTCGCCGGAGTGACGATCGGCCATGCCGCCGGACCCTTCCATTTCGGTGTTCGACAGGGCGACGACTATCTCGATCCCACACCGCATCTCGGCCGGTGGCGGTTCGCCGTCCGCCTGGTGCCCACCGATGGCGCAGCGGCTCGGCCTGCTCCGCCACCAGTGGTGCGGTGTGGCGTCGACGCTCGTCGGGACGCCTCGCCACGACCTCCGAGTCGCGAACCCACGCTGCGCCGCTAGCCTTCGTCACTGGTTCATCGTGTGATGTACCAACCACTACTCACAGCCGGTCGTTCCATCTGCGGTCACTTCGGTGCCAGAACGTCCGGACAACCGCTACAAGGAGCAAGTCATGGCTGTCATCAGCATGCGTCAAATGTTGGAAGCTGGCGTTCACTTCGGGCACCAGACCCGTCGTTGGAACCCGAAGATGAAGCGATTCATCTTCGGCGAGCGCAACGGCATCTACATCATCGATCTCGAGCAAACGCTCACCCGCGTCGAAACTGCATACGTGTTCATTCGCGACCTCGTGGCCAACGGCGGAGACGTCCTCTTCGTCGGCACCAAGAAGCAGGCGCAAGACCCGGTGCAGAGCTACGCCGAGAAAGTCGGTATGCCGTACGTCAACGAGCGTTGGTTGGGCGGCATGCTCACGAACTTCGAAACCATCTCGAAGAGCATCAACAAGATGCTGGAGTACGAACGCATGAAGGCCTCTGGCGAGTTCGACGCCATGATCAAGAAGGAAGCGCTTTTGCTCGATCGAGACCTGGTGAAGTTGCAGCGCAACCTCGGCGGTCTCCGCCACATGAAGAAGGCACCGCAGGCGATCTTCGTGATCGACACCAAGAAAGAGCACATCGCGGTCACCGAAGCGAACAAGCTCGGTATCCCGGTGGTGGCCATCGTCGACACGAACGTCGACCCGGACGTCATCCAGTTCCCCATCCCCGGTAACGACGATGCCATTCGCGCCAACATGCTGCTCGCACGCGTCATCGCCGAAGCAGTCGAAGAGGGCCGTTACATCGCTTCCCGTCGCCCGCGCGCCGCTGCTGCGGAAGGGACCCCCGAGCCCAAGCCCGAGCGCAGTGTCGAAGAAGAGGCGGCGTTCGCTCAGGCGCAGGCCGAGGCTCGTCATGCTGCCGCCAAGGCGCAGCAAGATCGCGAAGCACGTCTCAGCGCCAGCAAGACCAAGGTCGACACCGGCGATGACGCCGATGACGTTGTCGCCGCCGAGCCGGCTGCTGCCGCTGATGACGTCGCCGCCGAGCCGGCTGCTGCCGCTGAAGACACGGCCGCCGACGGCGCTGCCGCTGAACCTGCTGCTGCTGCTGAAGCTGCCGCCGTGTCTGCCGCCGCCGAAGAGTCCTGAACCCTTTCGCACACCACGCCCAAGATCAACAGAGGAACCAAACATGTCATTTACCGCGGCAGATGTGAAGGCGCTACGCGACAGCACCGGCGCCGGGATGATGGATTGCAAGAAGGCACTGGAAGAGACGACCGGCGACATCGAAGCCGCCAAGCAGTTGCTTCGGGAGAAGGGTTTGGCGGCCAGCGCCAAGCGCGACGATCGCGACAACAACCAGGGCGTGGTGGCACTCAAAGTCGCCGGCGACGTCGGCGCCATGGTGCTGCTGAAGAGCGAAACCGACTTCGTTGCCGGTTCCGAGCAGTTCAAGGCCGAAGCCGATGCACTCGTCGACCTCGTCATCGCCAAAGGCGTTGATGGCGTCGCCGACCGCGCAACCCAACTCGATGAGCTGAAGATCACGCTCAAAGAGAAGATCGAGCTCGGCACCGTGGTGCACATGGCTGCCGCTGACGGGAATGCCATCGGTCACTACGAGCACATCCAGGGCGGTCGCGGGGTCAACGGCGTTCTGGTCGAACTCGCTGGCGGGACCGATGAGCTGGCGCACGACGTTGCTGTCCACATCGCTTTCGCTCGCCCCCAGTACCTGGCCCGTGAAGACGTGCCAGCCGAAGTCGTCGAAGCTGAGCGGGCAACGCTCGAAGTGCTCAGCCGCAACGAGGGCAAGCCCGAGGCGGCGCTGCCCAAGATCGTGGAAGGTCGCGTCAACGGATTCTTCAAAGACGTCTGCCTGCTCGATCAGCCGTACGCCAAAGACGACAAGATCTCCATCAAGCAGTTGCTGGGTGGTGCGACCGTCGTCCGCTTCTCGCAGGTCGAGATCGGCTGACCACGCCGATCGGCGCCAGATCGTCCGATTTCTGAGTGGCTGCGCACCGTTCGTTGTCTGAGCGGCAACTTGCGTTCGTGGCGCCGTGCGCTTGACGATCGTCGATCAGACGAAATCTGCGGACCCATCGAGCGGAGTCCCGAAACACAGTCGATGAGAAGACCCCGGCGCCGTGTGGCGCCGGGGTCTTCCGTCTCGGGCGTCGATTCATGGTGCTTCGCGGTTGGCTTCGGCGGCTTTGAGGGGTGCCTTTCTGCGCATCGGCCGGGACGTGGCACACTGTCGTCTTGTGACAGATGACTCGAACGGTCGGCCCTCCCCCCGCTGGAAACGAATCGTGTTCAAACCATCTGGTGAGGCGTTGGCTGGTCCGAGTGGTCGCGGACTCGATGCCGACACGCTGGACCACACCGCGATGGAAATCATGGACATTCGCGAGAGCCTCGACGTCGACGTGGCGGTCGT
>JBBREA010000176.1:0-5137 GCA_038203385.1 Acidimicrobiales bacterium | reverse complement strand
AAAGTGCAGCTGTCTCCTCGACGCCGTGAGAGCGCCCGATCAACCGAGAACCTCACCGCGACGAACCGCAAGCACCTCGTCGGGCAACGAAGCAATGTCACCGCAACCCATCGAGACACAGACGTCGCCGCTACGAACGTGTTGTGCGAGATAGCTGACCAGCTCATCACGCTGCGGCAACCACACCACGTGAGCGTGAGGATGTGCCGACAGCACGGCGTTGACCACCAACTTGCCGGTGACCCCTGGGATGGGCTGGGTGCCCGACGCGTAGATGTCGGTGAGGACGATGACGTCAGCAGCAGCGAAGGCGTCGGCGTACTCCCGCCACATCTCGGCCATGCGGTTGTAACGATTGGGCTGGAACACGGCAACGACACGCTGCCAGCCATCATCACTGTCGCGAGCCGCCTGCAGCACCGCATCGATCTCGGCGGGAACGTGGGCGTAGTCGTCGACGAACGTGGCTCCGTTGTCTGATCCGCGAATGTCGAATCGTCGAGCGACCCCACCGAACTTGGCGAGTGCCTCTGCCGCGACAGCTGCGTCCACGCCCAGTTCCATTGCCATGGCCATGGCCCCGGTGGCGTTGAGCACGTTGTGTTTGCCGCGGCACGGCAGGTCGACCTCCGCGATCCGTCGACCGTGGCGCTCGACAGCAAACGCCCAGGTGCCACTCTGTGCTCGCACGTCGACTGCACGCACATCGGCCGAGTCTGAGAATCCGTACGTGGTCGCATCGTGTCGTGCGCCGAGCCGCGCCGCTCGGACATCGTCGGCACATACGACCTTGGGCCCGGCGATCTGGGACAGATACTGATCGAAACCAGCTTCGATCCCTTCGATCGATCCGTAGAAGTCGACGTGATCGAGGTCGACGTTGGTCAGGATCGTGCCGTACAACGGCAGCTCCAAGTGTGTGCCGTCACTTTCGTCGGCTTCGACGACGAACCACTCGCTGCCCGTCCATTGGGCACCGGTGCCCACGTTTTGCACATCGCCGCCGATCACGAAACTCGGCCGCAGTTCGGCCTCAGCGAGGATCAGCATGAGCATCGATGTGGTGGTGGTCTTGCCGTGCGTCCCTGCCACTGCGACCGACTTCGCCTGCGCACAGATCGATGCCAACATGCCGGCGCGCCGCAGTGCGGGTATGCCGAGACGACGAGCTTCGTCGAGTTCGTTCAGGTCCAACGAAATCGCAGTGGACGCGGTGACCGCGTCGCAACCCACGACGTGTGATCGTTGGTGCCCGATGTGAACGGTGACCCCGGCTGCACGCAGGCGGTCGAGCATCTGCTGTTCCCGTATGTCGACACCAGACACCTGGTGGCCCATCTGCGCGAGTACCAGCGCAATTGCGCTCATGCCAGGCCCGCCTACTCCTATCACATGGAGACGCTGAGGAGTGGCGAGATCGAGGGGCGCCACTGGTTGAACGCGTGCGATGGCTTCGGCTGATGGAAGGTTGGTAGTGGTGCTCACGGCATGACTCAGGCTAGAGCGATCGACTCGACCAAACCTGCCAATGCGCCACTCCGGTGCAACTGGCCCATCGCAAAGGCGGTAGAGGACAGACTGTTCAGCTCGACTGGAGACGCCCGAAGCCGCTCGATGACTTCGGGCAACGCGCCAATCTCGCGTTCCGGCAAGCAGATGGCCGCACCCTGATCTGACAGCCAGCGCACGTTGAGGGTTTGGTGGTCATCGGCCGACTGCGCCCACGGCACCAGGATTGCCGGAATACCGGTGACAGCCACTTCGTGGGCCGTACTCGCTCCGCCTCGCCCGATCAGCAGGTCGGCGGCGGCGTACACGGCAGGCATGTCCGACTCGTACCCAATGGGTTGGTACAACACGCCTGTCCCTCCGTCTGCAGCCGGTCGAGCAGCGGCGAGAAACCGTTCGCCGACTGCGTGGCGAATGGCCAACGTGTGATCGGAACATGCCGCATCGAGTAACCGGTCCACGGCCGCATTGAGCATCCCCGACCCCTGAGAGCCACCTATGACAGCGACCACGAATCGGTCATCGGGAAGCCCCAGGGCAGCGCGCGCCCCCTCGCGGTCGGCCGCTCGGTTGACGTCGAGCACCGCCTGGCGTACCGGCGCACCCGTGACGATTGCCCGAGGAAGAGTGGAGTCGGGAAACGCCACCGCACACGCTGCTGCTCGGCGTGCCGCAAGTCGGCTGGCTCTCCCTGGCAACAGATCGAAACTCACGACCACGACGGGAATGCCGAGCTTCCCGGCGGCGAACACTGCCGGCATGCTTGCGTATCCGCCCACGCTCACCACGACTCGTGGACGGTCCGCTCGGAACATCGCGATCGCGGCCCGTCGAGCGCGCCACATCTTCGGCAGGAACTGAAGATTCATGAGGATGTTGCGACGGCTGACGGTTCGCTGAACACCCACCACATCCAGGAACGTGCTTGGAAAGGGCGTTTCAGAAAGCAAACGAGTTTCGATTCCCCGACGAGCGCCGATGTACGAAATCGTGGACGGATCGTGACCACGGGCTACCAGCCCTTCAGCGACAGCCAGCGCGGGCAACACATGGCCAGCTGTACCGCCGCCGGTGACGACGGCGAACGTGTTCATCGATCTGGGCTCATCGATCTGGGCTCATCGATCTGGGCTCATCCTTCGGGGTCAACGCGACAGAACAGGGCGCGATCGACGAGTGTGGCTCACCCGGGGGATTGCTGCGGTCCTCGGAGCACGGCTCGTCGTGACCACCCGCCGCGAGACGTTCATCAGCAAGCCCGCTGACACCATCGAGACGAACAGCGAGGTTCCACCCGCTGAGAAGAAGGGCAACGTCAACCCGGTGACCGGCATGAGATTGACCACGCCGCCCATGTTGACGATCGCTTGCACACCGAACCACGCACTGATTCCACCTGCGAGCAACAAACCGAATCGGTCGGGAGCGGCGAGCGCTGTTTGGATGCCGAGGAACACCAGGCACATGAAGCCGCCCACGACTGCGAGGGAACCGACAAGACCCAGTTCGTCAGCGATGACAGCGAAAATGAAGTCGCTATGAGCGAGCGGTAGGTACCCCATCTTGGAGTTGCTCCCACCGATCCCCGAGCCGGTGACCCCACCGTTTGCGATGCTCACCAAACCCTGGTACGACTGCCACGCCAGGTGATCCTTGTTGCCTTCGATATCGCGAAACGCCAGGATCCGGTTGAATCGGCGCGGATCAGAAATGATCGCCAGGCCGACGAGCACCGCACCGGAGCCTGCGAGACCGGCCACGTGCACCATTGGCACCCCCGCGATGACACCTACGGCGACGATGATCGCGCCCAGAACGATTGCTGATCCGAGGTCTCCCTGGACGAAGCTCACGCCGCAACAAATCGCTCCGACCAGGCCGAGCGGAACGATGCCGTGGCGCGGCATGTGCACCTCGTTCTGATGACGTGCGAAGTAGTCGGCCAAGAACCCGATCGCCGCAAGCTTGAGAAACTCCGACGGCTGGAAACCGAACGATCCGATGCGCACCCACGACCGCGCATCGTTGATCTCGGCCCCGATACCGGGGGCGAAGGGGAGCATCATCGCTCCTGCCGCCAGAATCACGAATGGAATCACCAGCAAACGCCAACGGTGGTAGGGCACCTTGACGACGATGAACATGGCCACCAACCCGAAGGCTGCCCACATCAGTTGGCGATTGAAGATCGCGTACGGCGACACATCCCCACCGACATTGTTGGCCGACGTCGCGGACAACACCATGACCAATCCCAGCATCACGAAGAAGGCGACCACGACGGTGATGCCGTAGAACACCCCAGGCGTAGGACCGAGAGACTCCGTCGGCGTGGGTGCGATCGTGACGACCCGGCGCGAGGGCTTTGCCCGCCGAACCGTACCTTTGCGCGGCCCGGCCTTCACCGTTCGAGGAACGCCACCGTTCAGCCGGTCGAGTGCGGCGGACCTCCGGTCCTGTATCGACCCGGAGCCCTTGATTGACCCGGAGCCCTTGATTGATTGGTCCGTCTCAGTGGTCATGACAGTGCCTCCTGGCTGGCGAGCAGTTCGCGTACGTTGGCAACGAAATCATCGCCGCGCGCCGGGTACCCCGAGTACCAGTCGAAACTGGCGCATCCTGGTGACAGCACGATCGCATCACCCGGGCGGGCAAGTTCGGCGGCCACTCGCACCGCGGTGACCATCGATGGCGCGTCGGTGACGAAGGTGATGGGGTCGAACACGGCATGGATGTCAGGTGCTGCCTCACCGATTGCGACGACAGCACGCACTCCGGCTGCGGCCGATCCCATCGCGGCGAGGTCCACGCCTTTTCTGCTCCCTCCTGCGATGAGCACCATCGACTCGAACGCACGAATGGCAGTGGACGCGGCGTGAGGCGTGGTGGCCTTCGAGTCGTTGAACCACTTGACACCGTCGGCCTCTGCGACGAGTTCGAGTCGGTGGCGAGGTGGCCGGAACTCTGCAAGCGCAGTCTGGATCGCAACCGGGGTCGCGAGCCCTGTTTCCAGCACCAGTGCCGATGCGGCGAGCGCGTTGGTGAGATCGTGTGGAAGCGAACGGCGCATCTGGTCGGTGGCAGCGATGACGCCGTGTGGCCCGACGAGCATGGATCGACCGTCGATCGTGGCAATTCGGTAGTCGGCGTACGAGGTTCCGAACGTCAGCTGCCGTGCGGGTGCACTGGCGAGGTGCTCGACCACTATCGCATCGTCCACGAACCCGATGGCGACGTCGCCCGCTCGTTGGAGTTGGAAGATCCGCGCCTTTGCGGAGATGTACGACTCGAGCGAGGTGTGCCAGTTGAGGTGATCGGGAGCCAGATTCAACCACACGGCTGCATCAGCGCGGAACTGTTGTGTCCAGGCGAGCCGGAAGCTGGTGCATTCCACCACGAACGCGTCGAGTTCATCGTCGCCGGTGAGGTCGATGGCGTCGAGCAACGGTGTATCGGTGTTGCCGAGCGCTTCGGTGCGCACGCCAGCGGCGCGCAGCATGGCCACCGTCATTTCCGTGGTCGTGGTCTTGCCGTCGGTTCCCGTGATCGCCAGGATCGGGCGGGGGCCACCTGCTCGCTGTTGCTCCCACCGGTAGGCGAGTTCGATCTCGCTCATCACGGGAACACC
>JBBREA010000175.1:0-5155 GCA_038203385.1 Acidimicrobiales bacterium | reverse complement strand
CTACGACTGACCCCGCTACGACTGACCCCGCTACGACTGACCCCGCTACGACTGACCCCGCTACGACTGACCCCGCTACGACTGACCCCGCTACGACTGACCCCGCTACGACTGACCCCGCTACGACTGACTCGGTGTACTAGCCGGCGCGTTGCACGGCGAGCGTTGCGACGTCGGCAAGATGGCTGTCGGCAAGATGGCTGACGGCGCCCGAGTTTGCACTCGAACTTGCGCTCGCTTCGGCGGCATCGAGCACTTCGTTGCTGATGCGGAAACCCACCCCCCGTACGGTGTGCACGACACGCAGTTGGGGGGATGCTTCGTCGAGTTTGCGACGCAGATTCGACAGATGCACGTCGACCACATGGGTATCGCCCACCCAGTTGACACCCCACACCGATTCGAGCAGATCTTTGCGTGAGGCGACCTCGGTCGGTCGACGACACAGGTGCTCGAGCAGCGAGAATTCGATGCGAGTTGCAGGTACTTCCAGGCCGTTCAAGCGAATCTCATGTCGTCCGGTATCGATGATCAGCGGGCCCAGCGTGATGACCGATTGCTGAATCGGGTCCCAGTCGGCACGCATTTCTCGGGGCCGACGCATCAATGCGTGGCAACGGGCGGCGATCTCGTCAGGTGTGACCGGTATAGACACGGCGTCATCGGCCCCGGATTGCAGGATTTCGACTCGGGCACGGTCGCGGCCAGCCAGTTCGATACACAGCATGTAGCTGTCGGTGGTGCGACGAAGCCGTTGGTACAGCGGACGCTGTTCGGAGTCGTGCATCATCGTGTCGACCACCAACACATCGGGGCTGAACGACTCGGCCAAGATGCTCACCGCAGCAGCGTCACTGGGAGCGCTGACGGCAAACCCTGCGGCGCGCAGGCTGGCTTCATTGGTTCGGCGCAGACGAAGATCGTCGATTGCCAAGAGCACTCTGGGGGCGAACTGCGAGGTGGGTTCCATACGTCGAGGTCAGGCTGTAGGGGGAAGCGCCTGTGCTGTTTCATCGGCAGGCGCGCTGCAGAACTCAAGTGGGATGTGGGAACTTTGTCTGCGTACCGTGTGGAGATGCCTGCGGTTCGTGAACTGGTTCGACGCTCTGTTTCCGAGCGGGTACCCATCGACCACGCTGAGCGGCGATCGATCGAGATCTTTCTCGCTGAGTACGATCGGCTGGCCGACCCGTTCAGTGAGGAAGGCGACTTGGTGCACGTCACCGGCTCGGCACTCGTGGTTGGTCAGCGCGGTGTGGTGTTGCTGAAGCACAAGCGTCTCGGCTT
This sequence comes from Acidimicrobiales bacterium, assembly GCA_038203385.1. Lineage (GTDB taxonomy): Bacteria > Actinomycetota > Acidimicrobiia > Acidimicrobiales > Ilumatobacteraceae > Ilumatobacter. Next base: position 3,868 of record JBBREA010000175.1, on the reverse strand, counting down.
GTGGTTGCAACCCGGTGGCCATGTGGACCCGGGGGAGACACCCTGGGATGGAGCCCTGCGAGAGGCCCAGGAAGAGACCGGGCTGGAGGTGGCCTTTGTTGACGTCGACGAGGTGCTCGGCGTGCCCCGACTCGCCCACGTCGATGTTCACCCGGCGGGCCGTGGGCACACGCATCTCGACCTGCGCTACGTGCTGCGCGGCGGCGAGACCGACCCGGCTCCGCCAGCAGGTGAGAGTCAGGAGATCGGTTGGTTCGGCTGGGAGGAAGCCATCGCGAAGGCCAGCGACGACCGCCTCAAGTCGGCATTGGCGTCGCTACGACCCTGACCTCGATCGGTGTAGGTGGCGAATGTTCGCCAGCGCTTGCGCGCGTGCGAACATTTGTTCGATACTCGCGGGATGGGTTTCAACAACCCCTCGTGGAGCTGGAGCGAACTGGAATCGGTGTTGTCAGACAGCGATACCGCGCGCCGCGCCCGCCTTCGGCGCGATGGGCGTGAGGCCGGCAGTCCGTCGTGGAACTCCGGTGGCGACAGCCATGCATGGGGTAGAAAGCGCCAACCGTTCGAGCCCACCGTCACGCGTGTCGCCGGGGCAGTGCCGTATGCCGAGTTGCACTGCCATTCGAATTACTCGTTCCTCGACGGTGCATCGCACCCTGAAGAGCTGGCCACCGAAGCGGCACGCCTCGGGTTGGAAGCGTTGGCGCTCACCGATCACAACGGGTTCTACGGGGTGGTTCGCTTCGCTGAAGCAGCGCGAGCGGTGGGCCTTCCCACCGTGTTCGGGGCCGAGATCACGCTCACGCCGGGCCTTGCAGCCGATGCCAGCGTCGTACGCCCCGAAGCCGACACGTTCGACCACGTCGACACGGGGGAGCTACCGGATGCGCATGCCGCTGACCCGCAGGGCGATCATCTGCTGGTGTTGGCCGACGGGCCCACTGGCTACTCCCGGTTGTCGCGGGCGCTGAGCCTTGGTCACCTGGCCGGCGAGAAGGGTGCGCCGCAGTTCGCCTTCGCCGATGTAGCGAACGCAGTGAGCGGTGTGAGCTGGGTGTTGTCTGGGTGTCGCAAGGGTGCCGTCGTACGGGCGCTCATGAACGACGGGCCCTCGGCGGCGCGGCGCGAACTGGAACGGTTGACGAGTGCATTCGGGCGCGACCGTGTGTTGGTGGAGTTGTGGGATCAGGGTGACCCGATAGACGGCCACCGCAACGACGCGCTCGTCACGCTGGCCAATGCGGTGGGGGTGGAGTGCGTTGCCACCAACAACGTGCACTACGCCACACCCGCGCAACGGCAACTCGCCACCGCCATCGCAGCGGTGAGGTCGCGTCGCAGCTTGGCCGAAGTCGATGCCTGGCTGCCGGCCGGCGCTGGCGCTCACCTGCGTTCGGGGGTGGAGCAAGAACGTCGGTTCGCCCGCTATCCGGGCGTGGTGCAACTCGCCGCCGAGATCGGGCGGGCGGCAGCGTTCGACCTGTCGCTCGTGGCCCCGAACCTGCCGCCGTTTCCGTGCCCTATGCGAGATCACGGGCCAGATGGTGGGCACGACGGGCAGCGACTCACCGAGATGGAGTACCTGCGTGTGCTCACCGAGGCGGGTGGCCAACGTCGCTATGGCGATCGCCCGTCGAGTGCGCACGAAGATCTGTCGCTACGGGCGAGGGCCTGGGCCACCATCGATCGCGAGTTGGCCATCATCGAGCAGCTGAACTTCGCTGGCTACTTCTTGGTGGTGTGGGATCTGGTGGAATTCTGTCGGCGCAACGGCATCTTCTGCCAGGGTCGCGGCAGCGCTGCGAACTCGGCGGTGTGTTACTCGCTTGGCGTCACCAACGCGGACGCCGTTTCGCTGGGGTTGTTGTTCGAGCGGTTTCTGTCCACCGAGCGCGACGGGCCACCAGACATCGACATCGACATCGAAAGCGATCGACGGGAAGAGGTCATCCAGTACGTGTACGACAAACACGGTCGGCACCACACGGCGCAGGTGGCGAACGTCATCACGTATCGCCCGCGTTCGGCCATCAGAGACATGGCCAAGGCACTCGGCTATTCCACCGGTCAGCAAGACGCGTTCTCGAGGCAGGTCGACGGGTGGGGCAACCTCGAAGCCACGGCAGCTGAAGCTGCTGCTGCCAAAGATGGCGACGGCGGGGCTTCGATCATTCCCCGGCCCGTGCTCGACCTCGCCCTGCAGATCGAAGATGCGCCGCGGCATCTCGGTATCCATTCCGGTGGCATGGTCATCTGCGACCGGCCGATCATCGAGGTGTGCCCGGTGGAGTGGGGCCGGATGGGCAAGCGGTCGGTGCTGCAGTGGGACAAAGACGATTGTGCTCGTGCCGGATTGGTGAAGTTCGACCTGCTCGGCCTGGGCATGTTGTCGGCGCTTCGGTATTCGATCGAGTTGATCGCGGAGCACCGGGGGTATGAGATCGACCTTGCGACCATTCCCCAAGACGACGACGTGTACGCCATGTTGTGCCGGGCCGACACGGTGGGTGTGTTCCAGATCGAGTCGCGAGCTCAGATGGCTACGTTGCCCCGATTGAAACCGCGCCGGTTCTACGACCTGGTGGTGGAGGTGGCACTCATTCGGCCTGGCCCCATTCAGGGTGGCTCGGTGCACCCGTACATCCGGCGTCGCAACGGGCAAGAACCGGTGACCTATCTGCATCCGCTGCTCGAAAACTCGTTGGGCAAAACGCTCGGGGTGCCGTTGTTCCAAGAACAACTGATGCAGATGGCCATCGATGTGGCCGGGTTCACTCCGTCAGAGTCGGATGAGCTTCGTCAGGCCATGGGCTCGAAACGGTCGCAGGCGCGCATGGAGAAACTGCGCGAGCGGCTGTTCGCCGGTATGGCCCAGCGTGGCATCACCGGCGATATCGCCGAAGAGATCTACCTCAAGATGAAGGCCTTCTCGAGTTATGGGTTTCCCGAGTCGCATTCGGTGTCGTTCGCGTACCTGGTGTACGCCTCGTCGTGGATCAAGTACTACGAGCCGGCGGCGTTCTGTGCTGCTCTGATCAAAGCTCAGCCCATGGGGTTCTGGTCGCCGCACACGTTGGTGCAAGATGCACGACGTCACGGGGTGACGGTGCGCTCACCCGACCTCAACACGTCGTTGGCGGCGCCTACATTGGAAGACGCCGGCAGTTCGGTGCGGCTGGGTTTGGCGTCCGTGCGTGGCGTCGGTGCCGACGTAGCCCAATCGATCGAAGAGGCCAGGCTCGCCGATGGCGCATACGCGTCGCCCGAAGATCTGGTGCGACGGGTGCCGACGCTCACCTTGCCGCAGCTCGAAGCCATGGCAACCGGGGGAGTGTTCGGTGACTGCTTCGGTCTCGATCGTCGTGAGGCGTTGTGGGCGGTCGGTGCGGTGTCGCAGTCACGACCGGGCCGCCTGCCCGGTGTGGTCACCGGGGCGACACCACCACGACTGCCGGGCATGACCCCGGTGGAAGAGTCGGTCGCCGATCTCTGGGCCACCGGCGTGTCGCCGGAGGGTCACCCGACCTTGTTCGTGCGAGCCGAGCTCGACAGGTTGGGGGTCACCACGGCAGCCGGTTTGCCGACCGCCAGCCTCGATCGCAAGGTCATCGTGGCCGGGGTGGTCACCCACCGGCAGCGGCCGATGACAGCGCAGGGTGTGACGTTCCTGTCGCTGGAGGATGAAACAGGGTTGATGAACATCGTGGTGTCGAAGGGCTGCTGGGCACGGTTCCGCAACGTCGCCAGAGGAGCACCGGCCATGGTCATCCGCGGCAAGTTGGAACGGTATGCCAGTGATGGTGAGGCAGGGGTGATCAACATCGTCGCCGAACACTTGGCTCCGCTACCGCTTCCCGCCACCACC
>JBBREA010000174.1:0-5167 GCA_038203385.1 Acidimicrobiales bacterium | reverse complement strand
GGTCCTGCTCGTCGCCATCGGGGTACACGTTTCGGGGGTCGCCCCTGACCTGACGTACGCAACAGTGGTACTCGGCGGCGTCGCGCTGGCGACGCTCGGTGTACGCCGACATCGTGTGTCGCTGCGATGGCCATGGTGGTTCACAGACATCGAAGATGAGGATGCCGCCTGCTCGAGCAGGCACCTGCCACAGTTCGAGATACAGACGGCTGAAGGTGGTGAGGCTGCGCTGCCCCGGTGAGACCATCACGAGCATCCCGACGTAAATGGCGTCCCGGGCAGCGTACTCAGGGTATTTCCGGCGCAGGAATGCCGGCGAGATCTCGCCGACGTCTTCGAGGCAGTTCGTGACCATGCCCAGTCCGACGGGCAGAATGCCCTGCCATGCGACGAGCTTCAGAATGCGAGGGTTCGCGAACTGGGCGAGCATCTCCTCGTGGGAGTCGAGGTGGCGGAGCACCGCAACCTCGACCAGAGGTTGAACGCTCTCGAGGTAGGAGCCCCACAGCTCCTCAGCGAGGTCGCCGGTGATGGACCGTTCGTGCGTGATGGAGATCGGCGGGGCGATTGGATGGCGATCGAGGATCGAGCCAGTCAGGGGGGCGGGTGGTACCGGCGGCGGAAGCGGCCGGGGGTTGGGCCACACGACGGAACGACCCGGGACCCTGGTTGGGTGACGCGTCGGCGAGGGCGGAGCCGAGTGAGGTTCGACGGTGGGTTGTCGCACCGCTCGCTCCGCTGACCGTTCGTTCATGCGCCCAGCGTAGGACTGCAACCGCGCGCCGTGGTGGATCCCCGCAGCGTCGAGCTGCGTTTCGATAGGCGCGCGGCCAGCGATGCCCGCGCCGCGCCCCCACACCCCGGGCGCCTCATCGGGCTCCCGGTGCTCGTCCGACTGCCGGTCCGTCCCAATCCTGTCAGTGTCAATCTCGGACGTCTCCGTGACAGACGGGCGAGTGTTGAAAGACCTTGCCAGGCCCTTTGGAGTACGGTATGTTCGCCGTGGTGGGTGGTATCGCTGAGAGGAGCGGGTTCGACGCCTTGACATTCGCTGTCTCGCAGTCGCGAACGCGTCGCCAGGCTCTCAAACTTCTCGGTCAGGGCGTGCTCGGCATCGCTGTGGGTACCGCTACCACGCTGACGTTCGAGTCGCCTGCTTCAGCGGCTGAGTGCATCGTCGAGTACCCACCGGCCGACCTCGACGATTGCCCGAACAAGCGGCACCACCCTGGCGCGTCGCCGTCGGTCAACGGGTGCGGCCCTGCCAACAGTGTCGACTTGGTGTCCGACAACTTCGGCCCGGTCAACTTTGCCCCGGGATGCGACACCCACGACCGTTGCTACGGCACTTGTAATTCTAATAGAGCGGTGTGCGACTCTGACATGGCCGACGCAATGCGGCTGGCGTGCACCAACCAGTGGGGCGACAGTGTGGCCACATGGCCTCTTCTCGCCGCCTGCTACAAGGTCGCCGACGCATACCACATCGCCGTCGCCGCAGCCGGTGGAGGCCCGTTTGACGAGGCACAACGAGAAGATTGTGAGTGCTGCCACCCCGTGCAACCCACAGCGGTGTACTGCTTCTGCAACGACACGTGTTATCCCGACTCTGGCTCGTGTCTTGCAAACTGCAGGGCCAGCCTCGGATGCTTCACGGGTATTTGTCAGCCAGCTACGGCGGAGCAGTGCGCCAGATGAGCGCCACCGCTATTGCGCTGTTGGTCATCCGCCTCGTCGTTGCATGTTTGCTAGCGCGCGCCGCCATCGCCAAGCTGGTCGACCGCGGCTCGGCACGCGACGGTGCCGAACAGCTGGGTCTTCCCACCCGCCTCGCCGCACCCACTGCAACTCTCCTCCCTGTGGCCGAGTTGGCGGTGGCCATCGGTCTGCTGGTTACCCCTGTCGCTGGCGTCGCCAGCATCGCCGCTGCCGCCCTGTTCGCGGCGTTCACCGTGCTGGTTGGTGTCAATCTCAGTCGAGGGCGGCGCCCCGACTGCAACTGCTTCGGCTCGATCGGGGCTGAGCCGATCGGCGCGTCCACCCTGGTCCGCAACGTCGTGCTCACCGCCGCCGCCGTAGTGGTGGCGGTCGCCTGGTTGGGGGGCCGATCGCTCGGCGCCTACCGCGACCTCACGACGACGCAGGCGTGGGTGTTCACCGGCTGTGCAGCGTTCACGGGGCTGGTCGGCGCCACGGCATGGGTGCTGGTCCATCTCGTTCGGCAGAACGGCCGATTGCTCGAGCGGGTCGAGGTGTTGGAAGCTGCTCAGGGAGCCACTCCCGCCGCACGCCGTCACCGACCGCGCGCGCTGCCGATCGGGGCTGCGGCACCAGCTCTCGCCGTGGTCACCTTCGATGAGACGGCGGTCGCCCTCCGCGACCTACTCGATGGTCGACGCCCACTCGTGCTGGTGTTCGTAGAGCCAGGCTGCGCTGCTTGCGTGGCGCTAGGTGACGAATTGGCGCTACGCACGGATCCATTCACCGACCGGCGTGTCGTGGTGGTGGCCCACGCACCACTCGCCGATGCTCGCTCGAAGTTCGGCAGCATCACCGCTGCCGACGTGCTCGCCGACCCGGCCGGAACAACGGCCGCAGCGTATGGCGTCTTCGGCACGCCCGCAGCCATCATTGTCACTCCCGACGGGCGCGTCGCTTCGTCCATCGCCGAGGGTCGCTTCGACGTCAGCCGACTGCTCGACGGCGCGTCGCAGGCAGGTCACACCGCCGTCTCCGACGGCAGGGAGGTCGTGCGGACATGAGCGGAGTCACGGGCATCTGGCGCGGCACGGCCGGCGAAGGCGCTGGCATGGTCGACGTGCGCGTCAACCTGCTCGCGTCGTTGAACTCGCTGAAGGGGGTGTTGTTCTTCGGAGTACCCGGATCGGGTCCGCTGGCCGACGTCGGCAAGTTCAACGGGTCACTCACCGGCACCACCGTCACGCTCAGCACCGTGGGCACGAAACCCGTGTCTCTCACCGGCACGCTGACCGGCGACCAGCTCACCGGGACGCTGAAGTTCACCGATCCCGCCGGTGAAGTGCCCGTCTCCCTGAACCGGTTCGCCCTGCCGCGGGGCTACCGGCCGGTCGGACCGGTGCGCGTCACCGACTCGCGCGACGACGATTGGAAATACGTCGACGAGGAGGTCCGTTGGGTGCAGGTCGGCGGACACGGTGGTGTCCCTCGCGACGACTCGGTTGCGGCCGTGCTCGTCAACCTCACCATGACCGACACCGAAGGCCCCGGATTTCTGACAGCCTGGTCGTCAGAAGTCGATGAGCGGCCCAACACGTCGAACGTGAACGTCACCCGGGCCGGTGCTACGGCGTCGAACATGGCCATCGTGCCGGTGGGCAACGGCGGATGGATGCAGATCTTCTCGCTCTCGGCTGCCCACGTCATCGTCGACCTCTTCGGCTGGTTCCCGGTCGATTCGCAACTCAACCTGACGGTGCCCACACGGCTGCTCGACACTCGTTCGGGTGTACGCCCCGGGCCCGGCGCCGAACTCGCGGTGCAGATCACCGGCCAGTTCGGCGTACCAGCCGAGGGAGTTGCCGCAGCCGTGCTCAATCTGACCGCCACCGAATCGGCAGCACCCGGATTCATCACGGCTTTCCCGTCTGGCGGGGACCGCGGTGGCACCTCGACGGTCAACGTGTCTACCGCGGGGCAGACAATCGCCAACCACGCCATCGTGCCTGTCGGCGCCGACGGTGCCGTGCGGTTGTTCGTCAGCCACGGAACCCACGTCATCGCCGATCTGTTCGGGTGGTTCCCCAAGCCGGTCGAGTACCCGGCCGAATTGGCCTCGGAGGGCGCGCTTCGCAACGGGAGTTTCGAGAGCTGGGGCAGTATTCCGTTTCTCACGAGCTTCCAAACGTTCGACGAGACGCCGCTCGGGTCTTGGTTCGTCAGCGGCGGCTCGGTCGACTTGGTTGGAGCAGACCAAGCGATTGCCAAGGACGGCGTGCAGTTCGTCGACCTCAATGGGAACTCCGGATATCCAGGCACCCTCCAGCAATTGGTACAGACGAATCCCGCGCGGCGCTACAAGATCGGGTTCTGGCTCGCAGGCAACCCTGCAGACGACCCGGTGAAGCACCTCGAGGTGTCGTTTGGTTCAGTGCGCCAAGAGTTCAGTTTTGACACCACCGGCCACACCAACGACGACCTCGGATGGGTACACCACGAGTTCCTTGCCGATCCCGACTGCAGCTCGACGACGATGCTGACATTCCAAAGCCTGACCGAAGGTATACGCGGACCGAACATCGACGGCATCACTGTCGACGACGCAGGTGCGGCCTCGAACTGCGGGTCGACTGGGTACCGGACCGTCACGCCCACGCGCATCCTCGACACTCGGCCCGCCACCATGGTTGGTTACTCGGGCGGTAAGCCGGCGGGTGGTTCGACGGTGGTGACGGTTCCGATCGCAGGCGTCGCCGGAATGCCTGCCGGGGGGGTGGCGGCAGTGATCGCGAATCTCACCGCTACCGAGACCGACGGTCCCAACTTCGTGACTGCGTTCCCGTCTGGCACCACGCAGCCCACGACCTCGAACGTCAACCTAGAGTTCCCGGGCGAGACGCGTGCCAACGTCGCCGTGGTGCCGGTGGGTGCCGACGGGTCGATCAGTCTCACCAGCCTCGTCTCGGTGCATCTCATCGTCGACGTGCTCGGCTACTTCGGGTGATGGGTAGACCTCGCGAACCTGCGACGGCAGGTCAACAACACCAGCCCGGGGGATTGACAGATGAAGCAGGAACCTCAGCGGGGGAACCGAGACGGGCTTGCCGCAGTGGCCATTTCGTTGTTGGCCGCAGCCCTCTCGCCCTCGTCATCTACCAGATCACGTCGTAGTCGTTCAGCCGACCGCCGAGAGCCCGAGCTGCCAACGTGAACCTTGTTCGATCATCCAAGCGAGGGCGTCGTCAGGGCGAAGTCCGGCACTCCAGATGAATCCCTGACCGTATCTACAGCCGAGCTCCTTGAGTCGTTCCAGCTGCTGCGGCGACTCGACTCCTTCGGCCACGGTGTCGAGATGCAGGGCGTCTGCCAGCGCGGTGATGGTGCGGACGATCGACACTGCGGGACCCGGCTCCGTCAGCCCAGCGACGAAGTCGCGATCGATCTTGAGGGTGTCGACCGGCATTCGGCT
>JBBREA010000173.1:0-5171 GCA_038203385.1 Acidimicrobiales bacterium | reverse complement strand
GATCGGTCCGCTGGCGACGATCACCTCACCGAGTAGCCCACGTCCACCTGGAAGGCTGCCAATGCTGGCAACTGTGTCGTCATCCATTCCGTGGTGGATGAACGATTCGATCGCACCGGTTTCGTCGTAGATCCCGAGTGCTGCGTATTTGGCGTCGGCGATCGTGGCGGCGCCCGCCACGATCTGGCGGAGCACCGTCTCCAGCTCGTGCTCCACGGAGAGCGCGAGCACAGCCTCGAGCAGCGTCTGAACCTTGAGGGGCCAGCGTGCAGCGCCTCCGTCCAAGTCCTGCGTTGTAGTCGGTGGTAGCACTGACACAGTGTAGTAGTACCCGGTGTTGCGGCAGAGCCGCACCGCCACTCCGTGAAAGCTCCCGATGACACGATCGTTGTTTCCCATCACAATTGCACAGCGAGTTCTTAGTTTCTGGCGCGCAATACCGCGGTGACTTGCGTAAGGAGCCAACGATGCATCAACTCGCTCATCTTCCAGAGCCATCATCACGGCGAACCCCGTCGCCGATCCTCGGCCTCGCAATCGGAGCCGCCGCGGTTCTAGTAGCGGTTCAAACTGCTCGCACGCTAAGGGGTCGGCGGCGCTTGGCGTGGGCGATCGGCGCAGGAGCGTCGCACGACGGCGCATTGCATGCCCGCAGCCTCGGTGACGGCACGGTTGGGGTGTTGCTGCTGCACGGTCTGGGCGGGTCGAACGCATACTGGGGCGCCGCCTACGACACCCTCGCAAGAAGCGGTCGGCTCGTTGTACCCGATCTACTCGGCTTCGGGTCGTCGCCCCGCCCTTCGACGGGTTACACAGCCTCAGACCACGTCGACGCGCTAACAGCCCTTCTGGGCGAACTCGGTGTCACGGGTCCGATCGTTGTCGGCGCCCACTCCTTCGGCTGTCTCGTGGCGCTCGCGCTTGCGGAACAACGGCCGGATCTGGTTGCGGGCGTCGTCGGCTTCTGCCCACCGCTCTATTCCGACGAGGCCACCGCGCGCCAACGTGTTGCCGGTCTCGGCTGGCTTGAACACCAACTCGCGAACGGCGGGCCGTGGGCTGAGATCACGTGCCGGTGGGTGTGCGCGCATCGTGGGGCCGCCGCCGTTGTCGCCTCACTCGTGCGGCCAGGCTTGCCCACTGTGATCCGTCGCGACGGGGTCCAGCACAGTTGGGCGTCATACTCAGAGTCGTTTCGGCAGGTGCTCGCTTCAGCCGAAGGCAGCCGATGGCTGGCGAACATAAACGTTCCGGTCGAACTCGTCGCCGGAACCGATGATCCCGTCACAGACCTCACCTATCTCCAGCAGCTGGTCGAACAGCTGCCTCACGTCACACTCACCATTCGCTCAGGCGCCGACCACGACCTACCCCTGACCAATCCGAGCGATGCCGTCACTGTTATCACCCACGCCGCAATCGCGCTCGGTCGCTTCCGCGCTGCGGGCGATCCGAATGCAGGTTCCGTAGCCGGTACCGATGACGCCGAGCCTCGTCCAGGCCACGATTGTGGGAATGATCTGTAGGGCTTGAAGCGCCCTACGTGCAGGAGGAGCAATGAACAAGACTCACGACCACCATGACGCTGTCGGTGCCAACACAGTGACCTCGGTGCTGCATGTCGGCAACCCGCGTTCGGACTGGTGCTGCGCCCCGAGATCGTTGCCCTGTCGATGTCGGGCTCGAGCATCATCGTCGCTGTCAACGCCGTGATGCTCAAGCGAATCAATCTGCCGTCCGCGCCGCCGTCGGCCGATCCACGCGTTTCAACGGCTCGCAGCGTGGTGACCGTGGCCACCAAGTCGGATCCGCCCGGCACCGACCAGTCTTTGACCCATCTCGCCGGTCCGTTTCGCTGACCTGCGATCGTTGCGAACACCGATTCGACTCGGCAACCGAACGCTGTCGAGTCGCATTCGAGCCCACAAACTTCGACAGGGAGATCACATGTCCATCGTGCCGTCGGGTCGGGTGTGAGATGCCATGAACAGTCGCTCGCCGAGCACGATGAGCACAATGCCCGCGGCCGCAACCCATAGGCCGAGTGGATCGACCGACGCCTTGACCCACACGAACGCACCGAGCACGACGACATCGAGGACGATGGCGCCGATCACGATTGCGCGGCGATGTTCGACGCGATCACGCAGGTGTCGCAGCAGTCCCCAGTGGATGGCGATGTCCATGATCAGGTAGTAGATGGCTCCCAGCGCTGCGATCCGGCGCAGATCCAGCGTGGCCGCGAGAGCGATGGCGAACATGACGGTGTAGACGGTGGTGTGGGTCCGCACCGTGCCGGGCATTCCGAAGTGCCGGTGCGGAACCTGGGTCATGTGCGTGAGCATCGCCAGCATCCGCGACGCCGCGAACACGCTGGCCGTCACCCCCGAGGCGGTCGCCACGATTGCCAACACGACCGTGAAGGTCACTCCGCCCTGGCCGAACGCGGGGCGAGCCGCCTCGGCCAGCGAGTAGTCCTCGGCGGCCACGATCTCGGCGACGTCCAGGTTCCCCGCCACTGCAGCGGCGATGGCCAGGTACACCACGGTGCAGATGGTTAGCGCGATCACGATCGCCCGCCCCGTGTTGCGGTGCGGATCCACCAGCTCGCCGCCGCTGTTGGCGATCGTGGTGAACCCCTTGTAGGCGAGGATCGCCAATGCGACCGCGGCAAGAAAGCCCTCCGGCGACGCCGAGTACTCGCCACCAGTGCCGCTGGTGAACTCGGCCGCCGACGCGAACCACAGGCCCGCAGCCGCGAACACACCTAGGCCGACGATCTTGACCGCCGCCATCGCCCGCTGCGTGACCTGCATCGCCCGGTTGCCGGCAACGTTCACCCCGAACGCAGCCACGAGTAGCGCCACCGCGAACGCGGGCACCCAGAACGACACCGGCTCGAGGTCGACGACCTGTAGCAGGTACGAGCCAAACGTCCTCGCCACGAGGGCCTCGCTGATCACCATCGACACGTACATGAAGATGGCGAACACGCCCGTCACCGTCCCGGGTCCGTACTCCTCCCTCAAGAACATGGCGATCCCACCCGAGGACGGGAACGCATTCGACAACTTCACGTACGAATACGCACTCGCCGCCACCACCCCGGCCGCCGCGACGAACGCCAGCGGGAACCAGTCGCCCGTCAGCCTGGCGGTCTGCCCCGTCAACGCGAAAATCCCGGCACCGATCATCACCCCGGTGCCGAGCGCAACCGCCCCCGACAGCGTCAGGCTCCCCGGCACATCCTCCGGCGCACTGTCGTCAGCGGCAGTCATCTGGTCCATAATCGGTACACCTGCGAGCCGTCGGGGCCTTGGGCTCTGATGCGCCAGCTCGAAGCGCGCGACCCTGAAAGAAACGACATCATGTCGTAGTCGATTCTAGGGCCAAGGGAGTGGGGCGCAGCTTGCAGACGGCAACCCTGGAACCTTGTCGTCAGGACCCAAACCCGTTCATTAGGCCGCGTACAGGTCGATGACGAGCCATGGGCGCCACACTGCATACCTGGTATGTGCGAAGCACCGTTCTCGCCAGAGCATCTGGATCTCGTATTGCTCGACGGCTATGGCTGACTGCACACCGTCGCACCTCCGCCACTTCGGTTTGCATCACCGACTGGCCACCCCGGTCGCGCCCTGGGAGCAGCTCAAGATTGGTGATCGATCCCTCCGGAGCGGTTGAGACGATGCTCGGCGCCGTCGACGAGACACGCCTCGAACAACTCCTCGTCGATATCACCGGCTGACAGAACGCCGCGGGAAACCCTGACAGGATTGCCTGGGTCGTGTCACAGAGGTTTCGGCGCTCACCCGAACGAGGACCGAGCGCAAACGGTGCAAGTGCGGAGTTTGCTGATCGTCTTGGTCCCGGCGCCGCGAGAGCACTTGCTACTACAGGGTGTAGGATACTGCTTATCGCTCCCCAGAACCGCAGACAACTGACCGATTCGTCATGTCCGTTCACGACCTGTCCGTAGATCAAGCCGTCTACACGAGGCGGAGACTCCTTTTGGCCGCGATCGGGGTTGCCGTACCGGCCGCCGTGTACGCCGCCTTCCGAACTGGTGACGACGGGTCAACGAGGTCTCAACCGATTGCAAGCCTGCCAATGCCCGGCAACTTGTTGTCAGGGGATCCCGCACCGATTGCGGTCGCCGCTCCGTTCGGCACTGTTCCCGCGGATGCAGGGAACGGAGCGGACCGAGAGATCATCGAGTTTGACCATCCGGTTGGTCCCGGTTCGGTCGGCGAAAAGGTGGTTGCACTGCAAGACCGGCTGCGGACTCTGAGGTTCGATCCGGGACCGAGTGACGGTGTGTTCGGCCCCTCGACTGAACGCGCCGTTTGGGCCTATGAGAAGTTCATCGACGGTGTGGCTCCCGACGAGGTGACCGGTCAGGTTTCGCCCGAACGGTGGCAGCAGCTGAACGGCCCTGTCGAGATCCGTCCTCGTCGCTCGAACCCAGGCATGCATGTTGAGGTGTTTTTGCCGTCGCAGGTTGCCGTGGTGTTCAACGCCGACGAACCAGTATTGATCACACATGTATCGACCGGCACGGGCGAGGAGTGGTGCGATGTTGTGACTGTGGACGAAGACGACGGTACCCAGAGCGAGAAAGCGATATGTGGCGTGTCCGTCACCCCCGGGGGAGTGTTCCACTTCGAGCGTCGCGTCGAGGGTTGGCGGGAGTCAAAGCTTGGCCGCCTGTACAACCCCGTGTACTTCAACTACGGAATCGCTATTCACGGCGCGTCCAACGTGCCGAGCAACCCGGCTTCCCGTGGATGTGTACGAATCCCGATGCACATCGCCGAGTACTTACCGTCGCTCGTAGCAAACGGCGATCTGGTGTACGTCTTCGACGGTGTCGAACAACCGGAGAGCTACGGGGCACAACTCCCAGTCTTCGATTACCCGGACCCGAGCGTCTCGACGACGACCTCGACAACCACGACGTCGACAACCACGACATCCACGTCCCCGCCGACAACATCGGCCGAGGGTGCCACGGTAACAACCGTGTTGCAGCCATCTACGACCGATCACCCTCATGACTCCACGACGACCACTGCGCCGCCCACGTCCAGCTCGTCGGCGCCTTCAACGCCGGTCGGCGGCGGATGACGTTCACGTCGTGGGCCGGCACGCTCGCGTTCGGACCGTGGTGG
>JBBREA010000172.1:0-5176 GCA_038203385.1 Acidimicrobiales bacterium | reverse complement strand
CGTTCTACCCGTCCTACGCTGACGCACCGCGTTTGTGGGGGATCTCGCCGGTGCTCGATCTCCAGATTGCGGGAGCGTTGATGAAAATCGGTGGCGGAATCATCCTGTGGAGCTTCATCATCGGGGTCTTCGCTCGATGGGCGACGAGCGAACGAAACACGGTCGACTCAGAACCGAGCGTCCGGCGCGCAATGGAACCGTCTCATGACACGTGATCAGCCGTCGTCGTGCCTGGGTGGCGCTCGGTGGCTTCAGAGGCGAGCTGAGTTCCCCAGACCCTCTGCTGATATGTCACCGTCGAATTGTCATCTGATCGCAACACAACTGTTATCTTTTCGACTCATATGAAGCGCCCTGAGCAAACACGGACGTCTCGAACTCGTCTGCGCAAAACGGGTGCCGCCATTGTGTCGGTCGTGTTGTTTCTGGGCACGACGTCCTCGGTCGCCAACGCCGATCATGGCGGTTCGGCAGCGCAAAACGCCGCTGCTGAGATCCAGGCAGCTCGAGACCGGGCCGACGCCGCGGCGCAGGCCTTCTTCGACAAGGAATCCGAGATCGACGCGCTGCAGATCGCCATAGCGGCAGCCGAGGTCGACCTTGCGCAGGTCGAAAGCGAAGCGGAGACGATGCGGGAGGGTCTCGAGTTCCAGGCGATACGCCGGTTCGTCGGTGGCGGCCCGAGTGACTTCCCTCTGCTGATCGACCTCGACGATGCCACGAATTCGCTGACCGCTCGCGTCTACAGCTCCGTCGCGAGTGACACGGCCAACGTCGACCTCGACGACTTCGACGCAGCGATGAAAGAGATCAACGAGCAGCGCGACGCGCTGGAATCTCAGCGCAACGACGCCCGCGAGGCCGCCGAGTCCCATGTCGCGCTCCAACAGGTGGCCGATGAAGAGGTCGTGCGGCTGGGCGAGATCGAAGCGCAGCGCCTGCAGGACGAGGCAGTCCAGCACGAGCTCGATGCGCAGCGCCGTGAACGCGAAGAACGCGAGCGTCTCGACCGCGAGGCCGCCGAGCGTGAGGCTGCTGCGCAGCGTGCGGTCGCACCCGCCGCACCAGTCGCTCCGGTTGCAGCGCAGGCAGTAGCTGCGGATCAGCGCGCAACAACGGGTCCCGACCCGACTCCCGAGGCCGCCTCGCCGCCGCCCGAGGAGTCACCTTCGGCAACAACCGACCCGCCTGCAGCTGCACCAGCTCCTGCGCCCGAACCGGCTCCAGCGCCGGAACCAGCGCCGCCGACTCCACAGTCCAATGACACCGGCAGCAACCTGGCCTGCCCGATTGCCGGGCCGCGTTCGTTCGCCGACACCTGGGGCGCGCCACGATCAGGCGGTCGCAGCCACGAAGGTGTCGACATGATGTCGCCAGGCGGCACCCCGTTGGTCGCCATGGAGGCGGGTCGAGTCGAGTTCAAGACGAACGGTCTCGGCGGCAACACGGTACGCCTGTACGGAGCGAGCGGGACGCGCTACTACTACGCGCACCTCAGCAGCTGGGAAGGGTCGAGCCGTTCTGTATCGAAGGGTGAGGTGATCGGCTACGTCGGCAAGACCGGCAACACGTCGGCAAACCATCTGCATCTCCAAGTGCACCCCGGTGGTGGTCAAGCCGTGAACCCATACCCGTACGCACGCCGTGCCTGCGGATAGCCGTACGAGCGGTCCGCAATCGGGCGACGTCACGAAGCCGACTCGGCGCACTACTCAATGATCGCCGACACTGAACTCGGCGCAGCCGACAACCACACTCGCCGCACCAGGTTGCTCTCTTTTCTTGCCGTCGTCATCGCGGCGATGGTGGTCGTGGCCGCCGTGACCAGTGCTGGCGACAACAAGTTGTCGCTCGGTGAGGCAATCCTGCTCGGCATCGTTGAGGGCGTCACCGAGTACCTGCCGGTCAGCTCGACCGCTCACCTCGCCGTCGTGCAAGACGCCCTCGGACTCACGTCGTCCAACGACGGACAACGAGCGGCGGACGCCTACGCAATTGTCATCCAGATCGGAGCGATCGCAGCCGTTGCCGGCCTGTACCGCAACCGTCTCGTGTCGCTATCCACAGCGCTTCTGCGACGTCGTCGTGCGAGCAACTCCGCCGCGTTTGCGCTGGTTGCTGCGTTCACGCCCGCCGCTGTCATCGGGCTGGTGTTCGGCGATCTCATCAAGGACCGCTTGTTCTCGACGTGGCCGATCGTCGCTGCATGGGTCGTCGGCGCATTCGCCCTGCTCTGGCCGCGCCTCACGACGCCATCGGGCCACCGGCCCTTCGAGTCCCTGACCATACGCGATGGACTGATCATCGGACTCGCTCAGACGCTGGCACTGTGGCCAGGCACAAGTCGGAGTCTCGTCACGATTCTTGCTGCGCTTGCTGTCGGCTTGACTCTGTCTGCAGCCGTGGAATTCAGCTTTCTGCTCGGTCTCATCACCCTCGGCGCGGCCACCGCATACCAACTGTTCGTGGACGGCGAGGTGATCCTCCAACAGTTCGGACTCTTCAGCACCCTTGCCGGGATCACAACCGCTGCCGCCACCGCCTGGGCGGCAGTCAGGTGGATGGTTGGGTATCTGGAGAAGCACCCTCTCGCCGTCTTCGGCTACTACCGACTGTGTATCGCTGCGCTCGTCACGGTCGTCGCCGTGTTGACGTCCGCTGGGTGACAATGGTGCCCGTATCTGGCCGACGCGGGTCGAGCCCAAAGTCGCCTAGCGATTGTGTCGGGGCAATCGAGCGGGCGCTGCCGAGAAGTCGGAAGGGGCGCAGCTGGCGGTCGGCTACTGGGCAATCGGATGGGTGATTGCACAGTTTGCGTCGCTGCTCCTGATCAGCGCAGCCGGGTCCGGGAGCGACGCAACCGACATCCCGATTCCACCGCTCGGGGAGCGACGTCGGCGACGAGATGGAACTGAACGGACATCTGGGGCCACTGGTAGCCATGGAGTGCAACACGGCGCGTGAGACTCCGTCCGCGCAGCTCGATCAGGAAGCCGATGGCGGCGAGGCGGCGAACGCTAACCGTCACCTCGGGCAGTGTTCGGAATGCTCGCGTTGGTGGGCGTCGGCGAGACGGTTCCCGACATCGCGACCGCTGCTTCGGCACGCAGCCGCAACGTGCCTCAATGGCCGTACCAGTCCGCCCGCGTCAGCCTGGCGGTTCTGGGTGCAGTCGAGCTGGTCATCGCGTTGACCGGAGTGCTGGCCGGCCGTGACGCGTCCCTGATCCACGACACCCAACACCTCGGTGCCTTTGGTGCGGCGTTCGCTGTCGCGGTGCTGCTTGCGGCGTGGCGGCCCGGCCTCGCACGTGGGTTGCTGCCCGTTGCGCTCGCACTCGGCATTGCGATCCCGGTCTTTGCGATGATCGACGTCGTCAACGAGAACTTGACGACGGGCGGTCGGATCCATCACGTTCCGCAGATGATCGGTTTGGCGCTCGTGTGGGCCGTCTCCCGCCCCGTCGCGCCATCAGCGATGCCGTCGCCACGAGCCAGCCGACTCCAGCGTCGACAACGAAGGTCGTGTCGGTCGGTCAGCCGCAGCAATCATGCAGCTCCAGGAGAGTCAACCACCGTTGGGGCTGATCGAGCGTCTCGGCCACGACGGGCTGCTGGAGAATCAGCGATCGGAGCTCGGCGTGCCTGGCCAGCGGTACACCCTGAGTTCCCTGGCATTGTTCGCCATCATGGACCTGGTTCATGGCCACGCGCGCACGTTCGCGAAGCTCCAAATCCTCAGAAGCCTGGCGCAAGGGCCCGATCAGGCATGGGAGAGCGTGGCTTGAATGCACGATGGACGAATGACGACAGACTTGCGCTCCCCGGAGCGGGTTCGTCGCGTATCCTGCCTCGAGATTTGGTGATCCAGAGTCAGCCCCGAACCGAGCTGCTCTCATGAAACGTCGCACCCGCATGATCGTCACAGCGAGCGTCCTGGCCGTCGCACTGATCGCCGTCGGAGCGTTTGGTGCGTCTAAGTCCTCGGAGTCGGATTCCGACGAGATCGAGACGGCCGCCGATGCCGAGGTGCTCGCACCGAACGTGGTCGCCGGCGCCGCCGGCCCGCCGGCCGCCACGCTCGACAGCCTCGTCGAACAACTTCGCGTTCGCGTCGAAGCCGTCCCGGGTGACCACGTCGCTTGGGCCACGCTCGGTATCGCTTACGTGCAACAGGCTCGTGTCGTCGCCGACCCGTCGCTGTATCCGCGCGCTGAGCGTGCCCTCGACGAGTCGTTCGCCGTCGAGCCCGACGACAACTTCCTCGCCTACGCCGGGCGCTCGGTGCTCGCATCGGCCCGCCACAGGTTCGCCGACGCAAAGACCGAAGCCGAGCGCGGCCTGGAGATCAACTCGTTCAACCCAATCCTGTGGGGTGCGTTGAGCGATGCTCAGATCCAGCTCGGCGAATACTACGAGGCAGCAGCCTCGGTCAACCGGATGATCGAACTGTCGCCCGACACCTCGTCGTTCAGCCGGGCGTCCTACATCGCCGAACTGAACGGTGACGTCAATTACGCCGCCACGCTGATGCAACAAGCGCTCGAAGGCGCCGCCTCTCCCACCGATCGCGCCTTCGCGCTCACGATCCTCGGTGATCTGGCCTTCAACGCAGGCGAACCCGGTGACGCCTTGACCCTCTACAACCAGGCTCGCGACTCCGCTCCCGACGATGCCGCAGCGTTGTACGGCAAGGCTCGGGCCGAGGCGGCGCTCGGCCAGAACCAGACGGCGCTCGACCACTACGCCGAACTCGTCGAGGCGTCGCCCGAACCGTCGTACCTCGTTGCCTACGGCGAACTGCTCGAGTCACTCGGGCGCACGGAGCAGGCCGAGCAGCAGTATGCGGTGGTCGACGCGGTGCTCGCGCTGTTCGAGGAGAACGGCGTGGAGAACGACGCTGCACCGGTGCTCTTCCTGGCCGACCACGACGAACCCGAACGCGCATTGCGCGAAGCCGAGCGGGCCATTGCGGTGCGACCGTTCCTTGCGATGCACGACGCCCACGCGTGGGCGCTCTACGCCAACGGTCGCTACGACGACGCCCTCGAAGCGAGTGGACAGGCGTTGCAGTTGGGTACCCCGAACGCGCAGTTCCATTTCCATGCCGGGATGATCAAGCTCGCCCTCGGCGACGAGGACGGCGCACGCACCGACCTGGAACGCGCGCTCGAGAT
>JBBREA010000171.1:0-5285 GCA_038203385.1 Acidimicrobiales bacterium | reverse complement strand
CGAACGTTGGACTGCTGAAGTGCCTGGCCGACGGCTTCGGGCAACATGATGGCACGGTCTGCAACCAGCCCTTCCCAGGCGACCGCGCAGCTGTCGCCCACTGCTCGAATCAGCGCTGCGTCATCGGCTACGGCTTCTCCGTAGGCGCGGCCCACTTCGCCCACTTCGCCCACTTCGCCCACTTCGACACGTTGCAGGTCGTGCGGCGCGGAACAGTCGACGACGGCGAGCGCGTCGCGCTCGGCGGTTTGCACGAGACACTCGCCCACTGGACCGGCTGGCCATTCGATCAGGGTCAGTTCGACCAGATCGGCAGGACGGCCTACCAGCTCGACATCGACAGCAGGGCCGTACGTATCTGCGTCGGTGATCCACGGCCATAGGAACGCGGCCGCTAGGCCCAGCGACGCAATCAGCGGCAACCCAATGAGCAACCGACGCTGCCAGAGACGGCCGATCGGCCAGCGGATCTCTTGCGGCACCAGCTCGACGGCCGGCGGCGGGGTGCTCGACGGCCGAACGATCGTGCGGTCCGGAAGGTCGGCCGGATCTACAACGAGCACTGGGTAGATCAAAGGGTCGATCAGAGGGTCCTTGCGTGGGTCGACAGCGCTGGTCGACGGCGACCCGACGATGGAACGAAGCCGATCGGCGGTGGCGAGCGGGAGCTGCTCGAGCATGAGGAGTACGGCCGCTGCAGTGGGACGTTGCGCCGGGTCGATACGCAAGCACGCAGCAATGACGCCGTTGACGGCCTCACTGACTGCCTGATCGGCTGCCTCATTGGCTGCCTGGTCGGACGTGGCGTCTGCGTCGACTGGCGCCCAGCCGCCCAACCGTTCCCGCAAGCTCGGTGGTGCACCGTGCACAAGGTGCAGCAGCGTGGCCCCCAGTGAATAGATGTCGGTGCTCGCTCCTGCATCGAGGTCGCCTTCGAGGTCTTCCGGGCTGGCGTACCGAAGCGATACCGCCTGCGTCTGCGAACGAAACTCTTCGGATCGAGCCAGTGAGGCGATGCCGAAGTCGCACAGCTTCACCTGCCCGTAGCCGTCGATGAGCAAGTTGTGCGGTTTGATGTCTCGATGCACGATGCCCAGCGCGTGCGCTGCGACGAGTGCTCTGGCTGCGTGTTCGGCGATGAGCACCGCCTCGCCAATGCCACGGGGTGCAGGACGATAGGCCAAGAGGTCACCCACCGACCCACCGGGTGCGTATTCCATCACCAGTGCAGGGCCGCCGGGAAGGTCGTGCACCTCGATCACGCCGATCACATGCGCATGCCCGGCAAGAGCGACCATCGCTGCAATTTCGCGCCGGGTGCGCCGCCATGCTGCGGACTCGTCCGACACATGATGCAGGACCTTGAGGGCCACCGTGGCACCCGTGGAGAGGCGCGTCGAGCGGTAGACCTCACCCACGCCACCACGCCCGATCAGGACACAGTCGCCGTACCCCTCGACCTCGATCACACCATCACTCACACCATCGCTCCCGCCACCGCCGGGGCGGCGAGGTCGAGCAAAGCCAGGTCGGCGCGTGTCACGATGCGAACTGCGAGTGCGTATTCGACCAACCGGCCACGTCGGTTTGCGGCCAAGCGTCCTGCATCACCGTGCATGCCGCGAACACCGTTGGCTGCGAGTTTCGAACAGACACCGTCGAGTTTTCGGTTGAACTTCGTGATGGTCCACCCCAGCCGTATGGCGACGTCGGTGGAACTGGGCAGGGCGGTTGCGGCGCGGCCGTCGCCGCGCAGTGCCGGTTCGGCAAGGGCCACGATCATCAACAACTGTTCGGCTGACAGGCTGACGCGTCCCATGGTCGTGTCGCTGACTGCACCCGACAGTCCAGCGGCCGCCGCTGCGGCCAGCTCGGCCGGTGACTCATCGCGACGACCCACCCGAAATGCCGGCTCGTCGAACAGCACCGAGAACTCGTAAGTGGTGGGGCCGGCCGTGCATCGCACGATGGCGCGGGCGAACACGAGCGGCAGCACACCACCGGGCGCGAGGAACGCTTCGAGTCGCCCGTCGGCGTCGGACACCGAGGCCGTGAGCTGGGTGCCAACGTTGCTGAGCAACCAGATGCCGTGCTGCTCGCTGAGCGACAGGAAGTGCCGGTGGAGGTACCGGTTGTCTTCGTCGAGCACGAGGTCGGCGTTGCGCCCGATGGTGAACGGCGAGTCCACCGGTGACGACTCGCCACAGAACTCCACGTGCGGCTGGATCGCCGATGTTGTCACTCCGCCCTCGCCCACGTCTCCATCGTTGGTGGTGTGGACCGTCGCCGGAGCCAAACGGCCACCGTTGGCAGTCTGGATCGTCAGTTGCACGGGAGCACTCCTGCGTCGCCAGCCCAATGGCCACCAACCCGACCGACGGTTCAGCTGCCGTGACGCCAGCGTGGTCTCAGCCGCAATCGGCTGAGACGACACTTTTGAGCGCGGATACACGCGATGGCTAGGGGCAGGCGACGAAGTGATCCGGGCCGAGTGTGGAACTGAGACGACGCACGTAGGAACCCTGCGGACCGCGTGACCGAGCCTGGCAGCCTGCGGTGTCCGACCCGAATGGCCCGAGGTACACGACGTAGATCGGCTCACCGTTGGATGACTGCGTGAGCGAGGGGCACGTCTGATCTGTACGCAGGTACTCCGCGTCGTACTGGTCGAGCAGGGCACCGATGCCCGCCGCTGTGGCCTGGTCGCCAATGGCCGAGGCGACGACGGTGATCGTCTTGTCGTCGCAAGCCGGTTTCATCATGGGTTGCCCGGGCACGGCGAGGTCGCCCGGAACTGCATTGGCCGACGCTCCGGGCGCGGTAGTCGCGGTGACCTGGGCCAACGTGGGGGGCACTGCGGCGGTCGTGGTCGTCGAGTCTGGCGTTGCTGTGGCGGGTGGTGCCGGCTGGCTGACCGGAGTGGTCGCTGGCACGGTGATCGGCACTGTTGCGGGGACCGCGATGGGCACTGTTGCGATCGGTACGAGCATGGTGGTCGACGGCACGGTGATGATGGTGATCGTTGGGATGGGAATCGGGCTCGCGGTCAACGGCGGAGCGATCAAGGTCGTGGTGGTGTCGATCGCCACGGACGAAGACGTGGCACTCACCTCGGCCAACGTGTCGCCCTGGTTGTCGCCAGAGCTGCCGATCACCCAGGCCACCACACCAACGAGGAACACGAACACTACGCCGATGGCGAGCGGCAAGTTGAAGCTCCATCGTTCGCCCGGACCGCGATCGTTCGGCCCGTACGTCGGATAGGTCATGGAGCCAGTCTGTCACCCGCACGCTGGAGTGTTGAGACGCGAACCCGGTAGTCAGCAAGGGCGTGGTTTGTGTCTGACACAAACCACGCCTTTTCACCCGAACTGAGCGGCGATGGCGGCGTCGATGGTTTCTTGCGGGATACCGCAGTCGAGACCACCCTGTGTGACGATCGCGAGCGACTCGGGGCTGCCGTCAGCGATGCCCAGTGCTACCAACTCGTTCTCGTCTGCGGTGAGCAATGCGGTCGAGATGGCGCAGTTGGCGACGTTCGGCTCCACGCCCTGACCGACCAGCACGCTGAACAAGATGGCCGAGATCGGGCCGACAGGGGGTTCCGTGGGGAACCCGCTGGGATCCACCGTTGGGCCGGTCGGTGCCGTGGCGACGGTGGAAGCAGGCGGCTCCTGGCCGGGAACCGTGGTGGCGGGAACGGTCGTGGTGGTGGGCGGAAGTGTGGTCGTGGTGGTCGTGGTGGTGGGCAGCGGCACCGGCGCATACGACACTGCACTCGACGAACCGGTCGACGTGTCGGCGCCCGCGTACACACCCACGGTGGCACCGGCGAACACGAGTACTCCCACCCCGGCGAGCGCCGTCTGATCGGACGGGAAGTCGGCGGCGAGCTTGACCGCGCCATGCCTGCGGACCTGAGGTTCCGTTCCCAGCCAGCCTTTCCGGTCCACCCACACCATCATCGGCGGCATCACGATCAGCGCCGCAAGCAGAGCGATGGCCACGTTGAGTGTGACAATGATGCCGAAGTCGCGTAGCAGCGGCAACGGCGACACCATCAACACAGCGAATCCGCCAATCGTGGTGCAGGCGGACGTGAAGAACGCCAGGCCGGTGCGAGCCGCCGCCTTGTCGCTGGCAGGCCTGGCTTCGAGGCCGCGCTGGCGTTCTTCGAGATAGCGACCAAGGATGAGAATGGAGAACTCGGTACAGCCGGCGATGATCAGTGGCCCCGACACCGTGGTGAGCGGGCTGAGCGAAATGCCGAGCAGCCCGACGATCAACGACGACATGCCGACAGCCAAGAAGACCGGCACCAGCGCAAGGAGTGCTCGGCTGAAGCTGCGCAGGCGAAGCACCAGGTACAGCCCAGCCACGCTCAATGCGAGATAGGTCAGAGCAGCACGGTTGGCCGACAGATTTTCGAGCAGGCCGATACCCACCATGGCCAAGCCCGCTGGTGTCGCCCGCACCGGCTCCTGGCCTTCGCTCAGATCGTTCAACAAGATGCTGTCGGCCGGCACATCGAGCGCAGCGATGAGTGCGTCGAGTTCGGCTTCGAGTTCGGCGACCGTGACGGCGCGTTCCTCGAGACTGGCGGGCGCGAGGCGCAGGTTGATCTGTGTGGCGGTCTGATCATCGTTGACGAGCGCGTCGCGGACGTCGGGAGGCATCGCTTTGGCCGCCTCGACGATGTCTTCCTCGGTGGGGGCAATCGGCGTGGCGCCGGGGATTGCGATGATCTTGGCCATGGTGCCGACGAGGCTCGAGGTGACCGCCACGTCGGGGCGCGCCTCGGCATAGATCGTGAAGTCGTGCATCAGGTTGATGACGTCTTGGTCGTAGACGTTGTTGGCGTTCACGAGCACGCCGAGGGTGGAGGCGAAACCGGTGCGCTCCTCGAGGAACTTGATGTCGGTGACGACCTGGCTGCCTTGGTCGATCCACTTGATCGGGTCGGACTCGATCTTCGTGCGACCTTCCACCAAGAGGCCTCCGATGAAGAGGAACAACGACACGACGACCAGCACAATGCCCCAACGGGCGGGCAATCCCCCGAGTTTGACCACGAGTCGTTCGACCCAGTTGTTGGTGAACTCGTGATGTGACGCAACAGTTGCGCGTTTGCCGGGCGCCACTGCGTCGGAACCATCGCCCTGACTGCTGGTAGGTGCACCGGCGGCGTGCGCTGTGCGCCCGAACGCGAGGAGGACGCCTGGCACCACGATGCCGAGTGTCGCCAACACGACGATGCCGATCGCCAACATCACGCCGAAGTCGCG
>JBBREA010000170.1:0-5433 GCA_038203385.1 Acidimicrobiales bacterium | reverse complement strand
GCAGGTGACAGCCCAGCGCGAATGGCAACGATCACGAGCTCGATGAAATCAGGGAGGGCCTCGGCCCCGGGGTTGCGACGCGGACCGGGCAGGCGAACAGAAATCACGCCGGGGTCCTCATGATCCGTCTCGGTTGATGGTGCGTCGCATCCACAGCCAACCGCTGGCATTCAGCGTGGCGCCGACCCCGACTGCGAGGAGACCCACCGGAGACAAGAACGCTTCGCGTACGGAGCCCGACGTGAGCATCATCAGGGCAAGCATCGCCACGGGTAGACAGGTCATCACCACGGCGGACATGCGTGCCTGAGCGCTGTGGGTGAGCCGATCGGCTTGGTCCGCAGCTCTCGCTCGAAGTGTTGCTGCAGCGCGGTCCAGCGGCTCGGCTGCGGTGCCGCCGTGTTGAGCGCATGCTCGCAATACGGTCAGCACCACGTCGAGGTGTGGCGAATCTGACCCATTCGGCCGCAGGGCGTCGGCGAGGGGTTGACCGCGGTCGAGCGACAAGCAGATCGACTCCGCGACAGGCTCGGCTCCCGCCGGCACCGTGCAGGCACGCAGCGCAGCAGTGAGTGTGGCGCCGGATCGCACCGCTCGGGCCAGGTCGTCGCACCAGGTGGCGGCCGCCATGGCGTCGACGACGTTTCGGTGGCGGCGCTTCACCAAACGAATCGCTGCGCCTGCGCTGATCGACCGGGTGGCCACCCGCACTGCGGTGGCGGCGGCGGCGTTGCGTGGCAGCGGTGCTGGCTGCAGCGCAGCACCGATCACGACGACTATGGCAAAGGTGATCAACGGGGCAACGTTCGCGAGTGTCATCGGCGTTGCCGCCGGAATTCGGCAACGATTCGACCGCCGGTGACGAGCGGTCGCACCTCCGGATCTCTCGACGTGATCACCGGCTCGACGACTTCAGCGACGCGCCGATCGCCATCTGCGGATCGTTCGACATGCACGATCACATCGATGGATCTCGAGATCTGCTGACGGATTGCAGGAAGCGGCCAGTTCGGGGCCGCCTGCATCACGAGCGTTTCCACCCGATGAAGACCATCGAGTGCGCTGTTGGCGTGGCACGTGGACAACGAGCCATCGTGCCCCGTGTTGAGCGCCTGGATGACCGACACGACTTCGTCACCGCGAAACTCACCCACCACGAGCCGATCGGGCCGCAACCGGAGCGCAGTGCGGACGAGTTCGGCCAGGGGCACCGCCCGCACAGAGTCTGCTGATGGCGGGCGAGCTTCCAGTCGAACCACATGGCGACCCGGAAACGTGAGTTCGCTCGTGTCTTCCAGCACGACAAACCGGTCACCGAGGTGGGCTCGGTCGGCGAGCGCCCTGAGCAAGCTGGTCTTGCCCGACGAAGTGGCCCCGGTGACCAGCACGTTGGCGCGCCCCGCGACCACGTCGTCGAGAAGTTGGGCGATGTCCGGCTCGCAGAAATCATCGAGGGGCAGCTGTCGCAACCGATGCCGTCGGATCGCCACGGTGGTGCCGTCCACCGCGATCGGAGCGACGACCGCACAGAGACGAGATCCGTCTGCGAGCCGGGCGTCGACCACCGGGCTGGCGCGATCGAGACGTTTACCGATGGGAGCGAGGGCGCGTTCGAGCACAGCATCGATCGCCCCGTCGGCCAACTCGCCTGCGTGAACGACCGTGCCCGCGCGGTCGACCCACACGTCGCGACCAGCATTGACCATGACTTCGTCGACGAGCGGATCGGCGAGGAGTTGATCGATCATGTCGAGACCCGCCAAACGCGACACCGCCCGCACAATCACTGCGTGCTGTTCCTCCGATGATGCCAACGGCAACAGGCGATGCGTCTGTGCCGCCACGACGATGTTGACATCGCCGCGAATGTCTCGGGCGGCTGCGCACACAGCGTCGACCTGGCTGTCCAATCCCATGACGGCAGTCACGCCGCGCGCCGGAGGGTGCGGGTCAAGCCGGATGGCAGTCGTGAGATGAGCAGCCCCGAATCGACTGCACGGGAAATCGCAGGGTCGAACAGCAGCACTGCTGTAACCGGTACACCAATCGATGCCTCGACATCTGCGGAACGCAACGAGTGACCCGGCTCGTCGACCAACACGACGCCCGTCGAGCGAACCGACGACCGAACGGCCGCCCGCAGCGCCAGGTAACAGGGCCGAGTCACGAGCCACGTTCGATCTGCCAGTGCCACGAGCGCTTGCGGCGGTGGCCTGGTACCGACATCGACGATCACGTCGCGGGGATCAGTGGAAAGTGCGGCGGCGAGCTGTTCCCACCGGTGCGGGCTCGCGGCGCCCCAAGGGCCGCCCGGCAGGAGTGCGAGATGCGGCCGCACCGCAATCTCCAGAGCTGCGAGCCGTGACGCCGGTGCGGTTGATGCCAACCAATCGTGCACGCCGGGCGAGTCTGGTTCGGCAAGGCCCAACACCGATGGTTGGTCGCGGTCGAGGTCGACCAACAGTGTGGATTGGGGGTTCGCAAGGGCAATCGAGGCGGCTACCACCGTGGTGCCGCTGCCACCTTTGGCTGCCCAACAGAGCGTGATCATGGAAACCTCCGCACGTCAGCGTGGGAGGGGAAGTCGGTCCGTGTGACGGTACTTGGGCGACCGCCGGGTCGCAATGGGGACGACTTCCCGAAAAAAGTTCGCAAATAGTGTTTAAGTCGCCGCGAGGAGTGGCCGATACGCGTGCGTCCCGGTGGGAACTAGAGACCAGGTGTTTTGTGGGCCTGGATCAAACGAAAGGGTCTGTCATGACTGAACTGACACTCGAAAGCACCGGCATCTTTGCCGGTGAGGCGTTGGGAAGCTCGGCGCTCGTGGGCGTGCCAGAGTCGGCCGGCTCGATGTATCACGTCGTCGACCAAGTCGGCGCCCGATCGTTGTGGGCCCGCGGTATCACTGGGTCAGGCGTCAACGTGGCGCTCATCGACACCGGTATCGCCAGAGTCCCCGAACTCGACGGGGCCATTGCCGCAGTCGATTTCAGTGCTGATCAGATCGATCCCGATCGCCGACTGGTTGACGCATTCGGCCACGGAACCCACCTTGCAGGCATCATCGCGGGCAGGACGCCAGGAGCGGATCTGGCGCTGGCGAGCGAACACCCCGAGTGGTTCGTCGGAATCGCTCCAGATGCAGGTCTGGTCTCAGTCAAGGTTTCCGGTCGTGATGGTCAAGTTTCTCCCGAAGTGCTCATCGGGGCGGTCGATTGGGTGACGGACCACGCAACCGAGTTGAACATCGGTGTGTTGGCGCTCGCGATCGATGTGCCAGCGACCAGTTCATACGAAAATGACCCGCTGGCCGCCGCGATCGAGCGGGCGTGGCACGCAGGCATCGTGGTCGTCACCGCTGCCGGCAACAACGGTGACGTCGGCAGTTTGTCATCCCCCGCATACCACCCCACCGTGATCGCAGTCGGAGCCCTCGACTTCACAGAAGGTCGGGTGGCGCCCGCGTTGTGGTCCACCACTGGTGACGGCGTTCGGAACCCTGATCTGGCTGCTCCGGGTGCACACCTCGAGAGCCTGCGGGCGCCGGGGAGCGTGGCGGCTGACGAGCACCCAGAAGCGTTGTTGGCCGATGGCCGGTTCCTCGGTTCTGGCAGCAGCCAGGCAGCGGCAGTGGTCGCTGGCGTGGCGGCGTTGCTTCGCCAGGCGCATCCGTCGGCCACGCCCGACGAGATCAAGCAGATGTTGGTCCGTAGCGCTACACCGTTGCGTGCCGATGCCATCGCCGTCGGCGCCGGGCTCGTCGACGCAGTGGCCGCGTTGACCGTTTCAACTCGCAACTCGGCCCAACGGTTCGCGCCAGCAACGGGGCCGGTGTCGCAACCGGTGATCGGGGTCATGGCCCGTTGCACCCCGGCCGAGTGGTCCGGGGTGTCGTGGTCGGGCGTGTCGTGGTCTGGCGTGTCGTGGTCCGGTGTGTCGTGGTCCGGTGTGTCGTGGTCCGGTGTGTCGTGGTCGGGCGTCAGCTGGTCCGGTGTCAGCTGGTCCGGTGTCAGCTGGTCCGGTGTGTCGTGGTCTGGTGTGTCGTGGTCGGGCGTCAGCTGGTCTGGCGTGTCCTGGTCTGGCGTGACCTGGTCTGGAGTGTCGTGGTCTGGCGTCAGCTGGTCTGGCGTCAGCTGGTCTGGTGT
Source organism: Acidimicrobiales bacterium (assembly GCA_038203385.1). Lineage (GTDB taxonomy): Bacteria > Actinomycetota > Acidimicrobiia > Acidimicrobiales > Ilumatobacteraceae > Ilumatobacter. The sequence continues at coordinate 1,288 of JBBREA010000170.1, read as the reverse complement.
GTCGTGGTCTGGTGTCAGCTGGTCTGGTGTCAGCTGGTCTGGTGTGTCGTGGTCTGGTGTGTCGTGGTCTGGTGTCAGCTGGTCTGGTGTGTCGTGGTCGGGCGTCAGCTGGTCTGGTGTGTCGTGGTCGGGCGTGAGCTGGAGCTGACCGCCTTCTCGCCCCGACGAGTACTCTGACGTGCGACACCGTTCGCACCCAGGAGTTCGTAGTTGGCAGCTCAACGAGTGCCGGTTTCGCCGGCACTATCTGTAGCTGACGTTGTGGCACCGCCACGCGTCAACTCGATTCGGCCTGAGACCCAGGTCGTCTTCGCCGCGGCTGGCTGCCTCGTGGTTACGGTGCTCTGCTCGGTCGTCACTTACCGGCTCGGCGATTCGTCCGAGTCGCTGCGGCCCGGCGGTTGGTGGGCGCTGTCGGTCGTGGCAGTGTTGTTTGGACTCTTCGAATACATCGTGTTCAGCTGGCATGTTCGGCGGGAGGGCATGTCGTTCTCGTTGTCGGAAGTGCCCATCGCCGTCGCGCTGGTGTTCTTGTCGCCGTGGCTGGCGATCCTTGCCCGATTGCCGTTCAGCCTGGCGGTACTCGTGTTCGCGCGCAAGAACTCGTATCTCAAGGTGCTCTACAACACGTCGAACTACGTGTTCGATCTGGCGTTGGCCATGATGCTGACTCGGCTCCTCGTGGAGTGGTGGGGCATCAGCGATGTGGCGGTCGTTTCGGCCGTCGCGGTGGCGTTGGTCTTGGTCGCGCCGATCGACCTGATTCTCACCGGTTTCGCCATCTCGCGTTTCGAAGGTGGTTTCGGCAAGCGCGTGGTTGTCGAGTTCCGTGCGTCTTGGTGGATGTTCGCGGTGAACGCAGGCATCGCATCCATGGCGGTCTCGCTCGCGGTGATCTCGCCGGCGCTCGGCCTCATCGCCGTGCCGCCCCTTGCTGGCGTGTGGTTCGCCCTCTGGTCGTACGGCAAACAGGGGCAACGGTTGCGTGAGCTCGACGAGGTGCACGGCTTCTCAGCCCGCGTCGGTCAGTCCCTCGACGTCACACAGATCGGCGATGCGGCCGTGGCCGAGGTCTCCCGAATGTTACGAGCCGAGGGTGTGGCGCTCGTTCGGTTCGAGGGTGGCGTTGCCGTAGAGACCCACATCGAGGGCAACGTTCCGATTGCCATTCCGGCGGGCACCGACCAAACGGGTTGGGTAGCGCTCTTGGGGTCGGGTCAAGCACGGTTGGTGCCGCTCGACGAGCTCAAGTTGCGTGGCATCGAAGCCAGTAAGTCGGCGATCGTGG
>JBBREA010000169.1:0-5434 GCA_038203385.1 Acidimicrobiales bacterium | reverse complement strand
CGCACCGGTCCAGTTCGCGTTCCAGATCATCGAGCATGGGCACGGTGGTGACCACGTTCGAGCCGTGATGTGGGAACAGCAGTGGCGCGCCGGGCGCGGTGGCCGCAGCGATGGTGATGGCCACAGGCAACGTGTCGTACTGGATGTCGACGGCCTGAGCTGCGTCTGCCGCGATGTACCGATCGTCGGCGACAACCACCGCAACGGGCTCGCCCACGAAGCGCACGAAGTTCCGAGCCAGCGCAGGACGCTCCAGGTCGGGAAAGCCACCTGGCAGGTCAGGAAAATCGATGAAGTCTTCAGCGGTGAACACCGCTTGCACACCGGGAATTTTCAGCGACTCGCGCACGTCGATCGACACGATGCGGGCGTGCGCCTCGGTCGACATGACGAACGATGCAAACGCGCAGCGCGATGGTGCGAGGTCGTCGACGAACGTGCCGGTGCCCGTTAGCAGCCGGGGATCTTCCTTACGTAAAACCTTCGCTCCGACGAGACTCACGATCGAGCTCCTTCACTGGTCACGTTGTTCATGGTCACGTTGTTCATGGTCACGGCTTGACGTGATGCCCTTCGGCATCTTCGGGGTCGAACCACCAGTCGGCGGCATTGTGCTTGGACTGCTCGGTACGCGGTGTGCCCCATCGCAGCAGCTTGCCCAAGAAGTAGTCTGGACCACTCTCTTCGCGCCTCCACCAACGTCGCTGCCCGCCGTGCACGCGCTTGCGATACGACGAGAACCCCACCGCGACGATGAGGGCGAGCCCGAAGAACAACGCCTCGATCCAGGTGCTCCCCACGCCGGCGAGCTGGAGGCCCTTCACGCCGGACTGCAGGACGAACACGGCAACGATGGTGCCCCACACGTTGAACCGACGCTTGAACTGTGTGGACCCCAGGAAGCACGCGGCGAAGGCTGGCAGCAAATATGGCGACCCGGACTGCGGGGTGGTAGAGCCGAACTGCGATGCCAACGTCACACCGGCAAGCGACGCAAACAGTGCTGATGTGACCAGCGAACCCCAGATGTATCGATCGGTTTGCACCCCGGCAAGCCGGGCAGCTTCGCGTGCGCCGCCGGTTGCGAACAGATACCGACCCAGCGCCGTGTGTTCCAGCACGAACCACAAGGCGACACCAATCACGAGGCCGAACAGGACCGTCTTGTTGAGACCGAAGGCGAACTGCGATGTGAGCGACTTGAACGTCTCCGGGAACCCAAGTACCGATCGGTTGTTCGAACGCCACACGGCGAACGCGGTGAGCACCGAACTCATGCCGAGCGTTGCGATGAACGAGTCGATCTTGATGTACACCACCAGGAATCCGTTGATGTTGCCAACGACCACGCCGACGAACAGCGCAGCAGCGATGGCGACCCCCATCGGCCACTGCGCTTCGACCATCCCCCACGACACCACGACCGCGCTTGCGGAAACAGTTCCGGCAACCGAGAGGTCGAACACTCCTGCCGACAACGGTATGAGGAGGCCGAGCGCAACGATCACGAGGATGGCGTTCTGGTTGAGCACCGAACGATGCGTGAGCCAGGTCATCCAGGTGTCGGGCACCCACGCCATGAAGACTGCCCAGATGAGCACATACAGGTAGACGACGCCGATGTTGCGCGGGTGGAATGTCCTCCACTTGATGGGCGACCGTCGCGTGTCGAATCGACTGTCGATCTTCTTGGTTCGCTCCACCCGCTCGTTCACCACTCGGTGGCGCCGGGTGAGCTTGTTCTTCTTCAGCGCCGGCCGGCGCGTCACCTCCCCGGTTCGTTCGTCGATCTGCATCTCAGGCCTTCTGTCTCACTCGATCTACGACCATCCGGATGAGGTGCGAAAGTCTGCCTCCCACCAACGGCGTTGCAGCGGATGGCGGCGGGGTCGGGCTGGGTGTCGTTGTGGTGTCGGGCTGGGCGTCGTCGTCGTCACGAATGACTGCGACACGGATCGGCTCCCGACCGATCCGCATCGACTTGCGATGGGATGTGGCACCGATCGTCTCTGCAACCAGGCGTTCCTCTGTGAGAGTGTTGCCGCGAAGTTCGACAGCCACATTCCCCGATCTGAAGACGATCACGCGGTCGCACAGCTGCACGAGTTCTTCAGCGTCTGACGATGCCAACAGCACGGCCATTCCGTCCTCGGCGGCAGCCCGAACCCGGTCATAGATCGCCGCCTTCGCTCCAACATCGACCCCTTGCGTCGGCTCATCGAGGAGCAACACCTTGGGTTCGGTGCGCAGCCAACGAGCCAGCACCGCCTTCTGTTGGTTGCCACCGCTGAATTTCTCCATGCGCCGATCGAGGATCGGCGGCTGAACGTCAAGCGACTCGACCCAGTTCACGGTGTCGCGACGCATGGCGCGGCGATGCAACCGGACCCGACCTTGAACCGGGCCAAGTTTGGGCAACGGAATGTGGTCCCCCAGTCGCTCTTGCATGTCGAGCCCTGCCACCTTTCGGTCAGCAGGAACGTGCGCTATGCCGGCGATGATCGAGTCGCGCGGTGTTGCGAACACTTTGCGCTTGTCGACCAAGACCTTCCCGGCGAAACGCGGCGACGCTCCGAACAGTGCGCTCGTGACCTCTTCGCGGCCCGAGCCAACCAGACCAGCCACGCCGACCACCTCGCCCTCGTGCACTTTCAGATTGACGCCTCGCAACGTCATACCAAACACCATCTCGGCTTCCAGCACTGGGCGGCCAACCATGCGATCACCGTCTGGACTGGCGTCGACAACGGGGCGGCCGACGATGAGTTCGACCAGCGCAGCTTCGTCGAGATCGGCCGCGGCGACTCCCGATGCGACCACCTTGCCATCGCGCAGCACGGTGATGCGGTCGGCAAGCTCGAGCACCTCGTCCAGCATGTGGCTGACGAACAACACACCCGCGCCCAGGCTCGACACCCTGCGGACCTCGCGGAACAAGGCGTCCACTTCGCCTCGGTTGAGCGATGCTGTCGGCTCGTCGAGCACCAACAGTCCGGTCTGTGTGGCGTCCCAGTCTTGCAGCGCCCGGACGATGGCCACCGCAGCGCGCTCGGCAGCCGACAACGAGGCGATCGGTTCGCGAACATCGGGTGCGAGCCCGAAGGCCAAGAGCAAGTCTTGTGCACGGGTCACTTCTCGTCGCCAGAGCACCCGCCCGGCGGCGCCGGTTTCGTATCCACGACCGAGCCCGAGGTTGTCGACCGTCGACAACCCCGGCACCAGACCGAGATCTTGGTGGACGATGCGAATGCGTCGTCTGGCATCCCTGTCGAGGGTCCAGAGGTCCACGGGCTCTCCCGCCAGACGAACCGTCGCCCCGTGATCAGCCTTGACGTACCCCCCGATCAGTTTGATCAGGGTGGATTTCCCCGAACCGTTCTGCCCGACAAGGGCATGCACCTCGCCGGCCCTCACGGTGAGGCGAGCGTCGTCGAGGGCGACCTGACCTGGATAGGTCTTCGAGAGGGATTCCACCTCGAGCACGACGGCAGGACCGACCATCAGATCGGTCCCGCCCTCATCGAAAGACATGTGCGGTCAGTTACCCCACATGGCGGTGTACTGCGCTTCGAAGTCAGGAACTCCGGGCCACAGCGCGGTCGGGTCCTCGATGGCGTCTGCTTCGAGGATCTGCAACGGAAGGCCGGCCGCAACGATGTCGGGATGCCCGTCGATCACCGCGAGTTCGGGCGCCTCTGCGCGTCCGGGACCCTCACCAGCGAGAATGCGCGCCGCTGCGTCGATGGCACGCCACCCCAGCAGTTCCGATGCCAATCCGATCTCGGCAACCTGGTGCTGGCCAGCCGCGATGTAGCCAAAGTTGAGGGTGCCGCCGGCCTGTGACACGCCAACCGCCTGGTCGCCCAGACCTGCCGACTCGATCGCTTCAGGAACGCCGAACAGCATGCCGCCGAACGCGTACACGATCATGTCGAGGTCTGGATTGGACTGAAGTGCCGACACCACGGTGCCAGGCAGGTTGGTGCCGAGGTCGGTCACGGCGACTTCGATGACTTCAACCGTGCAGTCGGGGCAGGCGGCCGCGATCTCGTCTTCGAAACCTTGTTGCACCGTCGACAACACGGGGAAGGTGGGTAGGCCGATGAACTGGATGTTGCCCGTCTCCGACGTTGCCGCGGCGTAGTCGGCCATCAGCACGCCATAGAAGTAGTAGTCATCATTGGTCAACAGGTTGACGTCGATGCCGTCTCCTGGCTCGTACGCCTCAGGCAATGACCAACCGACGACCGGGATGCCCTGGTCTTGCAATGTTGCGAGCTGTGGGGCAAACCATTCGCGAGGGTTGCCACTGGTCATCACCACGTCTGGTTCGGCCGCGATCGCAGCGTCGAATGCCGAAGCCACGGTCTCCGGAGTGTCTTGATGCGACGCGGTCTCATACTCCCAACCGGCGGCAGCTGCGGCGGCCTCGAGGCCAACTGCGATTTCGGAACAGGCCGCAACGCTGCACTGGACGTAAAAGACCTTCGTACCCGCTTCGAGCGCGGTCGGCTCGGTGAGTGGCAGCACGCTGACAGGCTGGCGGAACGCCTCGACACGTGCGGCAGCGACCGCCGCGCCATCGGCGTCACCGCTGCCAGTTGTGTCGGCGACCTCCGTTTCGGTATCGGTCGGCGGTGCTTCTGTGATCGGCGCAGCCGTTTGTTCTGGCGCGTCCGTTTCGTCCGGCGCAGCTTGTGTCGTTGCTGGCGATTCTGCGTCGCCGCTTTCATCGTCGCCGCCACACGCCGCGGCCGTCAGGCTCAACCCGACGAACACAGCGATAGCCCGGCGCGCAACTATTGGTCGTTTCGACATAACTCCCCCTACATGATCAGTGCCAGGAACTGCCCCAGCACTGACGCAGACTAGTCGCGCCAGCCAATGCGTCGCTAGTTTCCTGACGACGCTTTTGAACTCATCGATTTGCACTCATCGAAGAGTCCGCTGTTACACCCACCGTCTAGCGTGATCACCATGGAAGCCACATCGGCCAAGGTGGGTCAACTGCCCCGGTTTGCGGTGGTCGATGTCGAGACGTCGGGTCTGTCCACCCGATGGCACCGAGTGCTGCAAGTGGCCGTCGTCACTGTCGATCATGGCGAGATCGTCGACGAATGGTCGTCGTTGGTCGGGTTGCGCTGGCCGTTCCAGCGGGTCGGCCCGCGCCGCATCCATGGCATCAGCCGGGCCGACCTCCGCCACGCACCACGTCAACGCGACGTGTTCACCGAGTTCGGACGCCGCCTCGACGGGGCGGTGTTCACCGCACACAATGTCGACTTCGACCTCGCGTTCATCGAACGTGCCGCCAGCAAGTCGGGCACGCCGTTCCATCCCAGCGCGGCGCTGTGCACGCTGCGCTTGTCCCGCACACTCGACCCCGAGCGGCGACAATCGCACCGCCTCGTCGACGTTGCGGCGCGTTACGGGG
>JBBREA010000168.1:0-5468 GCA_038203385.1 Acidimicrobiales bacterium | reverse complement strand
AACCAGGCCCGAAACCTGGTCGTCGCCGACGACGACCTCGTGGCTCACCTGGCTACCTGCGACAGCATCGCCCAACGCCGGACCGCTCCCGAGCAGCGCGAAGTAGAGAGCGAGCGGCAAGATCTGTACCGAATCGTGCAGATCGCACAGCGGGCCGCGGCGACATCCGGCTTCGTCACAACGGTCCCGTGGCCCGCCGATCTGCCCAACTCGGTTGGTCTGGCGGCGTTGCTCGACCAGTTCACCGAACCAGGCGACCCGTTGATCGGAGTGGCCGACGACCCCGCGCACCAACAGCAGTTGCCGGTGCATCTTTCGTTCGGTGACTCCGTGGTGGCTTTTGTCGGGTCAGCTGCTTCCGGCCACCACGACGCCCTGCTCACCGCGGCCACGGCAGCCGCCGCGGCCATGTCGCCCGACGACTTGCACCTCTACGGCATCGACCTGGTCGGGCAAGGGCTGGGCCTGCTCAGCCCGCTCCCTCACGTCGGCACCGTGGCCACGCGCGACGACGCAATCTCGATGCGCATCTTGAACTGGTTGGCCGAGCAAGCCTCGGCGCGTCGCTCCACCATCTCGAGGTCAGGAGCGTCCGACTACCACTCGTACATCCGTCAAGGCGGGCGCGACCTGCCGCGAATCATGCTGCTGGTGCTCGGAGCGGATCGGATGTTTCTTCACGGTGAAGGCACCACCAGCCCGCTCCTCGGCCCGATGACCACCCTGGTCAACGAAGTGGCCGGTACCGGAGTTCAGGTGCTGTTCAGCGGCACGCATCCCATGCTGACCAACCGACTCGGCACCACTGCATCTCGCCGTTTCGTCTTCGCCGCGAACGACCCTGGCGAATACTCGGCATCGATTCCTAAAGCGCTGCGGGGCCGTCTTGCAGTTTCCGGGCGCTGCGTCGACTCCAACACAGGCCTGCTCACCCAACTCGCTCGCGTGACAGCGGACGAACGCATCGGTGGAGAACAAATCGGTGGAGAACGTCACGATGAAGCCGATGTGAATGCCGGCGATCTCTTCCTCAGCCTTGCCGAACTCATCACAGCGCGGGCCCCGCAACGGTTCCGTGAGCCGCGCCGCTTCACCAAAGCAGCGTGGCCCTTGCATCTGAGCGACCTCTACCCGGCCCACCTCGCGCCCCTACCCGACGACGGCGGCATGCCGCTGCCCTTCGGGGTGCGACCCGACACCGGTGAGGTGCTGTGGATCGACCCGTTGGAAGACGGCCTGGCGTTCCGGTTCATCGGCGGGCCGAAGTCGGGGCGGAGCAACTCGTTGGTCGCCTTCGGCATGCTGGCACAACACGCGGGATGGAGCGTTTGCGCGGCCGCCGTCAGCCGGCGTTCGCCCCTGCTGTCGTCGGCTGCGAGCCAGCCATGGCTCGTGCCGGTCGACGAGTTGGTCGACGTGGTCGCCCGGGGTGTGGGCAGGCCGACCGTCGTGCTGGTCGACGACGCGCATCGCCTGGACCCCGAGTTCCCGTGGAAGCGACTCGCACACGTCGAGAGCGGCCTCGTGGTCACCATCGCAGCCGGGTCCGTCGACGGCATGACCACGCCATCGATCATGCGCGGCCTCGGAGCAACCGGTGGAGTCGTGTTGATGCCGGTTCGATCACGTGATGCGGCCAACGTGGGAGTCGCCAACGTCGACGACGACTGGATCATCAATCCGCTGCCCGGCGTCGGCATCGCCGGGATCGCGGGTGAGGCCCACCGAATCCAGTTCCCCCTAGTGCTGGCCCCACCCAACTGACCAGCCCACCGAGCCGCGTCACGTTTCATGGCGTCATCGACGACAGAACGCGACACAGCTCGCTGAACCCGCTCCTGGCTACGGGGCGAGTGGTACTTGGCTGGCGGTGACGACGGCTTGCCACACGTCGGTGTCTTCGTAACCGAGCGCCCACAATGACACGCCGCCCCACCGGGCGCGGCGGGCTATCTCCACCCGTGCCGCTGCTCCTTCAGCGTCGACCCAACGGGCCATTCGCGACTGCACACAAGACACCGTGCCCTCTTCCACGGTGAGGCTGTACGCAAACGACCATTCACCCAACACCTCGTCGTACACAGGCACACCGTCTCGCTTCTGAGCCAGTTCCAACACGGTGCGGGCGGTGACATTGGTTCGACCCTCGGCGGTGTCGGGACACGTGCCGACGGTGTCGATCACCCAGTTCGATCCATACGCGGGAATGCCGAGCACCAGTTTGTGGTGGAACTCGGCCGGCACGGCGAGCGAGGTACCGTCCACTGCCTCTTGCACCCACGAAAGCGGTGCGATCGGGCCAGCTTCGGACGTGGAGTAGTCGTACGCCATGATGCGAATGGCGTCGACCACTGCCGCAATCGCCCCGTGGTCGTACACCCAATAGCCGCGTCTGCCCGTGGTTTCGAGATCGAACACCGCCGGAATGCTCACGGTGAGCGTGCGATCGTCAGCATGCAATCGCTCGGCCAACTCGGTGACGAACGCCACCCAGTTCGGGCGTGTGGCTTCCCAGGTGTCCGGGCCATCGGCGAAGGCGAACTGCTCGTAGTCGAGGTCGATGCCGTCGACGTCGTTGTCGTCGGCGAACTGCACGACTGCATCGACATGTGTGCTGCGGGTGACGGGGTTGGCGAGCACCGCCGCCATACCACCGGCGGGCATGGCATCGACGATCGATGGCACGAACGCGCGGTTGGCCGCGCGGATCTGGTCGATGAACTCGTCGGCGTCGTCGAACGGCGCCTGCTGATCGATGATGATGCGGTTGGCGCCGACCGCGCTGTACCAGAACGGCGAAATTTCGCGCAGATCACTGAAGCGCTGTTCGGTTTCTGGCAGCGTGTCGGCCAGCGTCCAGTAGGGCGCCCACGCGTCGACCCGCACCGCCCCCGGAGGCAGTTCGGGCAGCGGGGCCGCCTCACTGTCGTGGCGTACCACCGCCACGCCGACCACGAGCACCGCCACCGCGACGAGCCCACCGATGAGCAATGGCCCGCGTCGTCGAAACTGACGCAGCTGACGGATTCGTTCCCGTCCGGCGGTGGAATCCACATCGGTCGTGTGCTCGTCACCGCTCTGCGCATCGGCGGGTTCGTTCATCCGTTCGTAGTCGAACGGCGCTTCGTCTACCACGGAAGCCTGGCGAGGTCGGCCGCGGTGACCCCAACCAAGGTCGTCGCGATGGTGAGCCCGGGTTCCGGCACCAGATCGCGCACATTGGGCACGCCCAGCACTCGACAGCCGGCGTCGATCGCGGAACGCACGCCGGTGGGCGAGTCTTCGATCGCCACGCAATCAGCTGCCTCGAAGCCCACCGCCGCCGCACCCAGCAAGTAAGGATCGGGCCTGGGCTTGCCCCGGCCGGCCGGTACGCCATCGCCGGTGATCGCGGCGACGAATGTTTCGGTGGGCAGCGCATCGATGATGCGCTGCGCGAAGTCGGCCCACGACATGGTGACGAGCGCGCACGGCACGCCGAGGTCGTTCAGTTCTGTGAGCAACGCTCTTGCCCCTGGGCGCCACGGAATCTGGTGCTCGATCCGCTGTGCCACACCTTCGAGCAACTGGTCGACGATCTCGGCCGGCTCCAACGCCACGCTGCCGTGGAGTTGCATGTAGGCCGCGGCGTCGACGAGATCGAAGCCCACCATCGCATGGGCGTGATGGTCGGGCCAATCCTGTCCGAATGACCCCACGATGTCGCGTTCGGTCGCGATCCAGTACGGCTCGGTATCAACGAGAGTGCCGTCCATGTCCCACAGCACTGCGGCGGGACGGCTGGATGAACCGTTCACGTCACTCTTGGACGAGTTCGATGAGCGTTCCGAAACTGCTCTTTGGATGCACGAACGCAACGGTGGTGCCACGACTGCCCGGGCGCGGCGCCTGATCGAGCGGCGTCGCTCCGGCCGCGACCATTGACGCGAGCGCTTCAGCGCAGTTGTCGACGCGGTAACCCACGTGATGCAGGCCCTCGCCGCGCTTGGCCAGAAACTTGGCGACCGGGCTGTCCTCGCGAGTGGCTGCGGTGAGCTGGATGTAGCTGTCTGCGACCTTGACCAGGGCTTCTTCCACCCCGTCGCTTTCGACGATCTCGCGGTGGTGTACCTCAGCGCCGAACGCTTCCGCGTAGTAGGCGATAGCAGCGTCGAGGTCGTGAACGGCGATGGCGATGTGATCGATTTCGGTCAACAGCATGCGAACATTCTGCCGTGCAATCACCGTGACGGGGTGCCACCCGACCCCAACTGACCGTCTGAAGGCGTCAGCGACGCGGGAGGGCGAAGGGCTAGATGCCGCGGAAGCGAGTGATGTTGGTTTCGCCGACGCGCTCGCGCTTTTCGGGATCGTCGATGCCGAGACCCTCGGCGGGCGCGAGGCAGAGCACGCCGAGCTTGCCTTCGGCTTCGTTGTGGTGCACCTTGCGAGCGGCTTCGCCCACATGACCGAGCGCGTACACGTCACTCAACAACGGGTGGATGCGCCCGTCGTTGATGAGCTTGTTGGCCGCCCATGCTTCGGAGTAGTTCGCGAAGTGCGAGGAGATGAGCTTCTTGAGCTTCATCCAGAAATGGCGGTTGTCGAACTCCACCATGTAACCCGACGTGGCTGCACAGGTGACCACGGTGCCGCCACGCTTCACAGCGAAGATCGACGCTCCCATGGTGGAACGGCCCGGGTGCTCGAACACGATGTCGGGGTCGGCGCCAGTGAGGTCACGGATCTTCTTGCCGAAGCGACGCCATTCGTTTTCGTCCTGGGTGTGATCATCGCTCCAGAACTGGTAGCCCTCGGCGCGCCGGTCGATCACTGCTTCGCAACCCATGTCGTTCAAGAGTTGGGCCCGTTCGGGTGACGACACCACTCCGATCGGCGTGCCGCCGCCGTTGAGCACGTACTGAATGGCGTACCCGCCGATGCCGCCGGTGGCACCCCACACCAACACCGAGTCGCCTTGCTTCATGCGCGCGCCGTTGTCGCTCACGAGCATGCGGTACGACGTGGAGTTGCAGAGTGCGTTGACCGCTGCCTCTTCCCACGTGAGATGGGTGGGCTTGGGCATGAGCTGGTTGGCCTTGACCACCGTGAGGTCGGCCAGACCACCGAAGTTCGTTTCGAAACCCCAGATGCGCTGGTTGGTGGCGAGCATGGAGTCGTCGTGTGCCGATGGGTCTTGGTCGTCGACGTGATTGCAATGCACCGTCACCCGGTCGCCCGGCTTCCAGTTGCGAACGGCCGAGCCGACCCTCAGCACCACGCCCGACGCGTCGGAACCGATGACGTGATAATCCTGCTTGTGGCGGCTGGCCCACTCGCTCTCGCGAGCGAGGCGATCGAGGAATCCGAACGTGGGGAGCGGCTCGAAGATCGACGTCCACACCGTGTTGAAGTTGATTGAGCTGGCCATCACCGCGAGGTACACCTCGTCGGGCGCCAACTCGGGGGTGGGTACCTGGTCGATGTGA
>JBBREA010000167.1:0-5543 GCA_038203385.1 Acidimicrobiales bacterium | reverse complement strand
ATGATAGAAGGCAAAGACTTCGAGCGAGTTCTGGCCAAGCCACATGACTTTCGAGCCGGCTTCGATTCCCGCATCGACGATGCCGTTCGCCAGGCGGTTGGCGCAGGCATTGAATTCTGCGAAGGTCATCTGTCGAGCTTGTTCTCCCGGCCGATCATCGATGACCGCAATCTTGTCGGGAGTGGCGTGAGCGTGAGTGGTGAGCAGATCCATGGGTCCCCCTGGAGCATGGCTGACGGGTGGCGACGAGCAACCACCGAACGTGACGGACGTCATGTTGGCCACAGCTTCCCCCACGAACGCACCGCCTGCCAGTCGGAACTCACTCCGCCAGCCCTTCCCCTGAGGTAACCAACATCGTAAGAGAGTTGCAATCTTTTCGAAACAGTCCGTTGACCTGCGTAATCACGGTCAGACTGCCAGCGAACGCTTTGATGGGCAAGCTTTTCGTTCCCACGCACGGGTGCTTCCGCTAAGGTGCGAAACGCTTGCTCTGCAAGCGCTTGCACAGAGCATTCGACACCGTCTCGCAACACCTCGTTGCCGGAGGCGCCGTGTGCCCCTGGGGAGAAACTCGCCGGATCACCCGGCGCCTATGAAAGGTAGTACCGCATGCAATCTTCGCGATTGAAGACGCTGCTTGCCCTGCTGTTTGCGTTCGCGCTGACCGCCGGAGCCTGCAGCGGTGACTCCGGAGGCGACACCGTCGCCGAGGGTGACACCACCGAAACCACTGCGACCGAAGGTGAGTCGACCGAAACCACCGAGGCCACGGGCGACACAGAGACCACCGAAGCGACGGGCGAGATGGACGCCGACACCGGCGTCGTCACCATCACCGGTCCTGAGCGTGACGAGTCCGAAGCTGGTGCGATCCAGGAAGTCCTGGGCGCGTTCGGCGCCGAGAACGGCATCGAGATCACCTACCTCGGCTCCGCCGACTGGGAATCAGAGATCAACGTGGCGGTCGAGGCCGGCAACACCCCTGACATTTCCTTCTTCCCGCAGCCCGGCAAGCTGGCCGACTTCTACGTCGCCGGTTCACTCCAGGCCCTCCCTGCAGAAGTCGAGGCTTCTGTTGCGAGCAACTGGAACGAAAGCTGGATGACCTTCGGAGCCGTCGACGGCACCCAGGTCGGCGTCCCAGCCAAGTCCGACCTCAAGTCCCTCGTGTGGTACAAGCCAGCCCGCTTCGAGGAGCTCGGCTACGACATCCCGCAGAGCTGGGATGAGCTCGTCGCTCTGACCGAGGCCGCAGCAGCCGCAGGCGACACGCCATGGTGTGTCGGTATCGAGTCGGGCACCGCCACTGGATGGCCATTCACCGACTGGGTCGAAGACCTCACGCTCCGCTTCCAGGGCGAGGACTACTACGACCAGTGGGTCACCAACGAGATTCCGTTCTCCGATCCCGGCATGGTCGAGATCTTCGACGCCGTCCGTGACCTGTGGACCATCGATGGTGCCGTGTTCGCTTCCGGTGGTTCGATTGCCGCAACCGCATTCGGTGACAACGGGCAGGGCCTCGTCGATGACGACTGCCTCATGCATCGTCAGGCTTCGTTCTTCTCAGCCTTCATCCCCGAAGGTACTCCCTTCGCCGATGGGTCAGCCGAGGCAGTCGACGTCTTCTACTTCCCCTCGATCGGTGACAGCCGTCCCGTGCTCGGCGCCGGCGTTCTCGCCGGAGCGTTCACCAACCGCGCCGAGGTGTGGACGGTCATGGAATATCTCGGATCCCCCGAGTACGCCAACGCCCGTCAGGCAGCCCAGAAGGAACTGAAGGGCGGCGGCGACGCGCTGTCCGGTTTCTTGTCCGCCGTCAATGGCGCTGACGCCAGCCTCTACGCACCGCTCGAGGCTTCGATGCTCGAGATTCTCGCCAGCTCCGAAGTCTTCCGCTTCGACGCTTCTGACCTCATGCCTGCCGACGTCGGCGCCGGCACGTTCTGGAGCGAAGGCACCTCGTTCATCAACGGTGACATCGATGCGGCAACCGCAACCGCCAACATCGACGCTTCCTGGCCCAACTGACCGGGGATCGCCTCTCTCACTTTGTCGGCATGACCGCCGGCGAATGACCCCAACGTGACGAGGGCGCCGGCCATGCCGGCGCCCTCGTTGCGTCTGGTCAACGGGCAGCAGTCGAGTCTTTCAGCGGGCCGATTGCGCAACCTTCTCGCCGAACTGCTTGCAGACCGGCACAAAACGAAGTCAACTCGACACCTGCCGCAATCGGTGGTGCACATCAATCAGGGGGATCCATGGGCAAGTTGATCTGGACCATCGTCAGCGTCGTGATCGCTGTCGGAGCGTTCTCGGCACTCTGGGTGGGAGCCAATCTCCTCTTCAGCCAAGTGAACGAAGACTTCCGACGATTCAGCGGTCTTGCCGGCGCCATCATCGGCGCACTCTTCATGGCGGTCATCGACGGCAACAATCTCATCACGGGAATCGGTCTGCGGCCCGCAACCTTCGAGTTCGGCTCGCTCCACATCTTCTTGTTCTGGCCGGTGATCGGCGCGCTGCTGGGCGGTGTCACCGGGGTGGCGTTGTCGCTGCGAGACGAGGCCGTCACTCGGCTCGCCATCGGCATAGGCGGCGGCCTCGTGTTCGCTCTCGTCGTGGCCTTCACTCTCAAGACCCGCTATCTGCTCTCGATGCGAACGATGCCGATGATCACGTGGACCGTCGCACTCACCGCCGTTGGCGTAGGGCTGGGCGTCCTTCGCAAACGGAACCTCCTCACCGCTGCGCTGACCGGCGGCTTCTTCGGTTGGCTCCTCGGCTCGTTCGGCGGTGCGCTCCAGGGCGTGGCTTCCAACCGGGTCGAAACCATCCTCGCCTGCGTCGTTGCCGGTGCACTCGGTGGCGCTCGACTCGGCATGACCTCGAATCCTGATGTCGTTGGCAGAGCCAACATCGACAACCGCAGCCGATCGTGGTTGTTCGTCGGCCCCGCGTTCCTCTTCATCACGGTCATGCTGATCATTCCGGCCATCCAGACATTGATCCTGTCGGTCCAGGGGAACAAGCCGATCGAACCCGGGTCGCAGGACTACGCGTACGTCGGACTCGACAACTACCAGTCGGTCTTCACCAACCCGAAGAACATCGATACCAGCCGCTTCGGCGACATCTGGGGTTCGGCCATTTTGCCTTGGGCCGGCTTCTTCATCGCTGCGGGCATTCTTCTGGCCATCGTGCTTGGACGCGAGACAAAGCAGGGTCTGAACTTCGGCGGAGCGCCGCTCATGCCGCTGCTCATGGGCGTCGGCTTGTTCAGCTTCGCCCTTTTCACCCACCTACGAGGCACCGTCATCAACAACATCTGGTGGGTCGTCGCCGTCACCTCATTGTCGACAGCGCTCGGCCTCACCGTTGCCAAGCTGGCTGACGGGGCCAAATTCGAACCCGTTGCCAAGTCGTTCGTGTTCATGCCGATGGCCATATCGTTCGTCGGCGCCTCGATCATCTGGCGCCTCATGATGTATCAGGCACGCGACGCCTCCAAGTCACAAACCGGCCTGTTGAACGCCATCTGGGTCTGGCTCGGCGAGTTCACCAACGGCACACTGGGCAAGATCATCATCGGTGGCATCTTCCTGATTGCAGCCGCCGCCCTGATCGTCGCCATGGTCCGAAGCTTGTCTGACTCGCCGGCCGTTGCCGGTCTCTATGGCGTGCTTGGCGTAGTGCCACTGTGGGTTGCCTATCGCACGTTCGGTGACGGCATCGGCGGCTACATCCCGCTCGACGACGGCACGGTGAGGGCCAACCCGATCAACTTCGTGCAGGGCCTACCCTTCAACAACTTCTGGTTGATGATGATCCTCATTTGGGTCCAGACCGGTTTCGCCATGGTGATTCTCTCGGCCGCCATCAAGGCCGTTCCCGAGGACTACATCGAGGCCGCCAAGATCGACGGCGCAACCGACGGCCAGATCTTCTGGCGAATCACCGTGCCCCAGATCATTCCCACGATCGGCGTGGTTGCCACCACGATCATGGTCAACGTGATGAAGGTCTTCGACATCGTCAAAGTCACCACGAACGGCCAGTTCGACACCCAGGTACTGGCGAACGCGATGTACTCCGAGGCCTTCCAGTTCAGCAACCGAGGCATCGGTGCCGCATTGGCCATGGTCCTCTTCCTCGGCATCTTGCCGGTGATGGTCTTCAACATCTACAACCTGACGAAGGAGGACTGACATGGCAGCATCCGTGACAACTGCCGGTACGACCAGCACGGGGGCCAAGATCTACAGCACCCTCAGCCGGGTACCGATGTGGGCCATGGCCGTTCTGTGGCTCCTCCCGACCTTCGGCTTGTTCGTGAACTCGCTTCGCCCGAGAGACGCCCAGCGCAATAGCGGGTGGTGGACGCTTTCACCGGATAATGTCGGCACCCGTTTCACCCTCGACAACTATGAAACGGTCCTCGGAGCCGGCACTGTCAACTCGATTGGCGATTCGCTACTCAACTCTGCGGCCATTGCCATTCCGGCGACGATCATTCCGATTGCGGTTGCTGCCTTCGCCGCCTACGGCTTCGCGTGGATCGACTTCAGGGGCCGCAAGTGGATGTTCATCGCCGTCGTGTCCTTCCTGGCGATCCCGCTCCAGGTTGCACTGATTCCGCTACTTCGCATGTACATCAACGGAGCCCACTTCACCTTGCCGATCGTCGACAAGACCCTGACGTTGGTTCCAGCGTGGGGGCTCAACGGGCAGGCCATTTCGGTGTGGCTCACCCACACCGGTTTCGCCATGCCGTTCGCCATCTTCTTGCTCCACAACTACATCGTGAGCCTTCCCAAAGACATCTTCGAATCGGCTCGGATCGACGGTGCTGATCACTTCACCATCTTCTGGCGACTCGTCTTGCCGCTGTCGGTGCCCGTGCTCGCTGCGTTCGCCCTCTTCCAGTTTCTCTGGACATGGAACGATTACCTGATTGCCGTCACGATGCTCGGGTCAGCAGGCGGCGATGCCCTGCCGACCACGGTGGCCATTGCCAACCTGGCCGGCGACTTCGGCAAGAACGAGCATCTCCTCACCGCAGGCGCGTTCGTTCAGGCGTTCATTCCGCTGGTCGTGTTCTTCTCGCTCCAGCGCTTCTTCGTGAAGGGCCTCTTGGCCGGCTCCGTCAAGGGCTAGCGCCGTTCGATTGCTGATCAGCCCCGCTCGCCTGCTCGTTCCAGGCGAGCGGGAGGCGCACGGACACTCTCCGCCGCCGATTGGAGCGTTCTCCCCCGGCCGATGGGCGTCTCACGACCTGCGACCTACGCTCGGCCGAGGAGTGGCTCGGCGTCGAGGCGGCGAGCGTGCTGCCATCGTCGGCAATGCCGCTCGGAATCCTCTGACCAAGCAGCGCTAGAGTCGGCTGGTGCGACGACTCCTTTTTCTCCCGGCTCTCCTGCTCGCTGCTCTCCTACTCCCGATGCTCGGTTTCGCTTCGATTCCTGTTTCGGCCCAGACAACGGCGACCGAGTCGATCACGGCCATCGTCGACGAGATCGAGTCGACGGGCCGATTCATCG
>JBBREA010000166.1:0-5687 GCA_038203385.1 Acidimicrobiales bacterium | reverse complement strand
GCCTCGTTCCAGCCAAGCCACAGGTGCCCCCAGGCCGGCACCACATCGGTCGCTTCGATCTGAGTGGTTGCTGGCAACACGTAGTCGGCGTACTTGGCGGTGTCGGTGACGAACTGTTCGTGCACGACCGTGAACAGGTCGTCCCGGGCCATGCCTTCGCGAGCCGCGTCGGCGTTTGGCACGATCACCAGCGGGTTCGAGTTCCAGACGACCATCGCTCGTACCGGAGGTTCTGCGTCGAGCAGAATCTCGCCGAGACGACTCATGTTGAATGTACGAACGCTGCGACCGGCCAACAGATCTGGTCGGTCGAGTGCTGCCGAGTCGACCAATTGGTCCTGCCACGACCCGACGCTGCGAAAAAGGCCCCCGCCGCGCGTCCGCCACGCCCCGATGAGAGCCGGCAAGCAGGCCAACGTGCGGTAGAACATGCCGCCGTTCTCGTGGTGTTCCGCGCCGATGAGTGTGCGAATTGCCGCGGGGCGAATGGACGCGTACTCGCGAGCGAGTTCCTCGATCACCACCGCTGGCACGCCACACAATGGTGCCGCCCATTCGGGTGTGGTGTCGGCCGTCTTCGACGCGAGTTCGTCGAACCCGAGCGTGTACTGCTCGATCCAGTCGCGATCATGCATGCCATCGCGAATGATGACGTGCATCATCGCCAGCATCATCGCGATGTCGGTACCGGGGAGCGGCTGGATGAACCAGTCGGCGTCGTCGGCGGTGACCGTACGAATCGGATCGATCACGATGACCCGGGCGCCAGCGGCTCGGGCCCGTTCGATCACCGGCCACAGGTGGCGGTTCGTGAGTTTGGTGTTCGTGCCCCAGAGGACGATGAGCTTGGAGTGTTCGAGGTCGACGGCGTCGCCGCCAAGCGCATTGCCGTTCGTCATGCGAACACCTGCTCCTACGGTGGGGCCGCAGATATTTCGCAAGAGACGGCTCGCGCCGAGGTGGTGGAAAAACCGGCTCGACAGGCCTTCTTGGGCGAGGATGCTCTGGTTGCCGGCGTCGCTGAACGGCATGATCGCCTCGCCGCCATGCTCGGCGACGATGCCGTTCAACCGTTCTGCGATGTCATGTAGCGCCTCATCCCACGACACCTGTTCGAACTCGCCTGAACCCTTCGGCCCGACGCGTCGCAACGGGTGCAGCACCCTGTCGGGGGAGTACACCCTGTCGAGGAACCGGTTGACCTTCGGACACAGCTCGCCGTAGCTGAAGGGGTGGTCGGTGCGACCGCGCAGCTTGACTGCGACCGGGCCGACGGGAGTGGTCTCGACAGTGACCGTCCACCCGCACGAATCCGGGCAGTCGTGGTGGCAGGTGCCATGCACGGTGTGCGCCGGATGTTGATGGCTTGCGTCAGCAACAGTTGATTCGGACATCTCGCTCATCGTAGGACGTCGACCATCGGTGAAGCCCACCTGGCACGCTTTGCGTCAGGGGTCGGTATCGCGCGCCGGTCGCGCGGCGTGACGTAGCCTTTCACCGGATGACCGAAAGCCGGCGCACCTCCAGTTCGACCAGCACGTCCAACTTCGGCGTGTCGCGGCGGGAGTCGCACGACTCATCGGGGTTCTACGGAAGATTCGAGCCGCCACAGCTCGATGATGGCCCGCTTGATCTGGCCACCGCCGTCGTGCCACCCAAGCCGGTGGAGCACCCGTTCGTCGCAGGCGATGCTCGCAACATGCACACGGTCGACGACCGCTCGGTTGCGCTCGTAGTCACCTCTCCGCCGTACTTTGCCGGCAAGCAATACGAGGAAGAACTGCAGCGCGATGGTGTGCCGAGTTCGTACCTCGAATATCTCGAACTCCTCCACGACGTGTTTGCCGAATGCGTTCGCGTGCTCGAGCCGGGTGGTCGCATCGCGATCAACGTGGCCAACCTCGGTCGCAAGCCATATCGCAGCCTCGCTGCCGACGTCATCCACATTCTGCAAGACCGACTCGGTCTGTTGTTGCGTGGAGAGATCGTGTGGCAGAAGGGTGCCGGCGCCAGCGGCTCGTGTGCGTGGGGTTCCTTCCGCAGTCCGTCCAACCCCGTGTTGCGCGACGTGAGCGAACGAGTGATCGTCGCCAGCAAGGGGAGGTTCCACCGGGCGTTCACCGCCGACGAGCGCCGGCAGGCGGGATTGCCGTTCGAGTCGACGATCGGCACCGAAGATTTCATGGCGCTCACGCTCGACGTGTGGCAAACACCCAGCGAGTCGGCTCGGCGCGTGGGTCATCCGGCACCCTTTCCGGTGGAACTCCCCGAGAAACTGATCGAGTTGTACACGTTCGTCGACGACTTGGTGCTGGACCCGTTCATGGGCAGCGGCTCCACACTGGTTGCCGCTTCGCGCATCGGCCGCCGATACGTGGGATACGACCTCGACCCTGGCTACGTGGAGTTGGCGCGCCAACGGGTCGCCGATGAAGGTGAGCCGGTCTCGATCGGTGAGCGTCGACCGGACGGGGCGAAAGATGTGCTCGCCCGCACGCTGGCCGAGGCCGGGTTCGCATCCATCGACCCTGACTCCGCGCCGAACGTGCGTTTGAAAGGTAGCGGTCTCACCGTGTTCGACATCGTTGTCGACCAGGCCGGTGGCCGGTGGGTCGTGGAGCTGGGCGGGCCGTTCGTACGCCATCGCGGGGGGCTCACATCTGTCGACGCCGTGTACCGAATGCTCGGTCGCGCTCATGTGCTTCGCGGCCTTGGCGAACGCGTGCTGGTGTTGACGTCGGATGTTCCGGGACGCCGCTCAGACTTCGACACAGCGATGCAAGCCGCCGGTTCAGACGCCGTGTTCGATGTGATCGATGTGTTCGATCCCGACGCCCGCGAGCGCCTCGCTGAGTACGGCCGAGGGCGCGCCTCGACGCCGCTGCCCGGCTTCTGGCGGTAGACTGCAGCGCTGCGGTCGGCCCTGATCAGTAACGCTGATTCAGTAACAACGGGCCAAATCGATCGTTGTACCGGTGGCGTCGTCGCCGATGACACCCGTTGCCAGTTGCTCGTCGACGGAGGTGGACCCTGCAACGATGTCCATCGCGTAGGCACGATCCGCCGCCAGATTGCTTCGGGCCCAGATGACGCCGACGACCTTGCCGTCGACGATCACTACACCACCCGAATCCCCGGCGTTGATGTCTGCGACGAGTTCGAGCCCTGGCCGGTTGGTCATCGCGTCGATGTAGATGTCTTCGGTGCGAATGTTCACCGGCCGTGCGACTTCGATAGGGAGGGCCACGACAGATCCCTTGCGCACGACGTACGCAACGCCAGTGTCGCCGGATACAGCTGCGTTGCTTGCCACCTCGAGGTGCGGTGATGAGGGATCGTCGACCTTGATGTAGGCGAGATCGTTGATGGGGTCGAAGCCGACGATCTCGCCGCTCATCGGGCGGTCGCTGCCCGGGCGTACGACGGTGATCGTTCTGGCTCCCGCCACCACGTGTGCGGCGGTGAGCACGACGCCTGGGGCAACGAAAGCACCGCTGCCCGATTCCAAACCCGTGTCGCAAGCCTTCACCGACAAGCCGACGATCGCCGACGGTGAGTCAGGCGCGCAGGCCAGACCCAATGCCCCACCGAACGCAAAGGTGACGATCAGTCTCAGCGGCCTCAGGTGGGCCTCATCTGCGGTGCTTCGTCATTGGTCGAGATATGCCACGGCCAGTGCTGCGGGTTGCGTGAGATCGGTGAGGTCGACGGGGTTGCTCAACGCTTCCTCGTCGCGGCTGACGAGTTGGACAGACGACGTACGTGTGACGCGAACCACTGTCGTTCCATCAGGGCTGAGAACGGCGGAGCGAGTTGGGCCGAGCGAGACAGTGCCTGCTGCGTCGACCATCACGTTTTCAGTGGTCGTGCCGACGGACGTCACGGCGTCGACCTCCCCCAGCAACGTGCATCCATCGGCCGACACACCCACGAGAGTGAGCCCTGTCAAGTCGGCACGAACAGACCCATCGTCCAGGGCGACGAGCGACTCGACGTTGTCACTCGGGCCGAGCGGCAAGCAGATCCAACCGGGTTGCGGATCGACCACTGTTGCTCCGATATCGAACGTGGCGCTCGCGAGCGTGTTGCCGTCGAGGTCGATAACCGTTTGGAAGGAGTCACCCGAGACGACGAGACGCGCGCCCGATCCTGCAGGATCAACCCGTGCGACGAAGCTGCCATCTGGTTGGTCGATCGAACCCAGCCCACTCGGCGTCGAGAGGTCGCCGGCCACACGTGAGATGTCGCCATCCACCGACACCACCACCAGACCGCGATCGGTCAACACGCCGCCAGCGGGAATCGCCATGGAGATCGACCTGACGGTGGTGCCGTCGTGTCTGAAGAAAGCAACGTCGGCGCGCTGGCCGACCACTTGGCTGGTGACGACCAGAGCCTCGCTCACTGCGAGCGGCGCATCGGGGAAGAACTCCACCGTTGGCTCCGGCAGCGTGGTCACCACGATCGTCTGGAAGTTGGCCGCGTCGGCAATCGCGAACAAGTTGCCCTGCGGGTCGAACTGAATGGTGTCGAGGAAGAGCAGGGGGTTCGCTTGAGCGGCCAACCCCCCGATGTCGACCACCAGGCCCGATTGCCCGTCGATCAGCAAGGCGTTGCCGCCGAGCGGCTGACCGACGGCAAGAACCAGTCGGTTGGCGATCGGCAGCCGGGAGACGGTGGAACCGCGGGGATACGCAACAGCGGTGAAACCTGCTGGCAGTGATACTTCGGCGCGGTTGATGCTCGACGTGACGGGCGAGGTCGATGCGGAACCGGACGACGTCGACTCGGCCCCAGAGGCGAAGCTTCCGACGTAGATGTCATTCGGCCCGACCAGTGCGACTCGGTCGCCTTCGGTGTGCACCTCCTGAATTCTGCTGAAACCCGCGAACTCGGCGATCGCGGCCCCGTTCGCGTCGACGGTCGTGACCATCCCGCGAGTGCGGTTCACCAGCGCGATCTGGTTCCAGGTGCTGTCCGCGGCAGCCAACGAGTTGGAGTCACCACCGCCGAACGCTCGCCACCCCACGACACCACCCACGACGAACACCGTGATCACGATCGCGCTCGCCAGCATTCGTCGTGCGGCGTAATCGGGTGCTTGTTGCGGTCGATCCCGTGCGGGGGCGGTGTTCGACGGCTTCGGCATCGTCGACGACTGTACGCGGTGCCTGGCGTCCGTGCGCCGTCGAGTCGTGTCGAGCACGCCTCGCTAGTGTCGATTCGGTGATGTACGAGTGCCCGAGATGCAAGACGGAGAACGACGAGGAGTTCTACGGGCCGTGCAGCGCGTGCCGGTCGGCGTTGCGGTCGCTGTTCCAGCAGGAAGGTCGTGTCATTCAGCTCGCCGAGTACGAACCCAAAATGAATGTCACGCCCAACGCTGTTGCCTTGAAAGACGACTGAGCCGCCGTCCGCCCAGGGATTTCGACGGTAATCTGTGCGCACCCGCAATTCTGGGGACGTAGCTCATCTGGCAGAGCACCGCGTTTGCAACGCGGGGGTAGAGGGTTCGAGCCCCTTCGTCTCCACCACTCGATGGCTCAGCCTGTTGGCTGGGCCGTCGCCGCGTCCCGGGCACCGGCGGCCGACCCGAACCGCAACCCGCTGCTATTACTGGTCTGCGGCGTGCGCCTCGCCCGACCACCCGAACGCCGATTTGCTGCTCTGAGCGCGCACGGCGGGGT
>JBBREA010000165.1:0-5788 GCA_038203385.1 Acidimicrobiales bacterium | reverse complement strand
ATGTCGTCGATGAAGACCACGGCGCCGCCATCCGGTAGCGGCTGCGAGGTGAGCACCACGACCTTACGAGGTGGGCCGTACAGGTCGACCACTTCGTTGCCGCTCTCGCCCTCGATCGCCGTGGCGATGTGCCGTTCTACGGCGGCATCGATGAGTATTGCGACGTGGGTACCGGCGAGGGCTTGAGCCGACCGGTTCTTGAGCAGCACTCTGCTTTGGGCGTCAGTGATGACCACCCCGGTTGGATGATGGTCGAGAGCCGACATCCCGTTGCGCGAAGCTGCTGCGACGGGTTCGACTGTCGCAGCAACTCGAGATGTTTCACGGGGTGAGTTCAAGAAGCGAGCTACAGAGGCGAGCGCCGCCCCGGCGATCAGTCCAATCAGTACGAGTACGATGTCCATCTCGCCAACGAGTCATGACGGCAGCTCATGTTGCGGTCAGCGACCTTCATCGATCATCTCGCGGTGCCGACGCACTGCGTCGTGCACCGGCCTCCAACCCGTGGCGATGTACATCACACGCTGAGCGATGTTCACAGCGTGGTCCCCGAGCCGTTCGTAGAACCGCGCCACTACTGCAAGTTGGATCGCTACCTGCACATCGATGTTGCCTGCGGCGTGGCTCTCGAAGATTTGCTGGATGAACTGCGTGTGTAATCGATCGAGGAACTCGTCCATGTCGACCAGAGCGGCGGCACGAACCGAGTCGCCGGCGATGTAGGCCTCGATGACTTCCTTGAACTCCTGGTGAGCCTGGTCGCTCATCCGCTGAATTGCCCCGCGGAGTTTCGGATCGAGTTCGTGGCCGTAGATGCGGCGCGCTGCTTTACAGATGTTGCAGCACAAGTCGGCAGAACGCTCGATCTCCGGTGCCAACTTCAGCGCAGCAGCGATCTGACGAAGGTCGCTGGCGACCGGCGCTTGGAGCGCCAGCGCGGTCAGCGCGCGTTCCTCGATGTCCATCGCCCGTTCGTCGATGTCGATGTCACCCCGCAGGACATACTCTGCACCCTCGAGGTCTTGCTGCAACAGAATGTCAGTGACTCGCGGGATCAACTCCACGACGGACGCTCCGAGTCGTGCGATGTCTTTGCGCAACGCTTCGAGATCGTGATGAAAATCTGGCCGTAGCTCGTCCATCAGCCGAACCTCCCTGTGACGTATTGCTCGGTGCGGGTGTCGTCGGGGTTCGAGAACATTTTCGAGGTGGGGTTGTACTCCACGAGTACCCCGGTGCGCCGGTCGCTTTCCTCATTGACCTCGGTCGTGAAGAACGCCGTTCGGTCGCTGACACGTGCAGCTTGCTGCATGTTGTGGGTGACGATGATGATCGTGTATTCCTTCGCCAGTTCCTTCATCAGGTCTTCGATACGCGCCGTCGCAATGGGGTCGAGCGAGGAACACGGCTCGTCCATCAAGATCACGTCGGGCTTCACTGCCACGCAACGGGCGATGCAGAGTCGTTGCTGCTGACCTCCAGACAGGCCCAGCGCCGACGACTTCAAACGGTCTTTCACTTCGTCCCACAGTGCAGCGGACTTCAACGACTGCTCGACGATGTTGTCGAGCTCGTCCTTTTTCTTGATGCCACTCAACCGAGGGCCGAATGTGAGGTTGTCGTAGATCGACTTCGGGAAAGGGTTGGGCTTCTGGAACACCATGCCGACACGACGCCGCACCTCGACCGGGTCGACGTTGGGGCCGTACAGGTCGACGCCGTGGTACAGCACCTTGCCACCGACTCGAGCGATTTCGATGAGATCGTTCATGCGGTCGAAGCACCGCAACACGGTGGACTTCCCACAGCCCGACGGGCCGATCAGGGCAGTGATCTCGTGTTGGCGGATGTCGAGGTTGACTTCGCGCACCGCCCGGAAGGGGCCGTAATGCACCTCGAGATCTTCGGTGCGGAACACCATAGGGGCCTCATCGCTCACTGCTTTGGAGGGTACCTCCAGGGTGATCCCGGTTTGTTGGTCCTGCGCCATATGTGCCAGTCCTTGCTTCGTGTCGTCTTGAATCCATGCCATGAGGGTCACCACTTTCGCTCGTACCTGTTGCGCAGCCAGATCGCTACCGCGTTCATCGCCAGCACCATCGCCAACAAGACCAGAGAAGCTGCGGCGGTGACCGAGCGGAAGTCTTCACCCGGTTGCCGGGCATACGAGAAGATCGCAACCGGCAACGCTGTGAACGGGCCCTGCAACTGATCCATGAGACTCTGGTTTCCAGTGCGCAGCAGGCCCGTCGCTGCACCGACCAGCAACACGGGAGCTGCCTCGCCCGCGGCACGGGCGAGCGACAGAACGGTGCCGGTGAGGATGCCGGGCGCCGCCGAAGGCAGCACGTGGCTCCGCACGGTTTCCCATGGAGTCGCACCCACACCCAATGCGCCTTCGCGGATGCTTCGCGGCACCGCCCGCAGGGCTTCGGAGGTAGTGATCACGACGATGGGCAACACCAGAGCGGAGAGGGCGAGGCCGCCGGCGAACACGGTTCGTCCGCCGGTGAAGCCGCTCATTGCCTGTACGAAGATCGCCAAACCGAGCAGCCCGTAAACGATGGACGGTACGCCGGCGAGGTTGCGCACATTGATCCGGATGATCTTTGCGAACCAGGATCGTCCGGCGTACTCCTCGAGATATACCGCACAGGCAATGCCGAGCGGGAACGCCACGAGAATCACGATTCCGCACAGGATCAGCGTTCCACGGATCGCCTGGCCGACACCGGCTTGAGCGGCGCTCTGAGAATTCAGGTTCGTTGTGAGGAAGTCGCCGGGACGGGTGGTCCACACGCTCCACGAGCTCGTGAGTAGGTCGACGATCAGCGTCAGCAGCACGAGCAACGAGAGCCCGAGCAACCCGACGAGGATCCCTTCGATGATCTTGCCCTTGCGATCGGCACCGCGTTTGGTGAGGCCCTCGGTGATGGATCGCGCAGACGCTCCGCCCATGGTGGCAGGGGTGGTGAACGCCATCAGTAGACCTCTCTGACCTTGTTGACGAGCCAATCGCTGGCGACGTTGAGGAGGAGCGTCATGAAGAACAGCAACAGCCCTACGAAGTACAGGCTCTGAAAGGCGAGATCGTTGCCGGCTACCTGGTCGCTACCGAACCCGAGCGCGGCCATGGCCCCGGTCATGGTTTGGCCTGGCTCGAGAGGGGTGAGCCGGAACAAGCCGCCACCCACTGCGCCGGCAGCGATGGCGACCACCATGGTTTCGCCGATCGCCCTCGAGATGCCGAGAATGAGTGCGGCGACGATTCCAGAAATGGCGGCCGGGAACACCACCCGAAAGGTGGTCTGCATGCGTTCGGCGCCGAGGCCGTACGACGCTTCACGAAGTGACAGCGGCACGGCACGCAATGCATCCTCAGCCACGGAAGCGATGATCGGAATCGTCAACACGCCCACACCGATCCCGGCGGCAGCAAGGGTGAATGCTTTGTTGGCGCCGCTGAACAGTCGCACCACCAGTTCGGGGTTGATGACCGCGATGGCGAAGTATCCGAGCACCACGCTGGGCACGCCCGCCAACACTTCGATGATCGGCTTGACGACCCGTCGCACACCGGGACGCGCATACTCGGCCAGGTAGATCGCAGCGCCGAGACCGAGCGGTACCGCCACCGCCATGGCGATGCCCGTGACGATCAGTGAACCCACGACGAGAGTGCCGATGTCGAACAGCCCACGACGAGGGAACCATCCGATCTCGTTCAGAGCGCCGAGTCCGGATTCGGATTCAGAGAGCTTCGAGAGGAACTGCCAGGCATCGAACACCAGCGTCACGATGATGAGAATCGTCACGAGCAGTGTGGTGAGCGCTGCAGTACGAAAGGCCCACTTCGCCGCCGTGTCGCGGCGCCGACGTCCGGGGCGAGTAGTGAGATCGATTGGTTGATCAGGAGACAGTGACGTGACGCTCATCTGGTGCGCTTTCGGGTGATACTGCTATGAGGCCGAGACTAGACCGTTCGGAGGGTGAGCCCGCCAGGGCCCACCCTCCGAACGAGTGGTTCGTGTTGCGTGGTCAGCCCGCCCGGGTGCCCGTTTCCATCTCGGCCCAGACCCGCTGAGTCTCTGCGAGGGTATCTGCGCTCACCGGCACGTACGGAACCTGTCCGTCGCCCGTACCAACGAGGGTCGTGATCGCTTCGTTCACATAGAAGTCGATGAACGGCGCCAAGGCCTCGTTCTCTTCGAGCTTGGTCGTGTTCACGTAGATGTAGAGGTCGCGAGCGATCGGGAACTCACCGCTGGCGATGGTTTCCGGTGTCGGCTCGATGCAGCCGTCGCCAGCGTCGATCTGGAGAGGCTTGACCGTGTCGAGGTTTTCCTCGACGAACGCAAAGCCCACCCAGCCGAGCGACGTCGGGTTGGCGGAGATGCCCTCGATGATGACGTTGTCGTTCGGGCTGGCGGTGTAGTCGGGACGCACGTTGGCATCCTCGACTCCCAGGGCGTCGCCGACTTCCTCGATCACGATCTCGACGAAGCTGTCGAACGTTCCCGACTCTTCACCGGGGGCGGTGACGGTGAGTTCAGCGTCGGGGTACGGGGTGTTCACTGCGCCCAAATCAGTGACAGTTGTAGCGATCTCGTCAGCGACAGCGCTGGCGTCGGCCCAGTTGTTCACTCCGGTTGCGTCCGGCCCGAGCAGCGCATACAGGTCGACGAACGACAGGCACTCGACGGCTGTGTTCTCCACAGAGGTGATGACCGACAACCCGTCCACGGCAACAACCAGTTCGATGAACTCGATGCCGCTTGCCTCGCACGCCTCGACTTCTTCGGCCTTGATCGCTCGCGATGCGTCAGAGACATCCGTTTCACCGGCGCAGAACTTGGCGAACCCGTCACCTGTGCCAGGACCCTCTACGGTCACAGCCACGCCGGGTGCCATGTCGGCGAAGGCATTGCCAGCCGCAATGGAGATCGGCTCCACCGTTGACGAGCCGGACACGAAGATGCTGCCCGACAGCGCGGAGAGATCCGTCTCGGAACCCTCTTCTTCCATGGCCTCGGTGGTGCCGGTTTCCATGGCTTCGGTGGTGGCCGTCTCTTCCATGGCCTCGGTGGTGGCCGTCTCTTCCATGGCCTCGGTGGTGGCAGGGGCTGCTTGGCCCACGGTGGTGTCCGACGCTTCGTCGTCATCGCCGCATGCGGCCAGGACGACAGCTGCGACGACGGCGAGTGCCGCGAAACGCTTGCTAGAAATCTTCACGTTGATTGCTCCAATCACACTGTTGATCGCCCGAAGGCGTTTGTTCACGAGCGGAGTTCGTCGGGGGGCGACGAACTCCAACCAAAACGCTACGGAGTGAAGGTGAACGTGGCAGGAGGCATCGGGTGAACGACCGGCAAACAGTTGTGGTTCGCCACACACCCGCACGCTGGGGTTGTTCAACCGTTGTTCACGTGTACGACATGTGTCGCAGGAAAAGTGGCCGCACGGTCACGCAACATGAACGCAGACCGAACAGGCCCGAACCCGCCTGAGCTCCTGCATGCTGATCAAATCGTGCTAGCGGCGAACCTGTTGCTGTCGCTCAAAAGTCCAGCGATTCATTCGTTCTTGCGCATCGGGTTCGAATGTGTCGACCGGGCCGCAACGAAGCCACGAATCATCGGCTTGCATCTCAGAACGCACGATGTCGTCGGCCAGCAAGAACTCGAAGACTTGATCGATCCATTCTCGATGCCTCTGATGCTCGATCGGCACCAGCACTTCCACTCGCCGATCGAGGTTGCGAGGCATCAGATCCGCCGAACCAATGAGG
>JBBREA010000164.1:0-5794 GCA_038203385.1 Acidimicrobiales bacterium | reverse complement strand
CCTGTCGGGATGTCGTCGCTCACGACGAGGAGGTTGTGGCTGTAGGTGCCGAGGTCTGGGCGGCTTGCGGCACCGGGGCCGAAGCGGTCCGGTATGAGTGCGATGCGGAACATCGGGGGGCCGTAGGTGGGAACCTTGCCTGCAGTAGTTCCGCCTGCGGCGAACCTTGGCCCTTGGCACTGCATGTCATACGCCGTGCCGGTCGCAGCAACTACACAAACGTTGCGGTTGATGACAGCGAGGAACAGGTCGATTTCGCTGGTGGGTGACGGGAGCGGTACGAGCGTGTCGAAGTCTGGAGGCACGGTTCCGGTGACTTCCTGGGTCGGCAGTACGGATTCGTTCACATCGAGGGTCTGATCGCCCAGCACGGCGAACAGGTCGCCGGGCAAGGGGTCGGTGAACGCCTTGTACACCAGACGGACGTTTCCGTCGTCGAAGACCAGTTGGTCGTCGCTCTGTGCCGGTTCGGCGCGGAGGGCTTGGCTCATGTAGCGCTCACCATCGGTCGCAGCGGTCGTCCCGCAGGAGGCCAGGGTCATCATGCTCTCGCCGCCGAAGGTGCCCGATACAGAGTTGCAGGTCGTCTCTGCACGAAAGCCGTCTTCGGTGATGTCCAAGAACATTTGCCGGTCGATCGGGAACGGCACACCATCAACGTCCAGCGACTCGAACCGCCAACTGCCCAGAAGTCCCGTCCGTTCGGCGGACGATTCCACCGTTGGCAACGGCACGCCGGATGCTGGCTCATCCGCCCGCCCGCAAGCTGTGAAGGCCAACATTGCGACGGCGGTGACAAGACGGCGTCGTTCCATACGGTTCAGACGTATCACACCACGAACCAGTTCCCGAACCGTGGCAGCAACGTTGGCGTGGGCTGTCGGCCACGTGGAGGTCACGATGGTGCCGTACATACCGAGAGAGTCAGTTCTGACGCACGAGTCACAAACCGGCGGTACGGGACACGCTCAGACCAGTTGATCGGTGCCACCCGTGCCTTGCATCTGCTCCGTCAGGGCAGTTTGAGCGCCCTGTTGGGTGTCGTTGGTCTCGGGAGCGGAGGTGCTTGACGGGGTCGCTGCCGGGTCATTGCGATTTGGCGATCGTGAACTCGGCTAGACCGATCGGATGGGGAAGCAGATCGAACGGTTCCGTCAGACCGAGCAGAGACTTTGGGATTCGGTGGGGTTGGCGCCGACGGAGCGACGAGTACGACTTCGCACGGGCGAGACGGTGCGGGTGCAGGAGACCGGCGACGGTGCGCGGCGCCGCTCCTGCTCATTCACGGCGTCGCCAACGCCGGCGCGAGCTGGATGTCGCTGATGGCCAAGCTCCCGGATTTCAGGTGCATCGCCGTGGACCGCCCCTGTTCCGGCGTCGCCGACCCCGTCCAGTCGCACGTATGTGCCGAAGTGCCACGACTCGTAGACACCACGGACCGCGGAGCGTGGTTGCCGACGGATGGAGCAGGGAGCTGGCGAGTGTCTTCAGGCCGGCGTTGGGTGGCACCTCAGGAGCGACAGCCGCAAACGTCACACCCTGCCAGTACGTTCGATGGCGTGCCGAGGATCTCTGCTTTCTACGGCATCATTGCGATGTACTTCGATGATCATCCACCACCGCACTTCCACGCCAAGTACGGCGAGTATCAGGCGCAGGTAGCCATCGCGACGGGTGAGGTACTGAACGGCGAGTTGCCTCGCCGCGCTCGAGCACTCGTCGAGGAGTGGGCCGAGTTGCACCGTGACGAGCTCATGACGGGCTGGGATCTGGCCGCGCGTCAGGAACCGTTGAATAGAATCGAACCGTGCCATGATCGCTCCGTATGAAATCCGAGCCGTCGAGCACCTCGGCGGGCATTGCCTTCGGCTCACGTTCGCCGACGGGCTCGTCGGCGACGTCGATCTCAGCTACCGCTTTGCGGAGCCGATGGGGCCAGTGTTCGAGCCGCTACGCGACGTCGGCTACTTCGCCCGAGTCGCTGTGGACCCGGAGTTGGGGACCATCGTCTGGCCGAACGGTGCCGATCGGGTCTTCCCGAACAACGGGGATCTCGTTGCCGAATGCCTGGCTCCCCTCGGTCACCTCAGGGGCAGCACCACCCGCCGGCAATGAGATAAGCGTCACCTGGGCGGCAACCGCCCAACGTCGTGACGATGTGGTACGTGGCTCGTTGTCGCTGCCTGTCGTATGGGCGCCCATCTACGAATTCCCCGAATGAACGAGCGTGTACGAAGTTGCTGGTCAGCCCGGGTGTCGCGGAGCACCACAAACGCCAGACAGCACGTCTCGGAACACCGCATCGCCGACCTCCACGGCAAGCTCGAGCTCCGCGACAGCTTCCACATTCCGAGCTGGTTCGGCCGAGCTCTGATCGAAGTACCCGGCACAGTGCGAAAACACCCGCCGGACCAGGTCGGCTTCGTGCCCAGTCGGAACGTGTCCGGAGTCATGGCGAACGTGCGCGGCAAGCACCACAAGGCCTGCCTGGTCGAACCATAAGGAACCTGCAAGACGCGCGCAGGACAGCCGCAGGGTCGGTGACGTGCTGTAGGGCGGTCTTCTCGACTTTGGGTCTGAAGGCGTGTGGACTGACACGTAGATGACGACGTCGTTCACGTTGCCAACGCAGAGCGATTCATCCTCAACGGCGTCATGTCACCCTCAGCCCGTGTGGAACTCGATCGAGTCGATGATCGGCTCCGCCGCCTGGAGCACGGCCTCGAATCGCGCCTCGGAAGCCACGACCGAGATCGCGAGCGTTCGTGTCGCCGAGCCTTCGGGGAGATCGATCAGGTATAGACGCATGCGGCTCCCCTGAACGAGATCGCCCCGGCCGGGGCCGCCAGTCACCTCGCAGACACTCGCTCCCGCGGTGAGGGTGATGTCCATCGCCAGCACCTCCACCCCTCCAACAATGTCGCCGACGGGATCGGTCACCTGGAGGTCGGGGTCGGACTGGATGCTCCGGGCCAGCTCGCTGGCGCCGGATAGGGCCGGGCCCCTTGCGCACCCGACCGGCAACGAATCGGCCACCAACTCGACGCGTTCCTCCCCCTGATCTCCCAGCGTCAGGGCCAGCGCGAAGCGCCAACTCATCTCCCATGGGTCGGCTGCGGACAAGGTCACATCACCGTCGAAGATTACGTACGGCACGGCAATCGACCCACCGTTTTCTGTCGTGCCGTTCGCATCGTGAAAGAGGCGTCCACTGGACACGGAGATTTGCTGTTCGACCACGGTCTCGCCGCCGTCTGCGAACAGCCGGACCGCGAACGTCATGTCGCCGCCAGGCCACAGTGGTTCACTTACCCGCTCGATCTCTGATCGCTCAAAGCGTGCGCCGGTGGTCGTGGCGTACAGGAGAGGAACTTCCTCGAGGCTCCCACCAACGACGCCGACCTCGACGTACCCTTCAGCGCCCTCGCCCGCGATGCGCGCTGCGAGGAAGTCTTGCAGACGGGCGGTTGCCGCCGTCTCGACAACCTGCGGGTCGGTCTGCGTGAACGGCGCCGTGAACATCCAGTCGGTCACCACCCAGACCCCTGTTCGGTCCTGCTGGACGAGCTGGGAGAGGTAGAACTGCACCGCCTCGTAGCGGAACTCGTCGATCGTCGGAGCGCACCGCTCAGCGCCCGGCGCTTCCTTGTGCCCTACGGGCGCGGTCGGGTACAGGGGGTTCGTCTCGCCCGGCGCGCACCGCAGGTACACGATGCCGCCGATGGTCCCGTCACGCTTTCCTGCTCCTTCGGCCGGCTGGTAGGGATTGAACAGAAACTCCTCCCAGCCCAGCCCATCGCGGAGGAACCGCTCCACGATCTCCGAACCTCCCTGGTCCCGAAGGTGTCCCCACCATTCTTCGCCAGCCGAACTCAGTTGCGGGTCGATCTGCCACGTGTAGGCGGGGTCGGCTGCGTCGGCAAGCTCTTGTGCCTCGCGCACCTCGTCGAGGCTGGACTGCGGCCACATCGCGCCCGATGTGGCGCCCTCCGCACTCGGCTCGTGCGCGCCTGGCCGCCGCCAGATGAGGCCGAGAGTGTCTGTCAGGGAGTCGGATTGGGGGTCACGTGCGAAGGTCAGATTGCGGAGCTGCTCCTCGATCGGAGGGGTCAGCGACAGCGGTTCGCTGCCATCGTCACAGGTCAACGTCGGTGTGGCGATGACCAAATCACCGTTGTCGTCCAGCCGTCCGGTCCCGGTCATGGTGGATGACGAGTCCGAGCACACACCGGCGGCAGCGTCGCGAACCGTCATCTCGGCCGACCCGTCGCCGGCCCCTCCGATGTCCATCGTCTGGAGGCTGCTGTCGGTGTCGATCGAGGTCCAGCTGCCCAGGAAGGCGGCCATCGGCTGCCTATCCGTCACGGTCTCGGGAACGGACGTATCGACTGGCGGACTGATGGTCTCGACGGGACGAGGCGTGTCGATTGCCGGTGTGATCACGGTGGTCGCCTGGTCGTCGCGGATCAGTGTCGCAAAGACCGCGACGCCCACGAGTGCTGCTGCGGCAGCGCCGACGAGCAATCCGGTAAGTGGCCGTCGACCGGGGGGACAGTACAGGTACTCATCGGGACGAACGCCCTGCTCAACTGCCTCCAGGTCATACCGGGGAACCACGTCCGCCGCTTGGCGCCGCAGGTGATCCGTGAGCTGCTGTTCAACGTCTGTCATCTCAAAGCCTTTCGCATCTTGGCGAGCGCACGGTCGATCCAGGGTCCGACCGAGCCGGGGGCGCAGTTCAACGCGAGAGCAATCTCGTCGGTCGTGCGCCCGTCGTAGTAGCGGAGCACCACGGCGGCGCGCTGGTTGAACGGAAGTCTTGCCAGCACGTCGTCGAGGCTTTCGCCAGCCGATGCGGTGTCACGGTCAAGCAACCGGGGCAGCAGCCGCAGGTCGCGCGACCGTCGCCGGTGAATCCCGTGGCATCCGTTCAGCACCGCCACGTTCAAGTAAGGGCCCGGCTCGTCGAGCGAGTCCCAGCGTCGGTACACCGCCACGAACGCGTCGTGGACAACGTCGTTGGCGATCTCGTTCGAACCAAGAATCAACGTCGCGCGACGAACCTGCCCGTCGAGCTCACGGCTATAGAACTCACCGAACGCAACGTCACTGCGCTGCTCGCTGGTCCCCCGGAGATCCCCCACTGCCATGAACGTATCCACGCGCCAGGCCGTGGTTTTGATACACCCGTTCGCGCAAAAGTACCGCGCACCCTCGATGCGGTCTTGTGAGGTAAGCGACGCCGATCACGCACGGCGATGCTCAAACTCCTCGCGCAGTCACTCCACGACCTGGGAACGAGGGTTCGAACGACGCTTCCGCACCCCATCGCCTCGCGATGGCGAACAGCAGAGGCAAAGATCAGTCAGCAGCACAGCCGTGCCGCCCTTCATGCAGTCGCGGCAGCTCTGCTCTTCGCTGTCGGCGTTTCTGGGCAGTCTGCACAGCAGGTGTGCTGAGCGGCGCCATCGACCTACGGTTGGCCACACGCCAGGCCCGGTGAAGGACAGGGGGAGTTCTATCCTTCCGTTGCGCTTGCATCGAACATCTGTACCCTCTATGATTCACTCATGAGTTCAGGCACTCTCCCCCCAGAACTCACCGCCGCACTCTCTGCGATCACGTCGATCGATCCAGCCACTGCCAACGCATCCCACTGCACGGAGGCCTTCGCCACGCTCGGCCGACTCAAAAGCTGGACCGCAGCGACCGAAGCACGATTCACTTCTCGGGTCCGCGAACTCAACCGTGCCGGCCAATCATTGCCTCCCGCCGATCTGCACTCCCGCACCCC